>JBAXSK010000291.1:0-4723 GCA_037130765.1 Pseudanabaena sp. ELA607
CTCACAACTTCCCCTTAGACCTTGCTGCTGTTGAAGTTGCTCCTGTTGCTTTGACTGCTCCTGCTATCAATGGTTAGTTCCTAAGATTGACTAATGACAAAGCTAAACAAATTAAATAACTAAAAAACAACCTCTCTCTAATCTGTCACAAGAAAAGAGGGAGGTTGTTTTTTGTGGATTTTTTTAGGAATACCAATTTTTAGTTGAACACATCAAAATCTACAATATCTATGGCGCAGGCAAAGATATTGATGAATTCTACAAATTAATTAGATTATTGCCGAGCCATCAGTGCGGTAAAACGTCCTGTCCTAGTACCTAGAAACGAACCATCTCTTTTTCCATTATGGGCATTTAAACAGGTGATTCCTTTGCCATCAGGCTTATTGAGGATGCAGAGAAAGAGGCTAAAGATAAAAAGATCGGTGTATGGTCAGGCAGCTATGAAAAACCTTGGGATTATCGCCGCGCTAGTAAATCGTGATATATTTATTTTGTCCCTGCGAGTCAGGAACTGCGATCGATTGGAAACAACCGCAAATTAAATTTCTTCACCAAAAAAGCGATTTCTCTACATCAGAGCGATCGCTTTTTTGTGGACACAAATATTCAGTAACGCATACCGTGACAAGTATTGCGTAGCTAGTAACACTATGCGATCCTAAATCGATAAATTCTGTAACGGGAGGCGTTACCAATGCCTGAAACCATTACTATGCCTAAGTTTTATAGCAATCATGAGATTGCCGAAATGTTTGGCTGCACGCCTGAATACATCCGTAAACTCAAATCAACCAAAAAAGATGAGCTTGCAGGACTTTGGAAAAATGATGGCGGGGACAATGAAACATACTGGAATGAAGAGGGATTAAACAAACTCTCTGAATTGATTTCGACTGACAAGGCTAAGGAATTTCGGGCAGGGCAACTCGCTAGAAGAACTCAAGAGGCGAGCGCTGTAGATCGTGCAGAACTCTACCAGAACGAAGTCGATGAAAACTCCACTAGAACAGGTAAGGAAACTGCTAGCTATAAAACTGGTGAGGGCAGATATGCCAATCTGCATACACAATTTGGTGTGGCGATCGCTGACAGAGTTGGAGATGAAGCGTTTTTTGAAAAAGTTGATGAAGTTGTAGTGTCAGAGTTGCTCAAAAAAATGAATCTCGGTACAATTAATGTTGAGACTTTTTTTGGTAAAAGCTAGAAACTAATCCCCAGTGTTTGATATGGTGATCGCTCTCCGCAAAAGGCGATCGCTTTTCTCATTTAACAAACAACGGAATTATCTGCTTAATCGAATAACCAGCGATCGGACCTGCGATCGCCATTGCCACAAACCAAGGAAATATTTGCCAAATACAATATGCCATCACGCCCAAGGCGGCGATCGCCACGGGGATAAATAACAGGCGAAAGTATCTCAATCGTGATTTAGGTGTAGCAGATTTTAGTTCCATGTTTGATTTGATAAGCGTGGAAAACCTATTAAATGGACAGCAATCTCTTAAACATTGCTTTTTTGTAACACAAAAACAAAAAACATCTGATATACTCGCTATATCACTTGATATATTTCGCTGTCATGAAGTTACAGGAAAAAAGCTATACATATTTAATAGACGCGCTTCTGTCAAGGTTGAATTTAAACCAAGGCGAACTAACTCGCTCTAAAACTTGGTATATCCTATCCTTCGCTGAGCCGATGGCGCAATGGACATCATCAACCGTCACCGATGGCGATCGCCTTGCTAAAACAAGCGGTTGTTGATTTAGGCGATCGGGGTAAGGATTTGCAAGAGTATTTTTAAATATTTTAGGCTCTGCAAAGGGCTTGTTTTTGTAGCTAACACACATCAATTGATATGTGTTCTAGTAGAGAATTTTAAAATTAAGGATAAGATGGCGGAATTAACAGCCAAGCAAAATAACTCAGAGTCCTTTGAGCAAAAACTATGGAAAACTGCGGATAAGCTGCGAAAAAATATTGATGCGGCGGAATATAAGCACATTGTTTTAGGGTTAATTTTTCTTAAGTATATTTCCGATGCGTTTGAGGTGTTGCACCAAAAGCTGATCGCGGGTGAGGGGGATTATGCAGGAGCCGATCCAGAGGATCGGGATGAGTATTCGGCGGAGAATGTGTTTTTTGTGCCTGTTGAGGCTCGGTGGTCTTATCTGCAAGGACAGGCGAAACAGCCTGATATTGGGAAAACTGTCGATCTGGCAATGGAGGCGATCGAGCGGGAAAATGCTAAGCCGCTCAAGGGGATTTTGCCCAAGGTCTATGGTCAGCAAAAGTTAGACCAGAAATCTTTGGGTGGGTTAATCGATTTGATTGGTTCGATTACGTTAGGGGATGCGGAGGCACAGGCGCAGGATGTTTTGGGGCGGGTCTATGAGTACTTTTTGGGACAGTTTGCGCTTGCCGAAGGTAGGAAGGGCGGACAGTTCTATACGCCTGAAAGTATTGTGCGGTTATTGGTGGAGATTTTAGAGCCTTACAATGGGCGGGTGTTTGACCCTTGCTGTGGTTCGGGTGGGATGTTTGTCCAGAGTGAGAAGTTTGTCCAAAATCATCAGGGGCGGTTAGATAATCTGTCGATCTATGGTCAGGAGAGCAACGAAACGACATACAAGTTATGTCGAATGAATTTGGCTTTGCGGGGGATTGATGGCTCAAATATTAAGTGGAATCCTGAAGGGTCATTTTTGAATGATGCCCACAAAGACCTCAAGGCGGATTTTGTGATTGCCAATCCTCCTTTTAATGACAGTGATTGGGGCGGTGATCTATTACAGAATGATGGACGCTGGCAGTATGGCAAGCCGCCACAGGGCAGCGCTAATTTTGCTTGGGTGCAGCATTTCCTTTATCACTTGTCGCCTACGGGTTCGGCGGGGTTTGTGTTGTCTAATGGTTCACTGTCATCGAATACGAGTGGTGAGGGGGATATTCGCAAGGCTTTAGTGCTGCAAGATTTGGTGGACTGTATTGTGATGTTGCCGACGCAGCTTTTTTACAATACGGGGATTCCTGCTTGTTTGTGGTTTTTGAGTCGGTACAAGAATGGGAATAAGAATCGCGATCGCAAAGGTGAGGTGTTATTTATTGATGCTTCTGAGCTTGGCTATATGGTCAATCGCAGTAGTCGGGCGTTTACGGAGGAGGAGATTAAGCGGATTGCGGATACTTATCATGAGTGGAAGAAGATTCCCTCCCCTAGCCCCTCCCAGATTCCCTCCCCTAGCCCCTCCCAAAGGGAGGGGAACAAGAAGAATAGTCTGGAAGTCCCTCTCCCCTTGGGAGAGGGATTTAGGGAGAGGGAAATTTACCGTGATATCAAGGGCTTTTGCAAATCGGCAACTCTTGCCGATATTGAGAAGCATAATTTTGTGTTAACCCCAGGGCGTTATGTGGGGATTCCTGATGAGGTGGAGGATGATGTAAGTTTTGAGGACAGAATGAGTGCGCTTACAATGGCGTTAGGTGATCAGATGCGCGAGGGTCAGCTTTTAGATGAGGAGATTAAAAAGCAGTTAGCTAAGGTTGGGTTTGTTGTTAGCGATCGCAATGTTGATTTTTGAGGTGTTTAATTATGAGTCAAATTATTTTAGAGACGGTTAAGCCTGTTGTTGTTGAAAAGTTGAGACATCTCGCCCAGAGACATCAACGATCGCTAGAAGCAGAAATTGCGGCGATTTTAGAAAGTGCAACCGAAAATGAGCCAATAGTCACGCCTAAGAATCAAGGATGGTCGGCTGGCTTCTTTGAGCAAACTTGTGGAAGTTGGGTGGGAGAGCCATTAGTGCGAGAGGCTCAACCAGAGTATCAAGAACGGGAGCCTTTGTTATGAGTTATTTGTTAGATACTAATGCTTGTATTCGGTATCTTAATTCTAGTAATAATCAGATTCTTCACCGTTTAAACTTGCTGTTATCAGATGATATCTTTCTATGCGATGTTGTGAAATTTGAGCTTTATTATGGGGCTTATAAAAGTCGCAATACAGATCAAAACTTAGCAAATTTAAAGATATTTTTTGATGAATTTCTGAGTTTGCCTTTTGATGGTCGGGCAGCAAGTATTTGTGGTCGGATTCGCTCTGATTTGAACAAAAAAGGTACGCCAATTGGTGTTTATGATGTCCAAATTGCAGCGATCGCGATTGCAAATAATTTAGTTTTGGTAACTCATAACATAGGCGAGTTTAGCCGTGTGGATGGTTTGCAATATGAGGATTGGGAGGTTGAGTTATGAGTATTGCTATTAATCAGGAGAAAAAACTCAAGCAATTGTTACTGGAAAGGCGCGAGGAGATTTTAGCGATCGCCTTAAAGCATGGGGCGTTTAATGTGCGGGTGTTTGGCTCGGTGGCTAGAGGTGAGGAGACAGAAAATAGTGATATTGATTTTTTGATTGATTACGACATTAAGAAAATTTCGCCTTGGTTTCCGGGCGGATTATTGATGGATTTGCAAGATATGCTCGGTTGCAAGGTGGATATTGTGACTGAAAAAGGGTTAAGTCGATTTATCAAGGATCGCGTTTTAGCAGAGGCGATCGCTTTATGAATTTAGAACGGGACAAGGTTTATATGGAGCATATTTTGGAATGTATCGACAAAATCAACAATTACACAGGAAAGGATCGCGATCGCTTTATGGGTGATGAGTTTGTGCAAGATGCTGTTTTACGACGTTTGCAAATAATGGCTGAGTC
>JBAXSK010000292.1:0-4699 GCA_037130765.1 Pseudanabaena sp. ELA607
CGTCACTCATTCTTGTAAACGAATAGAGTGCGGGGCTTTCGCTTGGTAGCTAAACAATACAGACAGATTTTGCGACAAATTCTCGATATGAAAATTTTATTGACTGCGGATCCTGAGTTGCCCGTACCGCCATTGTTGTATGGTGGGGTGCAACGATTAGTGGGAACTTTAGTAGATTTACTGCGCCAAAAAGGATATACCGTTGGTTTGGTCGCCCATGCTGACTCTACGGCAAAAGTAGACTATTGGCGGGCTTTTCCGGTAAGTCAATCTCAGGGCAAATTAGCCGTATTACAAAATAGCTTAGCTCTGGTTAGGGCGGTACAAGAATTTAAACCAGATGTGGTGCATAGTTTTTCGAGATTGATGTATATGCTGCCATTTATGGCGTGGTCTATGCCCAAAATTATGTGTTATGGGCGAATGCCAACCCCAAAAACAGTTAGTTTGGCGGCAAAATTAGCCGGAAATTCTTTAATTTTTGGTGCGTGCAGTCAACATATTGGGGCAGCAGGTAGGTTGGCTGGGGGAGATTGGCGCATCATCTATAACTTTGTTGAACTAGATAAATACACATTTGTGACTGAGGTGGCTGATGATGCCCCATTGGTGTTTCTCAGTCGCATTGAGCCAATTAAAGGGGCCCATAACGCCATTGCCATTGCCAAGGCTTGTGGGCGCAGGCTGTTGATTGCCGGTAATTACAGCACTAAGGGCATGGAAGGAGATTACTGGGAAAATCAGATCAAGCCCCAATTAGGGAAAGATGGCATTGAATATGTTGGCACGGTGAATGATGAGCAAAAAAATACACTCTTGGGTGCGGCGGCGGCGATGGTAGTTCCTATTGAATGGGAAGAACCTTTTGGTATTGTATTTGCCGAAAGTTTAGCCTGTGGTACGCCGGTTATTTCCTGTCGGCGGGGCGCTGTGCCAGAAATTGTCCGCGATGGAATTGATGGGTTTGTGCTTGATCCAGCGGCGGATATTGTTAAACAAGGACAACAAGCCGTCCAACGCTTAGGCGAAATTCAGCGCTCTGATTGTCGGCAACGGGTGGAGAACAATTTTGCTGCTGAAATTATTTTGGCGCAATATATAGCTTTATACGAAGCGATGGTTTGTGATTAATCATCTTTCAATATCAATATAAATCACTCCGATAACGATATAACTCTTCTAACTTGGCGGAGTCTTCCTTTACCGCAGTTTGATTATGCAAAGCTTTATTGATTTTGATGCGCAAAGTATAGCCGCGAGGTGACTGCGGTTTTAAACTAACGACTTGATTACTATCCAATAAAGCTAGATTAAATTCTTTATTAGCAAAGTAACTCTCGGCTCTTTTAGCTAAGACATCGGTATCTTTACCATAGATTGCAATGGCTTGGGTATAGTCAGCAATCGCTGCTTGATGATTACCGATTTGATAATAAGCATCACCACGGTCTATATACACTTTCCGATCTTTGGGGCTAAAAGCAATCGCTTGAGTCAGATTGATAATTCTTGCTTGGGTTTCCCCTGATTGTCGCTGTTGATATTTTTTTCTATCGTTATCGTCGAGATTTAGTTCGCTCTCATATTCAGATAATTCTGTCTGGCTCTGAGGATCTTTGAGTTCTATTGCCGCTTTACGGCGCTGTTTTGCCGCCTCTAACTTGGCAGTGATCAGTTCCACTTGCTTAGTGTCTACCTTGGCTCCAGCCGTATCTCCTAGTTTGCTGCGTAGTAAACTCCTTTGTTTATACAGATTTAGGTATTCACCGTTAGTTAAATAATTCCCTTTCCCATCTAATAAAATATTGGCATCTTTTAAAGCCAAAGCAAACTGATTTGATGCCTGATAAGCATTAAGCCTTAGCTGCCGCACACTAACTATATTAGATGTTAACTCTAAAACTGAAGTATAATCTGCAATAGCATTTGGATAGTTCTTTTGCTGGAGATAAATCGCTGCTCTTTTGAGGTATATATTGGCATCTTTGGGATTGAGCCTAATTGCTTTAGTGTAATCTGCCAACACTGCACGATAATCGACTTGACTGAGGGTTTGACGCGATGGAATCTGCTGATCATATAAATCCATAGTCAGACTGTGCTGGTTTAATTCTGCCCGTTGCATCAAAGCTTGACGATCATTAGGCACTGCTTGCAATACAGCTTCTACTTCGGCTAATTGGCGTTGCAGATTTTTCTTACTTCTTTCCCTCGCAATTTGGCGCATTTCTGCCGAGGACCGAAATAGATTTTGCCATAAATCATGGGGCACATAGCTAGCAATTAAGATTCCGGGCAATCCCAATAAACTAAATAGATAAATCCCAGCTAAACCCAGTCTTTGCCGCCAATGAGCGCGGATTTCTCGACTCCGTTCTAAAATATTTTTCGCAATGCCATAACGTTGGGTAAAGTTGAGTTTATGATAACCTAACTCTCGCATTAATTCAAAAATATGGCGCAGAAATTGCTCTCTATTTTGTTTGGAATCATCTTTTAACTTCTTCTGGAATTGATTAAATAACTTGGCACTTTTAAAACCATTGGGAATCGTGAGCGCAACTACCCCAGCAATCATCCAAATCCAAGGGCTGCCACCACTAAAAGCCACAAAGAATGCCACAGCAACAGCTTTAAAAATGACATCCGTGTATGGATTACGGGAAAATAACAACAAATCCGCAATCTTACCACCGTCTAAAGGATAAATGGGAATCAGGTTTAGGAAGTTCAATAATATGGCAGTATACATCAAGATGTCTATCCATTCAGGATAAACTAATTTGAAGTTGATTTTCCCTACCATTAAAGCTATACCGACTAAAATACCCGGTAATGGTCCAGCCAGCAAAATCACAAATTTTTGTATCATGGAAGCATCTTGCTTTTTACCTACGGCAGCGGCTCCAAAAAATGGAATAAAAAATACGGAAGTATCTTGATAACCGAACGCCCGCATCGCTAATAAATGCCCTAATTCATGAAAACCCAAAACTCCTATAAATACCAAGAGGAAAGATCCGGTGGCAAAGGGCATGATCACCGCAAACGAAGCGGCAGATAAAATCAAGGTAATGAGCAATAGCCAAATGCTAAAACCGCGCTTAATGGTTCCATTTTCGATGTGTTGCATCCGATGGAAACTGTCAATATCAATATCAATCGGCAAATCTATAATTAAATTCGGCTCTTTTTGGGCTATTAAGGCTTTTTGCCGATACATTTCTATAAACTTGTGCTGCCCTTGACGTAATTTCAACGATGTTTGCCAAGCGGTACGCCATGAAAGCTGAAATCTCGGCTCGTCTTGAGAGTCGGTAGCATCCTGTGCCGATTTAACTTCAGACTTAACTAGTGTAATGCAACCTTTTCGCTGCAAATGAGATAAATAATTGTCGTACCACTCATTCACTTGCAGGATAAAGCTCTCTGGTTCCAGTTCTATCGGCTTAACTCGATATGATTCTGCTTCTTGCTCTAGAAACTTTTGATGTGCATTCCATTGAATTTCTAAAGTGGCACAGAAAAGATCCTGAAATTTAGAATTGGGAAGTTCATCAATAATGCCGTGCGCCTTACCGTTATAGGTAAATAACCACAGATTTTCCGGTAAAAAACTACAAAAATCTACTTCACAAGGGCTAATCGGCTGCACCGGAAAACGCACGCTCACTTTGGCACAAGTAGCAGAGTTGCTATGGTACAACACCGCAAACCAATTATCTTGGCTACTGAGAACAAGCAGCGATTTTTCTGCCCCATAATGCCAAAAATCGAAGCCTAAATTTACAAGTTCGTCAATTGTGGGAGCAAATATTTCCCGATAAGCAATGGGAACATCAGCTTCATCAATATAACGGAGCGTAGATTCTCGCAGTGTAATCCGTAATAAACGCTGCAATATCACCAGAAAAGTGCCAACTATAGTCGAACTATAAATCAGTCCGATAGCTAATAAGCTAATCAATAAATGATTGCCATCGTTGCCCATAGGTTGCTCCTGAGTTGATCATTTTTCTATGGGCTTAATACCCTACTGATGACTACTATTTAGCTTTCCCAAATCAATTCTTAAATTACCAATTTACTATAAATTATGGCTTTAAGTTATAGCTTGGCGAGGACTTCTAATTTATGAGATGCAGTTCGTTCCCACAAACAGGTAATTGACAGAAATCTTTAGAGTTCTTTTAATAACTTCTGGCGTTTCTCCTCATATTCTTCAGGGGTGATGATGCCCTGTTCATAGAGTTTTTTCAATTCTTGCAACGCTTCTGTAATATCTTTCGGCTTATTATGACTCCACAAATTTTTTTCAGGAGTCTGATTATATTTTTGATTGAATTCACTATCAGACATGATTAATAATTGAATGAATTCAACAAAACACACCAGACCAATGATGATCGGTGAAATCACCGTCCAGAATAAAAATAAGGTACAGAGTAAATAGGTGATGCCCGCACTGGTTTGATTGAGATAAAACTTATGAGCGCCAAAACCGCCTAAGAAAAAACACCATAGGACAGCGGTGGTACGACTTTTGGGAACAGTTAAGTTAGCCATGATTAATGCTTTTTTCCTAAGGATTTAAATTGTGATCAAAATAATGCCAAAGATGATGAACAACTTGCCCGGTCAATTACTAACTCATGTTACGCAGAAGGTTATAAGACCCTCACCCCTAGCCCCTCTCCCA
>JBAXSK010000293.1:0-4698 GCA_037130765.1 Pseudanabaena sp. ELA607
ACTTCCCCGCTATATCCACCACTTCTTTTTGATCGAGATTATTTTGCTCCTTACTGCTATCACTAGATCTCACCGAAGTATTGGTTGAAATACTCACTTCATTAATTTTAGATTTGCGGCTCATTAATTTCTGGCGCAACCAAACCGCACCAAACCACAGCGCCACTACACCAAAAGCAATCACCCCAAACCTTAATACCACCGTCACCAGAGTGGCCAGCGGCACAAAGCGACCCGCAAAATAAGCCAGAGTCACCATGATTGTGCCCCACAGCAATGCCCCCAAAGCATTAAATACTAAAAAACGACCATAGGGCATCCCTGAAATTCCCGCCATTGGCCCAGCGAAAATCCGCAATACCGCAATAAATCGCCCAAAAAATACCGCCCGATCTGCATTACCGCGAAACCTTTCCCTAGCTTCCTCTAATTCCGCCAGAGGTAGCCTAAATAATTTGCCAATTTTTTCGAGGGCCCCCATGCCGCCCCAACGCCCTAGCCAATAGCCCATGCTATCACCTAAAATCGCGCCACCCACCGCACTAGCCAACACCAAAGAGTAATTTAACTCACCACTCCCCGCCAAAAAGCCACCCACTAAGGTAATCGTTTCCCCTGGTAAAGGAATGCCCGCATTTTCTAACATAATGCCAAAAAAGACGAGTCCATAGCCATACTGATGTGCCCATTCTTGGATGGTTTCGAGTGAAAATAACTCAAGTGACATGGATAATTTCGCTAAATCGTAAGGTGACTAAGAAATTGAAGAATTAATTGGCAGTTCTATCGTAGCCTGATTGCTCGTAGACGATACATTAGCTTTTTCTGCTGTTGGCAAGTGCTTCGATTCATCAGGCAACCACCGCAAAAACGGCAGCGGCAACAGACTAGATAGATTAGTCACCGTCACCAAAAGCGCTAAATTATCGAAATTGGTCTCGGTCACGCCAAACCAATGGGTAAACAATGCCCCCAACTGATAGGAAGATAAAGCCGCAATGTTAAGCACGGACATCAAAACTGCAAACAACGTGGCCTCAATGCCTTCGGGACATAAGCGAGCCGCTAAGACCAAAATCGGCATATAGGCAATGCGCCCTGCAACAGTTAATACTAAACTATCCCCTAGACTAAACCACTGGTCACTGATCCCCAACTTGCGATTAAAGTGGGTAATTAAGATCAAACTGGTTAGCCCTAGCAGGGTTGAGATTAAAATCGTCCACAAAAATAGTTTCCGCATCGGTACGCCTTTGAGAAAGCGCTGGAACATCCACACCCCAATCAAGCCCGCCCAACTGGTGACAAATTTCACTGTACCCAAAAATTCGGGATTAAAATGTAATTCATTGGTGGAAAAGTAAAAGAAAGCGGTATCTGATCCCGGACTAGCCTGCCACAGAAAAATAAACGCCGCCGGTAACAAAATCGCTTTATTGCTAAAAGCTTGCTTAAATTGCCCTAAATTAGTTTTGAGCGTTGCCAGCAGCCGTGATGTGGCTTTTTGATCCACCGCAGCATTACCGGTTACTACTGGGTTGAGATGGCTTAAGGGATAATCACTAATGGCAAAAGTGGCGATCCCTGCCACCAAGGGTAACAACGCCGTCAGCGCAAAGACTGTTCTGATGCCAAAATGCTCGATTAAGTAGCCACTGAGATAGGATGCGATAATTCCCCCAATCGAGATCGCCATCCAAGTAAAAGACTGTAAATTGCCCGCATCCCCATCGGGTTCGAGGCGGGCCCGCGCTACAACCAAAGCATCAGTAATTGCATCGGAACAAGCCACCGACAAAGACCCCGCCGTAACTGCCACAATAGCCCAGAAAGTATCATGTACCCCAAAAGCCATGCCTAGCCAACTGCTAACCCCCAATGCCGCCGCCAGTAACAAATAGGGACGGCGACGATAACCAAAAATCGGCAAACTATCGGAAACCATGCCATAGAGCGGCTTGACCGTCCAAGGAACCATCGCAATGCCCACTAACGAGGCTACTTCCGCAGGTCCCAAATGCAGTTCATCCTTAAAGAAAAAACTCACCGCAAAGCTTGATAGGGTCATCGCCCCTTGGACGAAATACACCACCGCGATCGCCCACAATTCCCGATCCCATTTTTTAGAATTATTTCTTTTAAACATCACTACCTTTAATTTGTCCCTCAACTGGCTAAGAAACCCCTCAGCATTCAACCATTGATGAGACTCAGATATTGCTGTTTGATCAGCGGTTTGATGATCTGCCGGATTTGGCCCCTGAGATGCTCCATGGTGAGGCAGATCTTGAGACGCATCTGGCACAGCTAATTGATCAGCTAAGTTATTGGTGGTCATGGCATCAGAGGTTGGGTTTAGGGGCATTGGTTCACGCTATATCATCAGAACAAAATCATTAGGACAAAATCAGTACCAGCAAAAGATGAAGCTAGAAATATTGGGGAATAATGGAAGGCAAAGCTGTAAATTCCTCATCAGCCATAAATTGTTACAATGCCTTTACAGTAATATATACATTGTATTAATTGCCACAACCACTTGTAGCCTAAAAGTAAGGCTTAAAGCATCTTCCGTTGTGTACACCTATATCCTCTATAGGGATTAATCTGGTTTTATCAGGGGTGATCTTGTTTGCCCCCATCACATTTCCACTAAACTGCTTACCAAATTGCCATGATGTCTCCTGAAACCATTCAAAATCTAATTTTGCAAGCCTTACCCAATGCCAAAGTGCAAGTGCAAGATCCCAATCGCGACGGGCAACACTTTGCCGCCATTGTGGTCGCCCCAGAATTTGAAGGAATTACCATGATTAAGCAACACAAATTAGTCTATGGCGCAATCCAAGAACATCTCGACAGTGGCGCAATTCATGCCCTGCAACTCAAAACCTATAGCCTCTCCCAGTGGCAAAAAATGTCAGTACAATTTGAGTAAGCTTTTTTTGGGGGGGGAAACTACAGCCGTTTCTGGCTTGATAACACGCGGATCATCATCACCAAACTATCAATCTTCAAGATATTCTAGAACTGGCATCTGTCTAGCTATAGCTGAGGCTATAAGTCGTGGGAAGCAAATCAGCAATAATGATGGATTAGGCTAGGTATTGGATCGATGTGAGATAGGTCATTAGGGGCAGACCAATCAAGCAGCGGGACAAAATCGGTACAAGTGAATTAAATCTAAATATTTTTCTGATTGCCATTTGCTATCTTATGGATATATTCTGGGGCTGAATCTGTGGGCGTACATCGCCAATGGTTTGAGGAATGTCGATACACCCAAAATTTAGGTTAAGCTGACGCAAATATGTGGAATTGGTTAGGGGCGCTCACAGTAGCCGCAGCAACGCAATGGTCAACCGCCCGCGAAGTAAACACCACTTCGCAAATGCTGGTTAATCTGGCATTTAGTACGATTAATCGTCCAGTTTTAGCACAATTAGATCGGGCGCGTCAGGAGCCTAATCCCGTTGCTGCCCGTGCCATTGACGACATGATGACTGATATTCGCCAAGCCGGTTATAGCGGTCAAGGTCAAGGAGTTTGGATTCAATCCCATGATGGGACAGTCGTAGCCGAACACCTTAGTGATGAAGCTTTGCCAGCAGCATCTTTAACCAAAATGATTACCAGTTTGGTGGCTCTGGAACGGTGGGGCCCCAAACATCGCTTTGTCACCACTGTATCCATGACGGGCAAACGGTCGGGGGATACTTTAATCGGTAATCTGATTATTCAAGGGGGGGGCGATCCCTTCTTTGTGTCTGAAGATGGCATTATTGTGGGCAACACCCTAAATCGCTTGGGCATTCGCAAAGTCCAAGGGGATTTGATTGTGATTGGGCGGTTTTATATGAATTTTGAAGAAGACACCACCCCTTCGGCTAATAGTTTTCTGACGGTTTTGGATAGCGAATCGTGGCCAGGAGAGGTGGACGATTCCTTCCAAGGGATGCCCGGCGGCACGCGGCGGCCGGTGGTAAAAGTGAGTGGCCAAGTCCGCCGTGTGGCTAAGGCAGCAGATTTACCCAAACTAGTGGGGACACAAAAACCCCAGCAATTACTCCGTTATCGGTCATTGCCCTTGGCGAAAATTCTGTATCAGATGAATACTTTTAGTAATAATCCGATGGCGGATACCCTAGCCAAAGAAATGGGCGGTGGCCCCATTGTTGCCGCTAGAGCCGCCAAGATTGTCAAATTGCCCGCCGCCGAAATTCAGTTAATCAATGGTTCTGGGTTAGGGCAAAAAAATCAGATTTCCCCAAGGGCCGTAGTCGCCACCATCATGGCCATGCAAAACCGCGCCGCCATCGATGGATTTTCGTTAGTGGATTTGATGCCCATGAGTGACTGTTACTGTGGCACAATTCAATCCCGCAATTTACCTTCGGGGGCACTGCTCAAAACTGGCACTCTATCCGATGTCAGTGCTTTAGCAGGGACAATTCCTAGTCAAAAATATGGCAGGGTGTGGTTTGCGGTGATTAACCGAGGTAATGGCGATATTGGTGTGTTTCATCGGGTGCAAGAAAATGTGCTGCGTACCCTCACCGTGCAATGGGGCGAAGCACCACCCCGACAATTTAACTTTGGGCGTTTGGGCTGGCAAGAAGCCAATCGCGCAGAAGTGATCCGCGTCGCCAATAAGTCAGCTAAACCGACCAAAACCCAACCCCCGATCAAAAAAGCTGG
>JBAXSK010000294.1:0-4662 GCA_037130765.1 Pseudanabaena sp. ELA607
TCGATGCTGAATCAAGGTAGTGGTTTACTTCCGAGGCTTTTAACCCAATGAGGATGATGAGGGCGGCAGTTTCTAGCTCAGGCTGATCTATTCCAAGCTCAGAAAATGATGTAGCACTTTAGTACTGACAAAGTACCGCCTCTAATCATGACATTTTGCGACAAATTACGACTACTCCGACAGCTACGCCCAACCGAAGACAACCCACTAAACCTATGTCCCTCGCCAAACTTCAAACTCCTACAACCCA
This sequence comes from Pseudanabaena sp. ELA607, assembly GCA_037130765.1. Classification (GTDB taxonomy): domain Bacteria; phylum Cyanobacteriota; class Cyanobacteriia; order Pseudanabaenales; family Pseudanabaenaceae; genus JBAXSK01. Next base: position 251 of record JBAXSK010000294.1, read on the forward strand.
GTTACCCCATACCCATAAGCCCAAGGGCTGGCGATCTCCGCATAGCTTCACCCCCTACACCACCATTCGCGAACGCATTGATATGTTTTTGGTGGAGCTAAATGAAATCCTCAAAATATGCACTAAAACAGAGCGAGAGCAAATTTGGTTTATTTTGCAAGAGATTTTTGGTGTTTATCAACATATCTATCCAATTTCACCGCAATTACCGCAATTTTTAATTAGAAATCGCCAGAAGCGAAATTTACGCCGCATTGCCATGGTGCTCTCTCGTCTAGCACCCGAAAATTATTTCTCTTGAGTATCACTAAAGTACTAATCTCGCCATAGCTTTTGTCCTACATCGCCAAGATATTTCACGCCTATCCCCACAACATAGCCACGAAATATCAATGAATGTTGACATTGATCGGTTATGACATTAGTCACAAATCCTCACAAAACTTTTGCTTTTCTTTTCTGATTTGACCCACTGGCATTTTTCTTTAAAACCACTCATTAGCCATGCTTTTTCCTAACTCATCCGCCCCTCATTTTCACACCATGCAAAGCGATGCCTATCCCACCCCCACCATTGCGGCATGGCATCTCAGAACCAAATTGATCTGTGGAAATACCAGTGATCAGCCGCCGCTAAACACATCCGCCGCCGCCATCTTTGACCCTGACCATACCCCACCTTCTTGCCCCAAAGCTGCCATCAATCAACTGATTACCACCGCCGAAACCCTCGCTGCCGATTTAAATATGGCGCAAATTAACTATGTTTGGCGCTCTTGTGAAGCTATCTACGGGCAAAATGGCTGCTTTGTGAATTGATCTAGTAAGCAGAAATGCTGAACTCTTTACCACAGCTAGGGAATTGCGCTATTTAGCCGACGACTTACACGAAAAGCAAAGGCTATTCTGTTCACATGATTTTCAGTACTCAAGCTATGGATATAGCCATCGCCAGTATTGCCAATTGACCGCCTATTGAACGCATTTTTTCTGTTTTTTCAGTTCATTGAACAATCAACGGGTGTGGCTCGGTGCGCTCCCGTTCAGGATTACGCAACGCCAGACTGCACCAAAGAAGACGCTCACCATTTGGTAGGAATTTCAATTATGAAGACTAATTTTAAAACGTCAAAACTATGTTTAGCGGCTCTGACCGCCATTACCCTTGTAGTCGGTAGTGGTGGCACTTACAGCAGCAGCTATGCTAACCCTAGTTCTCAAGATCCCATTAGTTGTAGTGATCCTAAGACTCAATTCCCCACTTTGCCCCCTTGTTATCGTTCTCGTTCTAATTAGTCATTCCTAAATTTAGTGATAAATCTTAAACTATGACTTCCAGCACTTTAAATAATAGCTTGCAGCACAATGACAAATTAAATTCTGGTAGTTTATAATTTGAATTAATTATACGGAATAATGATGACATTGCTTGGGTTGCAAATGTTTTACAAATATTAAGGTGATGAGGAATGTCAACAGTTCTAGTGTGCCAATTTCGGACTTGCAAACATGATGGGGCTGAAGCAGTGCTTGCCGCCTTACAGGAAGCTACCCAAAATCTAGAAGGTATCAGTGTGGAGACATCAGGTTGTATGGGTTTATGTGGTGCGGGACCAATGGTATATGTGGCTCCCGATCATCTCTATTATTGGCGAATGAGTCCCCGCAAAGTACCCCAATTTGTGGAACAACAGTTATGCCAAAATCAGCCTATCAATCAGTGGTTACATCCCCGATTGCATCAATCTGTAAATACGCACAATTGTTGAATTAGTTCAAGAGCGTATGGTAGCGGGAGCATAATGCACAAATAATTGGCATGAAAAGTCTTTGATATGTAATTGCTCAAATATATTTACCTGATACTGACGAAAGACGTTATCTTCAGACACTAAGGCTATAGTCAACGAAATAAGAATGGGACGCTAATTAGAGCAGTAAGCACAGATGATTTGAGCAATAGTAATTCTAGGGAAAGTATAGCTGCGCCTCTTCTTCATGTCCCAGTCCCACATTGCTTAATCTCATTCTTGCGATGAATTTAGACCCATCCTCATCGAAGGTAATACCCAACTCCTGCAATTTAGCCGCCAGCCGATCAGCCCTAGCCTTTTCCTGCGCTGTCCGTTGATTGGCTGTGATTATCTCAAAAATAATTGATGGAGTCTGTTTCCATTCCTAAATTTTGTAGTTATCGTTCTCAATGTCGAAAATAACCATCACATCAGGGGCGACTCTGGCTTTCGGATTTCCTTCAATGTAATAAAGGAATTGATCGCACAGCGGGTTGCTCTTGAAGATATAACCGCAACAGAGCAAAGGCTATCAGTATGGCTAAAGCGTGTTGTTGAGTTTCTGCCAAGGGTTTACCGTCGGAACTGGGATAGATAATTTCTGAGATGGTTACTGGGGGGATGTCAGTGAGTTGGGGCGGCGGATTGATGATAGCTACCATAACTGTGCCTCAATAGGAAAATAGCAACACTTACCATAAACATTTATTTGTAGTCACAGCAACTATATCTGTCTCTGCTATAGTAACCCAAACATAAAGATTCAAAAAATATGTATCGCAGTCTGCTTAGCAAACTCATCGCTCTTCTCGTTGTACATCTGATATTTAATATCACAATGTCTTTTACAAGAAATCCTGTTGGTAGCGCCTCAGCTATAGCCAAAGCCTTGAAATTTTTAAGCTTCGGAATTCATGAGCAATACGGAGTATTAACCCTGATTTGTATTGCATTTGGCGTGAATTCATGTTTAAAAAGAATTCTTTAAAACGATAATAATTCATCGAAGTTATTTCTGGGGCACTGCGTCTACAAAATCTTGATCAATGCGGAGGATCAAATTATCAGCAAGACCTACATGACTAGAGTTGAGGGTGAAAATACCAGACTGAGACATTATTTAGCCAGATGGCATAGAAAAACTTTATGTTATTCAAAATCGGAAACAATATTGCGGTATTCAATTCGTTTGTTAATTCACTATCTCAATTACAAATCATTTCCTACCTTTCCTTGATTCATCTTTTATTTGCGCATACCATGCTTTATGGTGCCATGATTCGTCTAATAATACGACGACTTGCTGCTAATATTTCCTTTAGGTATTAGGTTTAAAAGGTGATTTCAAACTATTAATATTCATTACTCGATATTTATTTGCTAGCAATTCCCTACAGCATGTTGAGATTTTATGAAATACAGCTAAAACATTACCCACAGACTATTTGCTACAGGCGCAATGTACTACATTTCTCCTCAATAAGCTGTAATAAGTTGACTTGACTAGGTTAGTAAATAGGCATATCATGGACTCATTATTTTTTACTTCATTGCATAAGAAGAAAACGTAAAAACCATACTTTTACACCTTATTCCATTTATGAACTTTCTGGGTAATTAATATATTTTTATTAAATATTCACTTTCAACAAGTTGCCCTTTGGCGATGACTCTAATCAATTCCGCCGCCAATTTGCCCGTAATGCCCATAATTTTACCACCAATGGATTCCCCAACAGTTACGCCAAAAGTTGAAGTGAGTTCATCCCCGCAGTGGCATAGGGCATGGCTAAAAATAATTGTAACTATCTGCATCATCCTAATTTTGATTTGGAATAACTATCCGCCAGTCTCTGCCCAGACGCTGCAAGAATTAGAACAATATCGCAATCAAATGGAACAGCAAAAAGAATTGATTCAGCGGCAACGTAGTCAAATTCAGATGCTCACCAAACCAGCGGAAGATCGCCTACATACATTACGCAAAACGGTCAAGGTTACAGATCAGCAAATTCGCGATAATGAAAAGAAGTTACAGAACGCCCAAGCTGAATTACAAAAGCTTGTCAATCAACTCAAAGTAGTGGAAAATCGCCTGACTCAAAAACGCATCGCGACTATGGCACGGTTACGTTATATGCAGCGCCAACAATCCCAGCGCTGGTGGGTGCTTTTACTCAGTAGTCGGAATTTAAATCAATTCGCCGATCGTCGCCATCGGATCAATCGGATTTACGAAGCAGATCAGCAACTTTTAGCTAACTTTAAACAAGATTTCGATCGGGTCGAACAACAACGAAATCGAATGTTAGCCCAAAGTAATGAAATTGAATTACTGAACCAAAAACTCAAATATCAAAAAGCTAATTATGAAGCCCAAGCCGTGGCCCAAGGGGATATTGTCAACCGTCTCAAGCAAGATCGTCGTGCCCTTGAAATAGCTGAAGATCGCCTTGCCGAAGATTCGCGCCGTCTTTCCCAATTAATTATCGCTAAGAGTCGCGCCTATCCGGGAGGTGTCTTACCCCAATTAGGCACAGGGAAATTCATTTATCCGGCTATTGGTCCGATTACTAGCGAATTTGGTTGGCGCACCCATCCGATTTTAGGTTATGAGCG
>JBAXSK010000295.1:0-4608 GCA_037130765.1 Pseudanabaena sp. ELA607
CCAAATTCTTATAAAGCATCAAATTAGCTGTGTCTGTCCAGTAGGGTGCGTTAATCAAATGTAACGCACCTGTAACGCACCTTATTTTTTTGAATAAAATTGAATGATTTACCGAGCAGAAAATTTATTGATGATAGGGCGATCTGGAGGCGATCGCCATCTACAAAAAATTGATGGGCAACTTGCGGGATCGTGCAGTCTAACTTATCAAACTCAAACAACTCTAAATTAGAAAAACTTCTCGTAATCATCATGGCTGCCAATCCAAAACCAAGTTACAGAATCACCATCAAGAATCCCCAACGCACGATAGTTTCTTGTTATTCTCACAGACCAAATCGATTCCTCACTATTAATGCATTTGAAATGTAAAGACGGGTGAAAAGCATTATCTGCCCACAGACGATAGGCTTTTCTGGCACTTTGTCTAACATCATCATTTAGCTTGCGGTACTCAATCCAAAAAGAAGGCAAAATGGATGGAATTCATAGCTGGTTAAAATCAAGAACGACTGCTTTACCTTCTGCAATCTCTTGTTTAGCAATTTTTGCCGCCGCCACTAATTTTGATTGGCTCTTTGCAAAGGAGTTATCCCACTTAATCTCATCTTGTAGGTCATTAATATATTCTCGCAAATGCTCGGTAACTCTCTCCTGCAAACTGACAGGTAAAGACTCCATAATTTTAACCAAGGTTGAAATTTGGGGCGATGATACGCTCATGACTTTTGGTTATGAAGTTACACATACAAAGCTATCACAGGTTGATTTAATTTTGTCTAGTTTGCAGATCTATAGCGCTTTGCTAAATCTCGAACTTGACGCTTAAAAACATCTGTAAACTGAATCTTCAATTTGTTCTAACTAGATCTTGCTTTGCTATAATTGACCAAAACTATGTTTTGAGTAGCTCAAATTCTTTGCAAGATATTTTGTTGAATCATACTAGTGATTCTGTGGTTGCGGATGCAGAAACAACAACCTTTCATCATGTGCCTGTGCTGCTAACAGAGGTTATGACAGGGTTGGCAGTGCAATCGGGAGAGCTTTATCTAGACTGTACCGTGGGCGGTGGTGGGCACACTGGCGCAATTCTTGCTGTACCTGATACCCAAGTAGTCGCGATTGATCAAGATGACATGGCTCTAGCCGCAGCAGCAAACCATCTGGCTAGTTTTGCAGAGCGCATCACTTTTTGGCGTGGTAATTTTAGTGAATATGCCCAACAGCAGCCAAACCTTAATGTCGCCGCGAAGTTTGACGGTATTTTGGCAGATCTTGGGGTGAGTTCAGCCCAGTTGGATCTGGCAGAACGGGGTTTTAGTTTTCGGGAAGCCGGAGCCTTGGATATGCGTATGGATCGCCGCCAAGAAATCACCGCAGCAGATTTAGTTAATACCGCCAGTGAAAAAGACTTAGCCGATTGGTTTTTTCATTACGGTGAAGAGCGTTACGCCCGCAAAATTGCCCGAGGCTTAGTGCAAAAACGCCCTTTTTATAACACGACAGATTTAGCTTATGCCGTGGGGGGCTGTGTGCCGCCGAGTTATCGTCATGGGCGGATTCATCCCGCAACTCGGGTATTTCAGGCATTACGCATTGTGGTCAATGGGGAATTAGAGCATTTAAAATCTTGGCTAGGGGCTGTGCCCGACTTGCTCAAACCCGGCGGACGTTTGGCAGTGATTAGCTTTCATAGCTTAGAAGACCGCTTGGTGAAAACTGCTTTTCGTGAAGATCCGCGCTTGCAGGTCGTCACCAAAAAGCCGATCATCGCCAGTGAAGCTGAAACCGTCAGCAATCCCCGTTCCCGTTCGGCTAAGCTGAGGGTTGCGATTCGGCAAGAGTAATGCTAATAATGTTGCACTAAAATAGGTTGGACTAATGTTGGTCTAAAATACAAGCAAATTTGAGCCTGACAAACACCTGAAAATATCTTGTTGAAATTTTGATTAAAACCACTGCTGCTAAGAATTATATCCCATTGCCGAAGGTGAGTCGCACGGCAAAGCGGCTGCGATTTCGCTTGATTTTAGTCTGGTGTTTGTTAGCTTTAGCGGCAGCGGCTTTAGGGGCACGGCTCTTTTATTTACAAGTCAGTGCCGGTCCCGAATTATTAGATAAAGCACGACGGCAGCAAATGTTTATTATGCGCCCGTTTATTCCCCGCCGCACCATTACGGATCGCAAAGGCATGGTTTTAGCGGTGGATCGTCCGGTGTACACGCTGTTTGCCCATCCCCACCTGTATGCCAAAAGTGCCCCCCCAGAAAAAATTGCCGAAAAATTAGCGCCCATCCTGAAGCGTCCTAAAGAAGATTTAGTGAAAATCTTGACTCGGGATACAACTTCCATCGCCGTCGAGCGTTGGATTACCGAAGCCCAAGCCGATCGCATTTATAACTTACGGTTTAATGGCTTGGATCTAGTGCAGCAGCGCCATCGCCTCTATCCGCAGCAGGATCTAGCCGCCGAAGTTTTAGGCTATGTGAATGTGGATCATCGGGGACAGGCAGGCTTGGAACTGAGTCAAGAGAAGTTATTAGAACGCACTGATCAAGCCCCAGCCGTCAGTCAAGATGGCACAGGCAAGTTAATTCCTAATCGTGTGCCAGCGGGGATGATTCGCCCTGATCGCACTAATTTACAGTTGACCATTGATGCACGGGTTCAGCGCACCGCCCGTCAAGTTCTCAAACAGCAGATGACTAAATTTAATGCTAAACGGGGCGCAGTCATGGTGATGGATGTGCGTAATGGTGGATTGCTGACTATGGTGACCGAACCCACCTACGATCCTAATCGCTATTATGAATCTGATGTAAAACTATTTAAGAATTGGGCTGTATCCGATCTATACGAACCTGGTTCCACTTTTAAGCCGTTAAATGTGGCGATTGGTTTAGAAACTGGAGCGATTCAACCTGATACGGTTTTTATGGATGAAGGATCGTTGACTATTGGTGGCTGGCCCGTGGCTAATTTTGACTATGAAACCGCTGGTTATGTGGGGCCCCTCAGTATTACGCAAATTTTAGAGCGTTCCAGTAATGTGGGCATGGTGCATATTGTGCAACGGATGAAGCCCTCGGTATTTTATAGCTGGTTAGAACGGATTGGTTTAGGGGATGTATCAGGCATTGATTTACCTTCAGAAACTCCTAGTTCCCTTAAGCCTCAAGATCAATTCGTCAGTTATGTAATTGAACCGGCTACGGCTGCTTTTGGCCAAGGCTTTGCGATTACGCCGTTACAGTTAGTGCAATTACATGGCATCATCGCCAGTGGCGGGAAGCTGGTAACACCGCATATTGTTAAAGGCTTAGTTAATGAAGAAGGAGAAGAATATTATCAACCGAAGTTACCCACCCCTCGGCAAGTTTTTTCGCCCACTACCACGCGACGGGTTTTAGAAATGATGGGTTCAGTGGTAGAAAACGGTACGGGTAAGCCAGCGCGGATTCCAGGTTATCGGTTTGGTGGTAAGACTGGCACAGCCCAAAAAGCTGGTCCTACGGGTGGTTATACTTCCGGTAAAATTACCAGTTTTGTGGCGATTTTCCCTTTGCAAGAACCCCGTTATGTGATTGCTGCGGTAGTGGATGAACCCGTTGGTTCCGATGCTTTTGGTTCAACGGTGGCGGCTCCAATTGTCAAGACAGTGATTGAGGATATTATCGTTACAGAAGGAATTCCTCCTTCCCATCCCGAAGAATTGACTGCTCGCACACCAACTGTAGCTACACCCGAACCTACGCCTACCCCAAAGCCCAGCCCAGCCCCTAACGTCAGTCCCAACCGTCGCCCTTAATCTAGAGCCTAAGTTCCGGTTTATCCTTAATTTGAGAAAGCTAACCGCTTGATAACTGAAGCGAACTTATCAGATAGCCGAAATCCCCACATTCGCATCATAACCTAGTAACTGACAACTTTTTTTAATCAAATTTTCCCATTCATTCTGATATCTTCACCCATGAGCTATAGCCTATACCTGATTCGTCACGGCATCGCCGCCGAGCGCGATAGTTACGATGACGACACTCTGCGCCCTCTGACCCCCGAAGGTGCAACTAAAACCCGTGCCGTAGCCCAAAGACTTTATCAATTAGGCTTGAGATTTGGTCATTTTCAAGTCAGTCCATTGGTGCGGGCCCAACAAACTGCCGCGATTTTTAATGATGTATTTAGTCATGATGGATCGGGTGCAGCAGCGGCGAAAAGTTCATTAATTTGTGAAACTCGCTCTGAACTTGCCCCAGAAGGAAATTTTGACGCTTGGCTGACTTGGTTTACCCAATGGCACGCCCAACACATAGCCGCCGATCATAAGCCGCCTAGCCTTGGTTTAATTGGCCATGAACCGGATTTGACCAGTTGGGCAGAAGCTTTGCTGTGGGGAGAAATCCGAGGCGTATTAGCCCTCAAAAAAGCGGGAATTATTGGCTTAACCTTGCCGACTACTCCCCCCTACATCGGTCAAGGCATTCTATTTTTACTCACTCCCCCAAAGTTAATTATCTAGAATTAATGAGTATAGTCATTTAAAATTACTTTGGCACATTAAAAGCACTTGACCACCCCCCGCCTGCGGCGTACCCCTCCAAGGGC
>JBAXSK010000296.1:0-4583 GCA_037130765.1 Pseudanabaena sp. ELA607
TGGCTATTTCATTGAGACTGAAGCTCGTACCGTATTCATCTGAAAATTGCAATACCTATCAACCAGCCGCAAATGGTTTAGCGAATACGATCCCCTCGTCTTCGCCGCCACCGAATTCATCTACGACAAAAAAGCCGAAACCGTCCCCTTTGTCGTTGGTCCCTCATTAATCGAAAAAAACGGACAAAAAGCACCCACAGGCGGCAGCACCATCTTCTCCAATACCCGCGTCGCAGGACTCCATCCCTATCGCGGCGGCAGACTAACCCTATCCATCGTTCTCTATCGAGTAAAACGCAAAGACCACGCCCAAGCACTACTCAAACTAATCGAAAGCGTATCCTCAGCCATAGACTTCTCCACCGCCCTCCGATCCTATACCAAAGTCGCAGGCGTACTCCTCACAGGCATCGAAACCCTCTTTGGACTAGGCGACACCGAACCCGTCATCGCCATCCGCAAAGAATTTGACCCCACCGCAGGCGACAACCTCGAACCCAGTTACTTTGTCCCTCTCCATAGGAGTGGAATTTTCAGCTTGCCTTTATAGTCGTTTAAAATTATTTTGGCACATTAAAATGACTTGACCCCCGCCTGCGGCGTACCCTTCCTTTAGAGAGGTAGCAGGCTTTTCCTGAGGAGGTGGTGTTATTTATTGCTTTCAAGCCATACCATTCTTAATTTGATTGACTATATTAATTATAAGATATCAAATCGGCTCTATACTGCTCCATATCGATCCCAATTAGGCGGAAAAAACTACTCGCAAACCCGTTACTCCATCCCGTTGCTCGATACTACCTTGCATTCTTGCCGCCGAACGACAATATACTGCGCCATCATGCCACGATCCACCCCGTTTAATGCGGTTATTGCTTGCGCCTACTTTAAGTTGCGGCTTGCCATCAATGGGCGCTAATAAATAATCCGGTTGCCAAATATCTTCGCACCATTCCCAAATATTGCCATGCATATCCCATAAACCGAAGGGATTCGGTAAATAATTCCCCGCTATGGTAGTATGCCGATGGGAATTAGTTTTAGACACCCCTAAATAGGGAGCCTGACCATTAAAAGTGCCTAAGTCTGGGGGCAAAGTATCGCCAAAAGCGAAGGGTGTTGTTGTCCCCCCTCGGCAAGCATATTCCCATTCCGATTCTGATGGTAAGCGATAGGATCGTTTCGTATGACGCGATAAAGCAAGACAAAAATATTGGGCATCTTGCCATGATACGCCGGTCACTGGATGTTCAGGATCACCATAGCGCGATGGATTATTATCCATAATTAACTTCCATTGTGCCTGAGTAATGGGATATGCTCCCATAAAAAATGCCGGAACCTTCACTTGATGTAATGGAGTTTCATCTTCAAAATGATCGGCTTCTGTGGCGGCGGCTCCCATCATAAAAGTACCCGCTGGAATCGCGATCATGCGTAAACCTAAATCTGCGCTGAGAGATTCCGTAAATTCGCCATGGAGATGGTAAGTGATGTGTTTATCTAAATAGATTTTGCCTAAGGGATTTCTAGCGATGGTAATGGTACAAGAATGATGTCTGGCTTTAATTAATTGCGGAGCCGGAGCCGTAGGAATTAAAGTAGTGGGCTTGGGGGGCGTATTTGAGGGCTTACTTTTTTGCCGCGACAGGAGCAGCTTTTGGGCAGGAGAAACATAACTGCTGGTAGTTGGGGACTTCTTTAAATCCGTCATCACTGATTTAGCGCTCTGATACCTTTGGGTCATCGCACTGGAGGTTAATTGAGTTAAAATCTCCATCAGTTGCGGATCAATAGGATGGGGTAACATCTGCTGCCAGAGCCAATTACCATCAATATCTTGCATTTCTAAGGGAGGAATACCAGTGAGTAAATATAAGCAAGTCGTGCCTAAACTATATAAATCACTCGCAAATCTGGTTTTCCCTTTCGACTGTTCCGGAGACATATAGTCAGGGCTGCCAATGCGTGTGCTAGTCTGGTTATCGGGCACAAATTCCGCTAATTTTGCTGCACCAAAATCTACTAACACATAACGCCCTAAAGATGATTCAGATTGAGAATCAGGTAATGAGATATTAGTTAAATCCCGTTGAATAATATTCTCTGGTTTAATATCGCGATGAATCACTTGCTGCCCATGAATAAAATCTAGCACTGGCAACAAATCTAATAGTAAATGCCGAATCTGACCGCCAATAAATAAACCTTGTTTCTGAATCACCTGTTGCAGGTTATCCCCCGCGATAAATTCTTGCACCAGATAGTGATAATCCTCCTGAGCCATATAAGCTAAAAGTTCCGGAATCTGCGGATGTTGCCCCAAACTATCGAGACGCTTAGCTTCTTGGACAAATAAACTAAAAGCTTTGGTGCAATCGTTGCTAAATACCGGTAAAAATTGTTTGAGAACACATAAAGGTTGGGATGGTTTCGCTTCATCACAGCCTAAAAGAGTCCGCCCAAACCCACCTCTGCCCAAAGGACGCAAAGCCCGATAGCGATCGCCGATGAGTAACTTGGCCCCACAATACTGACACCAACGCATTTGTGGTTCATTCATCGCGCTACAGTGAGGATGCAGGCAGTAACTCATGGGCGGGGGCGAATTTACTGAGGGATTGATTGGATAAAGTTTTGATCTCCGACTTTTTCTAGGCAAGCAAAGACAATTGACAAATTCACCACAAGTCGGCGATCTGGTCTTTTACTTGATAGATGCACAAGGTTTGAGAGTCTCAACTACAGATGCAGCTAAACTATGGAGTTCATAACCGCCTTCTAAACCGAAAATAATTTTTTGAGTCACTCCTAAACACAACTGGGTAAATAAGCCATAGTCTTCGGGTTGGAGTTCAATCCGGCCTAGGGGATCGGCGGCATTGGCATCATAACCAGCACTAACGATCAGTAAATCCGGCTGAAAATCGGTCAAGAATGGCATCACTCTGTCTACAAAAATCGGCTGATATTCTTTAATCGAAAATCCTGCTTCAACGCGAATATTTAATACATTATTGCAAATGCCGCGCTCATTTTCTCTACCAGTAAAAGGATAAAATGGTGATTGATGAATGGAACAGAAACCAATCTGCGGATTATTCTCCACCATATCTTGCGTACCATTACCATGATGCACATCCCAATCTAAAATAGCGACCCTCGCCACTTCAGGTTGTTCTAATGCATATTGAGCGGCAATGGCTGCATTGGCAAATAAACAAAAGCCCATCCCTGAATCCTTGAGGGCATGATGTCCAGGGGGACGGGTCAAAGCAAAGGCAGGAACTCCAGTGCGTAAAGTCAGATCCACGGCATCGAGCCAAGCACTGACCGCTAGCATCGCCACATCAAAGCTCTCCGGTGCCACAAATGTATCTTCATAGAAGTTGCCACCGCCTTGATGTGCTATATCTTCCACTCGTTGCACATAGGCGGGGCTATGGAAATTCCCTAAATACTGGCGTAAATCTCGATTGGTTGGCTCAAACCATTGCAGATTTAGGCTATCGGTTTGTTGCCTCAAGGCTTCGGTGATCGCTGCTAGTCTGTCTGGTCTTTCAGGATGGCGCTCCATAGTTTTGTGTAAGAGAAATTTATCGCTGTAAATTACTGAAGTCATACACAAAATATGGAATGAAGTTTACTGCATTGCTAGCTCGATTATACCAAAGGCTCTTAGTGCCTAAATCTTAAGATATAGTAAATTCAAATATATAGTCATTTCAAATAATTCTGGCACATTAAAAGCACTTGACCACCCCCCGCCTGCGGCGTACCCCTCCAAGGGCTACGGTGTACACACAAGTCAGATTAAACTAGGATAAAGATATTGTAAGGGTTGTAGATGATGGAAAATCCGATATTAATACATAACGAGGTAACAAACGGGAAAGCCTTTGGTGATCCACGATTGGTAAAAAGGGGAGAGAATTATACGAAAAAATGGTTGAATACCAATCGGTAAATATACGTCAAATCAGTAAAAACAGAGCCGAACAAATAGCAAATTATCGTTTTTTAGAAAATGACAACGTGACGATATCAGAACTGACCAAAAGCTTGTCAGACCATTGCCAGCAGAACGTTGCAGGACAGCACGTATTAGCGATCAGCGATACCAGCGAAATCAACCTGCAAAGCCATAAGGGGAGACTAAAGGAGCAAGGACTGGGAGTAGTGGGGAACAATAAAGATGTGGGATTTTTTATTCACCCAACCTTGGTATTAAACGCAGATACGGGTTTCCCACTGGGTTTGAGCACAGTGCAGATTTGGACAAGAGCATTGAATCATGCCGACAAAAAAGCGAGAAAGTATAAGCAACAGCCCTGGGTTGCGAGTTCATGGTGATACAAGAACTGGTCGCAAAAGTCGTGAGGCATTTCTGGCTGTACGGTTCACGCCAGTGGAAATTCAACGCCCTGCATCTTTAGCTGCTGCCGATTATCCACCGCATTTACGCATATATGCAATTGAGGTCAGAGAAGTTCAACCGCCCAAAGACCAAGAGCCAATCCTATGGCGTTTGCTTACGACTCATGAGGTTTTATCAATCGAAAAAGCACTCCAAATTATCCAGT
>JBAXSK010000297.1:0-4552 GCA_037130765.1 Pseudanabaena sp. ELA607
GCCTGACGGGGTGGTATTATTTATTGCTTTCAAGCCGTGCCATTCTTAATTTGATTGACTATAGCAATAGGACAGGCAAGGGATTTCCTATGGCTAAGACGATTAATTAAATTTTATGTATTGGAGCTAGACGAGGATCTAAAATCTTTTTGCCTATACCAGGAAATGCCACCGCAATATAGGCTTTAGCTCCTTCCCCTAGCAGATTAGTGACAATCCCCTCGCCAAAAGTATCATGATTTACATGGTCGCCGATTTCCCATCTGATCGCTGGTTTTGCTTCTGTTTGGGATGAGTTATTTTTGCTTCCTAATTTGCGGGTATTTGAGGTATTGCTAGTTTTAGTACTGTTAGTAGCAATACTCGCAGCGGATTTAGCTCGCTTAGTGGGCATAGCGCCAGTCATATATTCCGGTGGTAATTCCGCTAGAAATTGGGAAGGAACCGCATACTCACGATTACCATAGAGACGACGAGCTTGGGCATGGGACAGCATTAACTGCTCCTGAGCGCGGGTAATGCCCACATACATCAAGCGCCGTTCTTCTTCCAAAGCTTCACGCTGATTAAGAGAGCGAAAACTAGGGAATAAACCCTGCTCTAAACCCACTAGAAATACCACCGGAAATTCCAAACCCTTAGCGGCATGGAGGGTCATTAGCGTTACTTTCTGATTGTCTTTTTCCCCTTCATCTAAACTAGAAGCAAGGGCAGCATTAGCCAGAAATGCCTCAAGGGAAGCATCTTCATTTTCTTCGGCAAATTGAATTGCGGCGTTAAATAATTCCTGTAAGTTGTTCAGACGATCTGTGGCTTCATCATTAGCCTGATCCTTCAGTTCTTGGACGTAACCTGATTCATGGACAATGCCCTGAATGATTTGGCTCGCCGGTGTGGTGGGTACTTTTTCGCGCCAATGATTGATTAACTGCATAAATTCAATAATCGGTTTAGCGGAACGTCCGGCTAAGGTTTTGACCGTTGTTTCATCACTAATTAAATCCCATAAAGAAATTGTCAATTGTTGGGAAGCTTGCTGCAATTTATCTAGGGTCGTTTTCCCGATGCTTCGTTTTGGCACATTGATAATACGAGTTAAACTCAGTCCATCAAATGGATTAACTAGCAATCGTAGATATGCCAACACATCCTTAATTTCTTTGCGATCATAGAAACGCATTCCCCCAACTACCTTATAGGGAATATTCCAACGTACTAGCATTTCTTCAAAAGGACGGGACTGGGCATTAGTGCGATAGAGAATCGCAAAATGATTGAACTGAGCGCTAGGATTTTCGGCCCGAATTTCCCGAATCTTCTCAATCACATATTGGGCTTCTTCCACTTCGTCACTGGCACGGAAACACTCGACTAATGCGCCATCGGGACGGGTGGCTCGTAAAATCTTATCAATGCGTTGGGTATTATGATCAATCAAATGATTCGCCACCGCCAGAATATTACCCACCGAGCGGTAATTCTCTTCTAATTTGATCATGGTTTGGGTTTCTAGATCTGGTAAGCGATCCCCAAATGCTTCCTGAAATTCCATTAAAATCGTAAAATCAGCAGCACGGAAAGAATAAATTGATTGATCCGCATCACCAACCACAAAAATAGAGCGCTTCTGCCACGGAAATTTACGGGTATCTACTCCATTAGTAGCCAGCAGGCGAATTAATTCATATTGAGTACGATTCGTGTCTTGATATTCGTCTACTAAAATATGTTTAAAACGCTGATGCCAATAGTCTAAAACTTCGGGGCATTGCTGAAACAAACGCACTGGCAAAAAGATTAAATCATCGAAGTCAAGGGCATTATTTTCTAATAATTGATTTTGATACCGTTGATAAACTTGGGCGATGGTGCGCTTGCGTAAAGGGGCATCATCACTAAATTGCTCGTATTCTTCCGGTGTCCAGCCTTTATTTTTTGCGCCACCAATGGCAAAACGAATTGATTTTGGCTCGAATTTCTTTTCATCTAAATTAAGTTGCCGCGTCACAATTTCTTTAACTAAACTTTGGGCATCGCTATCATCAAAAATCGAGAAATTTTTCTGCCAAAACCGATCCCTTTCATCGCGATATTTCTCAATGTCATGGCGCAAAATCCGGCAACACATACTATGGAATGTGCCGACCCACAAACCATCCGCCGCATAACTATTAATATATTTTTTATAAACTTTGCGGGATAGCTTCTCTTTTTGCGTATCCGTTAAGGCACTGAGGGGCTTACCATGTTCTAATTCGGCAACTTCTTGCACCAAAAGGGTTTGAATTCGTTCATTCATTTCCTTCGCTGCTTTGTTAGTAAAAGTCACCGCTAAAATTTCTTCTGAAGGAACTTTATGATTCAGTAATAGATTGGCAATGCGATAGGTCAGGGTGCGAGTTTTTCCTGAACCAGCCCCAGCCACCACTAACAAAGTACCTTCAGCATGGCTAGCCGCTTTGCGTTGGGCGGGATTGAGGTGATTCAGGAAATTACTGATCATGGGTGCAGAACTGGTTAAATAATTAGAGAAGTATGGAGAAATTAGCCCTAAAGCGAGGGAATAGTTAGCATTCCCCCATGAATGCTATGGCTAAAATACTACTGCTTGGGCGCAGGGCTGGAATTAGCAGGATTAGCACTAGGCTTGTTGCCCGTTTCGGTACTAGCTGGGTTGGCACTAGAGGGAGTAGTGAATGGTGTATTAGCAATACTCTTAACCCGATCGCGGTAGTCAGCAGGGGCTAGCTCAATGGCTTGATCAAATAATTTGCGAGCTTCTTCGGTTTTTTGCTGGGCGCGGAAAACCTGTGCTTTACCGATATAAGGGCGGAAATTCTTGCTATTTTCTTTGATCATCTGATCATAAACGGTGATCGCCTCTTCATTGCGGTTTTGCTGACGATATAGCTCCCCTAAAATCCACTGGATAATTGGGCGATCTACGCTGTTGGGCTGGACTTTATTGGCAGTTTCTGCAGTTTTGAGGGTCTCTTGCAGCAAACCAATGGCAGCTTCGGGGCGATTGTCCTGTAACTCAAGGGAAACAATGGCTTCAATGGCTTGGATATAACCAGGCTTGGTGGCGAGAATTTTGCGATATTCTGCCAAAGCCGACGGACGATCAGATAGAGCTAAATGGGTTCGCGCCAAAGCCATGCGATATTCCATCTGGGTGGGATTGGCTTCGACAAGGGTTTGTAATGGTTCGAGGGTTCCTTTAAAGTCACCGATTTGGTTGCGTAAATTCACCAAACCCACCAGAGCCGTCTGGTTTTTCGGTTCCCGTTTCAAAACCGCTTCAAAACCCTCGATCTGAATTTTGAGCCGTTCCTGTTCTGAAGAATTTTGGGGTGAATTACTAGCTTGGGGCTGATTTGGCGTATTGAAGATGCTGCCGAGCACTGGCGCAAGGGACAAACCCAAAAACGACAGCGTGATTACGATTAATACGCCATTGATAACCCATTGTCTTGCTGTACGTTGTGTCACAGTCTTTGATCCCTAACTTAATACCTAAACTTAGTGTCTAAACTTACTGCTTGATTTTATTACTTAATCTTATTGCCTAGTTGGGCAGGTTTATAAAGTCACTATCATCCATGATGCCGATGACAATTACAATTATGACCAAGTATTTGCAGAAATTTTAGACAATAGGCGTTAATTTTAACCGATTTTTGTGCTGTGCTTGGTTAATCATCAATAAAAACGAAGTAATAACAATTATTTCAATAAGTTGTCTCATCATAACCTAACTTCATAGAGGAAAAAAGTTATAGCGAATCGATAAAAAAACTAATAAAATCCATGCTAATGAATTTTCAAAATAATAAATAATCTATTCTTGTAACTTTAATATATTTAGATAAAAGGAAACTCGTAATAGTGTTGGAGTATATCACATTTTTTACGGCATTTTAGCTATGGAATTTCACCCTTATGAACCGTTAGACAGTAACTTGGCTCAAAGCAAAGTCTGGGGATGGCTGAAGGCAGCCTTTGACAGTGATTTGGGTGACGCTTATTATCGTTATCCCATTTTTACTCGTACTGGTAATTTAATGCGTGAACCTGATTTTTTGATGCTACACCAAGAAACAGGTTTGTGGGTCATGGAATGTAAAGGTTGCAGCATTGACAATATTGAGTCTATTCAAGGGCATCAATAGAAAATGAAAACCTGGCATAGTGATGTTGAAACTCCAGTGGCTGAGAGAATCAAGTAAGTAATGATAGCCGCCAATTGCGCAACAAATCATTAGAGCCATTAACTCTAAATTTTGCAAAAAGTGCCATGCGAAGTAATCGGGAAACACGTTGGCATATTTTACAGTTAAATCGCTCAATATAATTGGTTTTACTAGACTCCTTGCCAACAGCCTTGTACCGCTGTGAAGGGAATAAAAGAGCGTAAGCTCTCCAAAAATCTGTGTAAGCGACCGCACACTGACGGTAAACACTTGGCAAAGCATCCCAAAGTTTTTTGGCTCCTTATTCGGAGCGATCACCGATATGAACCCCAATAATTTCGCGGGTTTCGACATCCATA
>JBAXSK010000298.1:0-4547 GCA_037130765.1 Pseudanabaena sp. ELA607
TGCTTACTACAATTTCTCCCAGCTTCATAAGTTTGGTAGTAAGTGCTTTAGCACTGTCTCTACCTACTTTCTCCAAGATTTGCGTCACTTACTTTGTCGCCAGTCAACCAATTAGCATCATGCGCTACACATCTAATGATCACCATGAGGCTATAAAATGTATTGCGAGTCACCTAAGAAATACACCCAAGAAATCTAATAATTTATGCCCCGCCGTAACGACATCCACAAGATTTTGCTGATTGGGGCTGGGCCCATTGTGATTGGGCAAGCCTGCGAGTTTGACTATTCAGGAACACAAGCCTGTAAAGTGCTGCGTGATGAAGGTTATGAGGTGGTGTTGGTTAACTCTAACCCCGCCACGATCATGACCGATCCAGCGATGGCAGACCGCACCTATATTGAGCCAATCACGCCGGAGGTGGTGGCACAAATTATCGAAAAAGAGCGCCCTGATGCTTTGTTGCCAACCATGGGCGGTCAAACAGCATTAAATACCGCCGTGGCTTTGGCCAAAAGTGGCGTACTCGAAAAATTCGGCGTAGAGTTAATTGGTGCAAAACTAGAAGCCATCGAAAAAGCCGAAGATCGCAAGCTTTTCAAAGAGGCGATGGAGAAAATTGGCGTAAATTGCTGTCCATCAGGTTTAGCCACCACCCTCGAAGAAGCCCGCCAAATCGCCCAGCAAATTGGTTCTTATCCGCTAATTATTCGTCCAGCATTTACGATGGGCGGTACAGGTGGCGGCATTGCCTACAACCAAGAAGAATTTGAAGAAATTTCCAACTCAGGAATTGAAGCCAGTCCTGTATCACAAATTCTGATCGAACAGTCGCTGATTGGCTGGAAAGAATATGAACTGGAAGTAATGCGCGATCTCGCCGATAACGTGGTGATCATCTGTAGCATTGAGAATATTGATCCGATGGGGGTGCATACCGGCGACTCGATTACCGTTGCCCCTGCCCAAACCCTGACTGATAAAGAATACCAGCGGTTACGGGATCAGTCGATTAAAATTATTCGGGAAATCGGGGTCGAAACTGGCGGCTCTAATATTCAGTTTGCGATCAATCCCGAAAATGGCGATGTGATTGTGATTGAAATGAATCCACGGGTGTCCCGCAGTTCGGCATTGGCTTCTAAGGCAACGGGCTTCCCCATTGCCAAATTTGCGGCTAAGTTGGCGGTGGGTTATACCCTAGATGAAATTCCTAATGACATCACCAAGAAAACCCCTGCCAGTTTTGAGCCAACCATCGATTATGTGGTGACCAAAATCCCTCGATTTGCCTTCGAGAAATTCCCCGGCTCGGAACCAACTTTAACCACCCAAATGAAGTCTGTCGGTGAAGCCATGGCGATTGGGCGCACCTTCCAAGAGTCTTTCCAAAAAGCCTTACGTTCCTTAGAAACGGGACGATTTGGGTTTGGGGCAGATCGCGCTGAAACCCTGCCGCCATTGGAACAGATTAAATACAGTTTGCGCACTCCCAATCCAGATCGGATCTTCTCGGTGCGTCACGGTTTCTTATCGGGTTTTTCTGTAGAAGGGTTGCACGAATTAACCAACATTGATCCGTGGTTTTTACAGAAATTCCGCGAACTAGTTGATGTGGAAATTACCCTCAAGGATAAAGTCCTCAGCAGCATTGGCAAAGAGGAACTTCTAGAAGTCAAGCGCATGGGTTTCAGTGATCGCCAGATTGCCTATCTGACCAACACCAACGAAGACGAAGTAAGAACCTATCGCAAAGGATTGGGCGTGATTCCGGCTTACAAAACCGTGGATACTTGCGCCGCTGAATTTGAAGCATTCACCCCCTATCACTATTCCACTTACGAAGATGAGTCAGAAATTTTGCCTTCCAGTAAGCGCAAGGTGATGATTCTCGGTGGTGGCCCCAATCGCATTGGTCAAGGAATTGAATTTGACTATTGCTGCTGTCATGCCAGCTTTAGCTTACGGGAAGCCGGTTTTGAAACCATCATGGTTAATTCTAACCCTGAAACTGTTTCCACCGACTATGACACCAGTGATCGGCTCTATTTTGAACCCCTGACCCGTGAAGATGTGTTAAACATTATCGAAGCGGAAAAACCCGAAGGAATTATCATTCAATTTGGTGGACAAACACCGTTGAAATTGTCTGTACCTCTGTTGAAATATCTGCAAACCCATTTACCAGAAGTTAAAATCTGGGGTACTTCACCGGATTCCATCGACATTGCCGAAGACCGCGAACGTTTTGAAGCCGTATGTCAAGAGTTAGGCATTACTCAACCACAGAACGGTTTAGCGCGTTCTCAGGAAGAGGCTCTGGCTGTGGCGGAACGGGTTGGTTATCCGGTGGTGGTGCGTCCAAGCTATGTTTTAGGCGGTCGTGGTATGGAAGTGGTTTATTCCGATGCCGAACTGCAAGACTATATGGAACGAGCGATTTTAATTGAGCCAGATCATCCGGTTTTGATTGATCAATTCCTTGAGGGTGCAATTGAAGTAGACGTAGATGCCATTGCTGATGCCACCGGTAGTGTAACCATTGGCGGTATTATGGAACATATCGAAGAAGCTGGGATTCACTCTGGCGATTCGGCTTGTTCAATTCCAACATTCTCTTTGCCGCCGACTATTTTGGCCCAGATTCGCGAATGGACGATCAAGCTAGCCAAGGCTTTAAAGGTGATTGGTTTGATGAATATCCAATATGCTGTCCAACTCAGCGCCAATAACCCTAAGCAAGGCAAGACGTTTATCCTCGAAGCGAATCCCCGCGCTTCTCGTACTGTGCCCTATGTCAGTAAAGCGATTAATGTACCGTTGGTAAAATATGCTTCGTTAATCATGTCGGGTAAAACCTTGGTGGAATTGAATTTCACTGAAGAAGTCATCCCCCAACATATTGCGATTAAAGAAGCGGTATTGCCTTTCGCGAAGTTTGCTGGCACTGACACGATTCTTGGCCCAGAAATGCGCTCCACCGGCGAAGTTATGGGCATTGACACTGACTTTGGGCGGGCATTTGCTAAGGCTCAATTGGCGGCTGGGACAATTTTACCGCTGAAAGGAACTGTATTTCTGTCGGTAAATGATCGAGATAAAAGCGCTGCTGCTGCGGTGGCAGAAGGTTTTATCGAGTTAGGTTTTACAGTGATGGCTACTGAAGGAACCCACCGCGTTTTGCGCCGTAGCAACCTTGACAGTAAACAGGTGCTGAAGCTCCATGAAGGTAGACCTAATGTGGGCGATGTGATGAAGAATGGTCAAATTCAGTTGATTGTCAATACTCCTAGCGGCGAGGAAGCGAAAACTGATGGCAAGATGATTCGACGCACCGCATTGGCTTACAAGATTCCTGTAATTACTACTATTGCTGGGGCAAAGGCGGCAATTGCGGCGATTCGTTCGGTACAAACTGGTGGTATTTCCGTTAAGCCAATTCAGGAATATGGTGTGTAAATAGAACTAACTTATAAAGTTCTAAGACCCTCACCCCTAGCCCCTCACCCAAAATGGGAGAGGGGAAAATTGTTTTATGGCCATTTTAAATAATTCTGCCCCCTGCCTGCGACATATCTCCCCCTTGGAGGGGTGACGGGCTTTGCCTGACAGGGTGGTGTTATTTATTACATTTAAGCTATGTCATTCTTAATTTGATTGGTAGTCCTACAGCAATTTTGGATCAAACGTATTGTATTACAAGAGGAGCTATCGAAAAGGGGCAAAACAGATGCCACAATGGTGAAACCAATCAAGGGCATTTTCATCAGTAATAGCATTAATTGCTTTGGTAATCGCTGCGTTAAGAGTCTCAATTGTATGAGATTTATTTGACATCTATTGTATCTAAGCAAGCTCGAAATTCATACCGTAATTTTTGGACTCTTTCTGTGACTTGCTCACTAGCGATTAAGCTTTTTTTTACGTTGTAATTTTAAACTTTTAAGCTTATTACTCAAACTGGATAAACTAATCTTCACTCCTTGGCTTTTTCCCATTTCTTCTTGAATCTCTCTAAGGTATATATCACTTTGCTTAGTAACCATTACCTTCAAAAATTCTTCGTCTTTACCTTTTATTTTTGAGCGCCGATCTCCTCCTTGTGGTCTAGCAGCAATTTCATTTGTCTCTTCATATCGACGCAAAAACTTACTAATCAAAGAAAAGCTTACTTTAAATCGTTCAGCTAAACCTCTGTTGCGTATTTTCTCGATTTGTCCACGCACTTAATATCTTTTCACGCAAATCAAATGAATAGGCTACCATATATAGTTAACCTCTTTTAACACCTTTAAATCTTACTACAATCATAGTACGTTTGCTCCAAAATTGCTGTAAGGCTTGTTCAATCGCTTGTTCGGTCATGATCACGCTCAGCACTTACAGATATAAAGAGTTCTGTCGTAGTGCTTCTTTACATTTTCAAGAGTCAAATTAATGGAAGATCCCTGATGTGTCCATTTTGGCTGATACCTCGGGATTAAAAGACACCACTGCGCGATATTCTGATAATGTTTCAGGACGACCAAACTCTAGGCAATATTGC
>JBAXSK010000299.1:0-4534 GCA_037130765.1 Pseudanabaena sp. ELA607
TTAAATCTGTTCATATTGGCTGACATCTTGGGCAACTTCAGACGGAGACAGATGATATTCCGGTAAAAGTTCCCTAGTTTCTACCTTGCCTAAATTCGCTTCGAGTTGGGCGGTTAATTCTAGGCATTGTTGCCCCTGACCATCCAAAACTAATTGGGTGATCTTGCCGTCTTTGCCAATGCGATATTCAATGCGTTGATATGCGCTCATGGGTTTTAAAGAGATGGATTGCGCAAAAAGTTGCGTCAAAATATATGACATTAGATTTCAGAGTCAGCTTTAGGGAAGACTTAATCTATATGCAGCAATTTTACCGATTGATCCCCTTGTACTAATGCCACTTGGTCAATTCCCCGCTGTTGGGCTTGGGCTTGGGCAATTTCCGGCGCTACTGGCTCTAAACCAACAACTATCATCGCTTCGGGGTTTTGATAACGCAGGTTTTGGGCGTAGTTAAAGGCTGGGGCGATGCCATCGTCACTAGTGGCAACCACTAAGGTATGCACTGGCTGGGGGGTTTTCGGTAAATATTTCAGCAAGACCTGCTGCAAATCTTCTAAATTGAGGCAAAAGCCCACGCTAGGATAGGTTTTACCCTGAGGGTGATAAATGCCAATCAAATTGTCATAGCGGCCACCTTGAGCGATCACATGATTACCAGAAATCACCTCAAATACCATGCCAGTGTAATAGTCGAAAGTCCGCACCATACTTAGGTCAAGGCAGAGGCGCTGAGTGGCACTCTGACGATCCGCTGCATCTAGGGTATTTTGCCAAAGCTCAACCCTAGAGCGCAACACCTCCACCTCGTCGGCAATATCTTTCGCCCAAGGCTGTTCTTGCAATTTGGCTAAAACGGTTTCCGGATTGCCCCGCAGATCAAACAAGGCTAAGGTATGGGTTTTATGGGGTTCCGGCAAATCCATCTGCTCGATCTGCACCCGATCTAAGTCTTCTAGGCATTGATGCACCTTAGCGCGATGACTCAGGGGCACAGTGGCCAGAAAAGCATTGGTAATCTTGGCATCTCCTAAGACCAACACCCACGCTGGTAAATGCACCGCCGCCAAACATTGCCGCAAGAGTAACAAAATTTCCCCATCGGCCAGCAAACCCGCTGCCCCAAGTAATTCAACCCCTGCCTGAAAAGATTCTTCAGAAGCAATTTTGGCGCTATAGCTGCCCTTGCGCCGAAATACATTGGCGTGATAATACAACCGCTGCGGACAACTACCATCATCACTTTGCAAGCGGGTGGCATAGGCTCTGGCAATCGATGCCGTCAGTTCAGGACGTAACCCTAAACTCGCTAAACCATCGGTGCGTAACTGCAAAACGGTCTCTGGTTGTACTGCGCCTCCAGCGGTGAGGGAGTCGAGATGTTCGAGGGTGGGCGTAATAATCCTTTGATAGCCCCAGCCATGAAAGCACTGTTGTAAATGACTTTCTAGCCACTGCTTTTGAGCTACGTCAAGGGGCAGCAGATCCTTTGCGCCTGTGGGAAGTTGATGCACCATTTAGGTCAAGTAACAAGTAATAGGTCAAGTAAAAAATAGAAAGAAAAAAGTAAAAATTAGAAAATAATTTCGATCAAGTGCATAAGTCTCAGGGAAAACCTAGTTAATTTAGGGCAAACTAGGTTTTAGGCTCTGGTCTGTGGCTGATCGTACCGCAAATTTGCAGCACTAAATTTGGTGTATTGCTTTAGGGAGCAACCTGGACTAGAGCGCTCGGTGGATAATCGATGATTTAGGCTTTGCCTGCGGGGGCTTCGGGTTGACTGTCGCTATCGAGTAAAGCATTAGCAGCAGCAGATTGGCCTTGATGGACGGTTTTAACCCACTTGAGGCGCTTTGTCCTTACTGCCATCCGTAAAGTGACACTGGCCATGACCGGAATCCAATGCATCATATACAATGTGCCCCGCAAGGTTTGCCATAGACTCATCGCCCAAGATGCTTGATAGGACTGCCGCGCTCCCCCAGCCATCGCCATGACTGATAAACCCACGGTAAAAGCGCCAATGGGGCCCAACAATGGG
The DNA here is from genome assembly GCA_037130765.1 of Pseudanabaena sp. ELA607. Classification (GTDB taxonomy): domain Bacteria; phylum Cyanobacteriota; class Cyanobacteriia; order Pseudanabaenales; family Pseudanabaenaceae; genus JBAXSK01. The sequence goes on from JBAXSK010000299.1 coordinate 2,042, forward strand.
CCATGATGCCAGATTAAGGCTCCCATAAAATCAGGGATAAATGCTGTGGGTAAAAGATATTGACTCAGGAAGAATACGGCCACATCAACGGTTTTCGCCGCCCCTAATTTGCCCGATAGTAAGGGCTGCCAATAGTCTAAATACCGTTGAAAACCGCCCTCTGCCCAGCGATTGCGTTGATGCCACAATTGTTTGAAGGTGACTACGCCTTCTTCTTGCACCGCCGGAAAATTTAAGCACTCAATGGCCCAGCCTTGGAGATGTAGACGGAAGGTTAAATCTAAATCATCGGTGATGGTCTGTTCATTCCAGCCGCCACAGTCATCCAAAGCCGCCCGTAACACAAATTGCCCATTACCGCGCAGTTCTCCCGTGCCACCAATGCTAATGCGGCGCTCTTGCAGGAATACATCGAGGGCCATTTCCGCCGATTGTCCCTTAGTCCAGAAATTTTCTGCCGCATTGGTAATCGACTTACGCAATTGCAAAGCGCCTAAACGATGGCTAGACTCCGGCGGCGCACCATGAAATAAAGTCACTATGGCATAAAGAAAATCTGGGGGGACTTGAGCATCGGCATCAAACACGCCAATAATTTCGCCTTTGGTTTGGCTTAAAACTTGATTTAATGCCCCAGATTTACCGCCCTTAGCCTCAGCCCCGCGCCGCATCACCCGCAACTGAGGCAAGGTAACTTGTAATTTTGTTAAGACTTCTCCAGTGCGATCGCTGCTGTTGTCATCAATAATCCACACTTCAAGGCGATCCGTCGGATAATCCAAGTGACATAAAGCTTGGGCTAGATTACCAATCACGGCTTCTTCGTTTTTAGCGGCTACGAGTAATGACACCATGGGCAGGGGATCTAGCTCTAAAGCTGTACTTTTTTGACTGGCATGATTTGCGGCGACGGTTTTAGTTCTCGCTAACATCAGCCGTAATGAATGGAGCGCCACCACCGCCAAAATCCCCCAAATAAACCAATGCCCCACCGTCAGCCCATGACAAGCTAAGACAGCGCCATAAACCAATGCTAAAACCAATAATGCTTTGAGCCGACGGAACTCACTTTGGGGCACAACAGTTGGGGATAAAAATTGAGGGGACATAGTTAGGAATAGTTAGGTCAGCAAACACAGCAAGCCAAAAATATCAGACACTAGGCAGGCAGCAAAACTCGGATTAATACAAAACCAATCGAAACGAGTCAACTACATGAAAAAAAACGCCTTAAAGCCACAGCCTAAAAAAAACTCCATAGCCAAACGAATCAATAGTAACGTCAGTAGTGGCCAGATTTCGCTAGAATGAGCATGATTAGTGGGTGGTCGCAAGGACGTAGTGGGTCATCATTCTATCTAGTTGATATTTGTCCCATTGATCTGACTAAATTGCTGGCTGGGAAAGCAAATCTGTTAGTCTGTCAGTTAGCTTTGTGATTATTTCATGATTTTAATTGGCAATTTGTAAGCATCACTGTTTAGGATCACTTTCTAGAATCACTTTTGCATTATCTATGCTATGGCAGATCGCTACGTTCGGGTAAAAACTGGTTCTGAATCAGTACACTATGGCTTGTTAGAACTCAATCAGTCGGTGCAATTGTTGTCCCATGCACCTTGGCGCGGCGGTACACCTACGGGAGAAACCCTCGCCCCTGAAACATATACTTTGTTGACCCCCTGTGAGCCGACTAAAATTGTCGCCGTGGGCAAAAACTACATCGCCCATGCCGCCGAAATGGGGGGCGAAGTACCGGCCGAACCATTAATCTTCCTCAAGCCCACGACCACATTAATTGCCCATGAGCAAAAGATTTTGTTGCCGCCCCAGTCGTCTCAGGTGGACTATGAGGGAGAATTAGCTCTAATTATTGGCAGTACTTGCCATAATTGCACGGTAAAACAGTCTTTTAGCGCTATTTGGGGTTATACCATCGCCAATGATGTCACAGCACGGGATTTGCAGCGACGGGATGGGCAATGGACTAGAGCTAAGGGTTTTGATACTTTTTGCCCCTTGGGCCCTTGGATTGTGCGGGATCTTAACCCCTCAGCTTTGTTGCAGACTTTTCGTAATGGAGACCGTACCCCTTTACAATCCACCACGATTGACCAAATGGTGTTTGCCCCTGAAGTGTTAGTTTCTTACATCAGCCAAGTCATGACCCTTTATCCAGGGGATATTATCTTGACTGGTACACCAGAGGGTATCGGTACACTCCATGATGGTGACCGCATTTGCATTGAACTAGAAGGAATTGGCAAATTACATAATCCTGTAGTTGCGGCTCCACCCCTGCCCGAAGATATTACGGAAATTGATGTACCAGAAGATTAACAACCGATAAATACCTAGATCCCCGACTTTTATGGTGAGTTGACAAATTGTGTTTCCTTACTGAGAAAAAGTCGGGGATTTTTATCTATCCCTAAATAGTGACATACCCGACACTCATTTTTTTGTAAACAAAAAATAGAGTACGGGCTTCCT
>JBAXSK010000003.1:0-61220 GCA_037130765.1 Pseudanabaena sp. ELA607
TTAGACTTGTGTGTACACGGTAGCCCTTGGAGGGGTGGCAGGCTATGCCTGACGGAGTGGTGCTATTTATTGCCTTCAAGCCGTGCCATTCTTAATTTGATTGACTATAAGATTAATCTGCCTGCTGCAAAAAAGATTCTGCCATCGCCACATCAGCGGCACTACCCATAAATACTGGAACTCTTTCATGGAGTTGCTGCGGCACAAAATCTAACACATCCATCTTACCGGTAGAAGCTTTGCCCCCCGCATTGGCTAATAAAAAAGCTAAGGGAGCCACTTCATACAATAGCCGTAATTTCCCCGCAGGCTTCTCCACAGTACCCGGATACATGAAAATGCCCCCTTGACAGAGAATGCGATGGAAATCCGCCACCAGAGCGCCGGAATAACGGCTAGTATAACCAGGTTCGCGGTGCAAATGGCGAATGTAATTCTGCATTGCTGGTTCCCAATGGATATAATTTCCTTCATTCACACTATAAAGCTTGCCGCTTTCGGGAATCTGGATATTAGTTTCCGAGAGAATGAATTCCCCTAAACTGGGGTCGAGGGTAAAAGCATGAACCCCTTTGCCCATCGAGTATACCAAAATCGTACTCGTTCCATAGAGAATATAACCAGCGGCAATTTGTTTATGCCCAGATTGCAGTAAATCCCGCGCTTCCCCTGACTCATCATAGGTTTCCTGTTGCCGAATTGAGAAAATAGAACCCACCGCTAAACTGGTGTCAATATTTCCGGAACCATCAATGGGATCATAAAGTAGCGTGTAGCGACCGATGGGACAGTTTTCGGGAATGTAATAGGGCTTTTCCATTTCTTCCGAAGCCAAGCGGCATACTAAACCGCTCTGTTCAAAAGCCCGAATGAAAACCATGTTGGCATAGCGATCCATATTTTTGACTGCTTCGCCTTGCACATTAGTTTCCCCTGTCATGCCTAGGGTATTTTCGAGCAAGCCCGCACAACTGAGCCGCCGCCCAATCATTTTGCCTGCTAAACCAATCCGCGCCAACAATGCACTAAGGTCATAGGCATCTGCCGAAAAATTCCCTTGCTGAGACAAAACATGGCGGGACAATGTGACAAAATCTCGGGTGAGGGCTTGATCTTGCGCCTCTGGCAAATGCATCGCGGCTTCGATAGTCATAACAAGGGTTCCCAATTATTCCTGAATTAGTCATTGATGAATCAGTCCTAGGGGCTAGGCTAACCGATTTTGCGATTGCATCTAGATTAAGACAGGGGAATCTTTAGGATTGAGGGATATAGGTAAATTTATTCTTCAGGAAAATTTTCAGATTGGCTACCGATTATTTAACTAAAATTACCTAACCCGAAATATTGCCCGTATGTTCCGCTAAAAATGCCATAACTTGGTCATGGGTCGGCTGGGACTGGATCGCCCCTTTGCCTAAAGTAGTCAGCGCTCCGGTGGCACAGGCATAACGAATCACACCGTGGGCACAAACGGGATCATCTAATTTTTGTAAGGGGATCTGACACAACTGATGCAAAAATCCCGCTAAAAAGGCATCTCCTGCCCCCGTCGTATCAATGGGATTAACGGTGAAAGCAGCTTGGCGGCTCTGACGCTCCCCTAAATAATAGCGACATTCTTTATTGCCATTGGTGACGATCACACCTTCTAGCTGATTAAAAGCCTGCACAATGGCCGCTGGACTATTCAACCGTAAAACCGATTGCGCCTCCTCTAAGCTAACCTTGAGAAAATCCGCATAGCGCAACAAAACCGGAATCAACCGCAATGCCTGCCCTGGATCTTGCCAAAACATGGGCCGCCAGTTGAGATCCACCACCACCCGCACAAAATGTTTTTCGGCTAACTTCAGCGCTCGCCCTACGGCACGGGATGACTCTTCACTAGAAAGGGCATTAGTCCCCAATACCAAAAAATCCGCATCCACAAATAACGACTCGGGCACATGATCCGCCGTTAAGAGACTGTCAGCAAAAGGTAAATCGGGCTTCTCTGCCCCAAACTTGACAAATTGCCGTTCGCCGTGGGCCGTCCTGGTGACATAGATCTGCCGTGTTGTCGCTTCCGGTAAAACCTTCAAGCCACGGGTATCTACGCCCCGCTGATGCAATCCATCAAATAGCTTTTTACCCGCCTCATCTTGCCCGACGCAACCCACAAACGCCACTGCCCCACCTAATCGAGCCAAACCACAGGCTACATTAGCTGGTGCGCCGCCTAATTCCGATTGCCAAGATGTAACTTTTTCGTAAGGCACACCCACTTCATGGGCCAGCAAATCGATTAGTGCTTCGCCTAGACAAATCACCTGAGGTGTTACCCGTGGCATGATTGCGTCTCCTTAACCTGTGTGACTCGATGGGCTAAATTTTAGATTGATATTAGATTGACAATTGCGATGATGGGGCACACAGACCAAAGCGAGCATATCGCCTAGTCATGGTCTATATTTCATCGCAAATGCTCAGATCTAGCATAAAGCCTAAGGGGTAACTTGGGGCTGAGGTTTACGAGCGTTAATTAAAGCAATGCATGGCTCGACTTTTTCGGGGAAAACCACCACCAAACCATCTACCGGAGCGCGATCTAAAGCTTGATTAATCGCTTGGGTTTCATCCAAAATGATCTCGCAAGGTAAATTGGGCTTGATCGATTTGACCCCCTGTTGCAATAAGAGGGCCACGGCGTTGGGTTGGCGGCCGCGACGATCAAGATCTTCTTTGATGATAATTTGATCAAACATCTCGGCGGCTAGTTGCCCTAACTCAATGATGTCTTCATCGCGCCGATCCCCAGGAGCGGCAATTACACCAATGCTCTCCCCTTGCCAATTACTAATGAATTGACCAATTGCTTTAAAACCCGCCGGATTATGGGCATAGTCTAATAGGGCGTGATATTTGCCCAAGTCAAATAAATTCATCCGGCCGGGGGTTTGCTCGGCGGAGGAAACAAACGTCATTAAGCCTTGACGAATTTCTTCGATGCCCATGCCTTGACTAAATGCGGCTAAACTGGCGGCCAAACAGTTTTGAATCTGGAATGTCACTTTACCGCCAAGGGTTAATGGCACTTTAGCCGCTTCTTCAATGCGTAAAGTCCAATCACCCTTTAACACCGATAGATAGCCGTTTTCATACACAGCCGCTAGGCCCCCTTTGGCGGTATGGGACTTAATCAGGTCATTTTCCACATCCATGGCAAAATAGGCCACCTGACAGCCCAGTTGGGGCCCCATCGCCGCCACTAGGGGATCTTCGGCATTGAGTACCGCGCAACCTGTGGGTAAGACTGATTTAACGACTACACTTTTGAGCCGAGCCAGATCCTCAACGGTGTCAATGTCACCTAAACCAAGGTGATCGGCTTGCACATTGGTAATTACGCCCACATCGCAGCCTTGGAAGCCCAACCCAGAGCGTAATAAACCGCCGCGAGCCGTTTCTAATACCGCCACTTCTACCGTGGGATCGCGTAAAATCACTTGGGCGCTGTAGGGGCCAGTGGTATCGCCTTTTTCTACCAGCCAGTTGCCAATGTAAATGCCATCGGTAGTGGTATAACCCACATTCTTGCCGGTTTGTTTGAATAAATGGGCAATCAAACGGGTGGTGGTAGTTTTGCCATTAGTGCCGGTAATGGAGACGATGGGCACTCGGTGGGGTGTGCCTGGGGGAAAAAGCATATCAATCACAGGTGCGGCCACATTTCGGGCTTTACCCACACTAGGCGAGGTGTGCATTCTAAACCCAGGGGCGGCATTGACTTCCACAATCACCCCATCGGTGTCCCGCAGCGGCTTGGAAATATCTAGGGTAACGACATCAATTCCGGCAATGTCTAAGCCAATAATTTTCGCCACCCGTTCCGCTAACCAAACATTTTGGGGATGCACATCATCGGTGCGATCTACGGAAATTCCGCCGGTACTCAAATTAGCCGTAGCTTTGAGATAACAGGTCTCACCCGCTGGCGGAACGGAAGTCAGCGTATAACCTTGTCGTTCTAAGACATCTTGACTGGTGCGATCAATGCCAATGCGAGTTAGCACATTATCGTGACCATCACCCCGGCGCGGATCTTGATTGGTTAATTCGATTAATTCCGCTACCGTAGAGTGACCATCGCCGATCACATGGGCCGGAACCCGCTCTGCCACCGCCACTAACTTGCCATTGATCACCAACATCCGATGATCCCGACCTTGGTGATAACGCTCGATAATCACTTCTTCAGAAACTTCTTGGGCCAATTCCACCGCATCTTCAGCGGCTTCAATGGTGCGCACATCAATGGTGATCCCCCGCCCGTGATTACCATTGAGGGGTTTGACCACGATGGGAAATCCACCCACTTCCTCAATGGCATCTTCTAAATATTTCATATTTCGGATCGTTGTGCCACGGGGCACAGGTACGCCACAATCACGCAAAATCTGTTTTGTGCCTTCCTTGTCACAGGCTAGCTCTACGCCTAAAATTCCCGTGTTACTGCTCAGGGTGGCTTGGATGCGATGTTGATATGCCCCATAGCCAAGCTGAATCATCGCCCTAGAGCTTAACTCAATCCAAGGAATATTCCGGATCTTAGCCTCAGCCACAATGGACTCGGTGCTAGGCCCCTGCTGCGAATCAAGGCGAATTTCTGCGAGATCTTTGAGGTCTTCTTCTAACTCGGCGGGGGCATAGCTGCCAGTGGCGGCAACGCTTTCACATACGCGCAGGGCGGCTCTGGTGGCATAACGTCCCGCTGGTTCATATTCGTACTCGAAGACAACTTGGTATATTCTGTCTTCGACGGTGGGGCGGACTGTGCCAAAATCAACATTCATGCCGACAATGGACTGCAATTCTAGGGCAACTAGCTGCACTAAAGTTGGTGTATCAATTTCTTTGCCCGTAGGTGTAAAGCTGCGCTTGGAGAGTTTAGGTAGGACGCGGCAAAGGTTTTGGTAAAAGTTCTTGCCACCCGGATGAAAATCCTCCAAATCTAGGCGAGCTACTACGAGTTGATGTTTCTCGATGCTCCAGTAGTTGGAACCGCGCAAAGTCTGGATTTTAAGAATTTTCATAATTTACCGGAATATGATTCAGGGCACTTCAGGGCGGGAGTAGCCGTTAAACTTATATCCTATAGATTTCGTTGGCTTGCATTTTGTATCAAAACAAACGATTAGCTACTCGGCCCCTGTCTTCGATGGATGCTTGGAGATATGTTTACATAATGCAACATAGTCTTGGGATATATTCTATTAGCCAAAGGGGACAACCGGCCGATGAAACTGCTAACAAAACCAAAATTCCGATGATTTTTGCCAGGGACGGCGTGCGGATGTGGCCACGGCTAAACATTAGCTAAATACCAAATGGATACTTAGCTAACCTCAGCAAAGTCAAATCTGAAGGGGCAAATGTAGGGTGATAAACGGGCTAGGCAGGACTCTAACCTGCGACCGATCGCTTAGAAGGCGATTGCTCTATACAACTGAGCTACTAGCCCAAGGATGATGTCTGAGGCGATTTGTCATCAAACAGGCAGAAGCCATTGTATCTGATTTGGCGGCAAAAGCCAACTTGTGATGGCAATATCACGCTAGATCATTGAATTGTCCGCGAATTGTCCGCAAAAATTGCAAATATTATCGCAAAGGAATCTCTTATCACCTCAAAGCTATTAATAAGATTTATATCTGATCTTAGTTACATTAGTCGGACTGGCTTATCGACCTCATTAATGTTTTTCTAAGATAAATCATAAATACTTTTCATACGGGCTAAGGATTTGCTTATCATTATTTAGATTAGTTTTATAATTAATGAATCATCAGAAATATTCAAAGATAAATCATGAAGATTTGCAATGGAACTTTTATCTTGGTGTAGCTAGTCAGTGAGGCTATGCATGGGCATACTAAACATAAATGCTATGGCAGGAATGCTGACCTATGAATTAAATGTAAATTAAACATGAATTAAATCCGTGAGTAGACATTTAATACAGAGATGCCATAGATTTCGTGGCAGTGGTAATAGAGCAATCAGGAGGATTTGATGATGAAGCGATTAGGTAAATTAGGTGAATATTTAGCTGGGGTAAAGTTGCCGGAGTCATGGGTGCAGGGCTGGGATCAAGACTTCAAGCCTATGGCAGTTACTTTATCCAAAAGATTATGGAAGTTGCCAACATATTGGTTAAGGCGTTGGTTTTTGCGTTACCAAAAAATTGCTTTAGCAGGTTTGCTGACTATGCTATTGGCAATTCATGGCCAGCCTGCCCAAGCCTTAGACTTGGGTGATTTATTTCGGGTGCTGCCTGCGGCGATGGAAATTATACAGATCTCGAATTTGTCTGATGAAGATGAAGTCAAACTAGGGCGGCAGATCGATCAACAGTTGCGGAGCAAGGTCAAAATTAGTAGTGATCCCCTAGCAAATCAGTTGATTAATGGACTGGGTAAAGCCCTAGCCCTTAATAGCGATCGCCCGAATATTCCCTATACTTTTCAGGTGGTGGATGACAAAAATCTCAATGCTTTTGCCACGATGGGGGGCTTTGTCTATATCAACAGCGGCACGATTGCCAATGCCGATAACATTGCCCAATTAGCGGCGGTGATGTCCCACGAAATTGGTCACATTGCCGGTAAGCACGCCCTCGAAAACATCAAAAACGCGGCGATCCAAAAAGGAATTGCCAGTGTGATTGGGGTGGAAGATAATCAACTGATTCAATTGGGGGCGCAGTTAGCCCTACAGTTGCCTAACAGTCGTGAAGCTGAAAATGATGCGGATCGCCGTGGTTTGGGTAACTTGGTCAGATCCGGTTTTGCGGCAGCAGCAATGCCTGCATTTATGCAAAAGTTGGCGGCTCAGTCTGCCGGTGGCACTAGTGTGTTTAGTACCCATCCGGCTCCGGCGGATCGAGTCGTGACTCTCAATAGCATAATTAACGAGCGCGGTTATCGTGGCGGCAAAGGTCTTGATGATCAAGCCTATCAAGCTTTGTGGCGTAATCGATTTAATGCGCCTCAGCCAGCACTGACTAACCCCACCCCCCAACCACGGCGACGGAGTCGCATATTTGGCTAAAAGTTGATTTAGCTCAAAGCTGCTAAAGGCGGCTAAAAATCTAAAAATTTCTTTGCTGTTTGTCCACGAGATCCCCGATTGCTTAAATAAATCGGGGATCTTTGTTTTTTGAATCTGTATGGTTATTGATGATGATTAACGGGCTTCTAGGGCTAATGTCACTAGACGATCACATAATGCCGCAAAAGGAATGCCAGAATGCTCCCACAGTTTGGGATACATACTCAGGGCGGTAAATCCAGGGAAGGTGTTAATTTCATTAATCAAAACTGTGCCGGTGGCTTCGACATAAAAGAAGTCCACCCGCGCTAAACCCCGTCCTGCCAGAATTTGAAAAGCTTTGATCGCTGTATTCTGCACCGTCTCGACCACTGCCGGAGGCAACTGGGCTGGAATAATTAGCGATGCCATACCGGGGGTATATTTGGTTTCGTAGTCGTAGAAGTCGCTGTTAAAAGTAATTTCGCCGATGGTGGAAGCTTGGGGCTGTTCATTACCTAAAATAGCGCACTCGATTTCGCGGGCGGTCACTCCTTGCTCCACAATTAAGCGCCCATCATAGGTAAAAGCATCAACCACCGCATCAATTAACTGTTGGCGATCGCGCACCTTAGAAATACCCACCGATGAGCCAAGATTGGAAGGTTTAACAAAACAGGGATAACCCAAAGTAGCCTCAATATGTTCCGCCCAAGCGGTCGCATTTTGCCCCCATTGCCACCGACTTAAAGCCACATACTTGACCTGTGGTAGCCCCGCATAGCCAAACATCGCTTTCATAGAAATTTTATCCATTCCCACCGCCGCTGCCAAAACAGCATTACCGACATAGGGTTTTTGCATCAGTTCTAGCAAACCTTGCACCGTGCCATCTTCGCCATTAGGTCCGTGCAATACGGGAAACCACAAATCCACATCCTGTACCGCAGCGGGTAAGAAAAAGCTATTACTGGGCAAATTTTGTTCTAAGGGCAGAGCTACACCGGTATCCAACACTTGCTGGGCAATTTCAGCAGTGCGCCAGATGCCATTATGCTGAATATAAAAAGGTTGCACTTCGTAGCGGGGATTTTGGGCTAATCCTGCGGCGATGGCTTTGGCAGAGGTAATGGATACGTCATGCTCACCAGAACGTCCACCGAATAGTAAACCGATGCGTAATTTTGCAGTAGATGAGTCAGCATTATGGGCTAAGGGGCTGGGGGAAATATCTGTCATTGCGCTAAATCTGGGGGCTATTTTAATGATTTATTTTGATGATTTTTGGGGTCTAATGGAGTGGCGATAAATTTCAAGTATAAATTACAAGTAATTATCGTGGATTAGGAGCGTAGCCATTAATGTATTAATCTGGGCAGAACTGTCAGCATTGAGATCTTAATACAAATTTTGATCCAAAATTAACTCGGAAAATGTCGATGCAAATTTCAAATAATTTATTTTAGGGACTTTGTTTTAATAGTTCATTTAATAATTCACTTAAAATATTTATTTAAAGATTTATTTAAAAGTGCATTTTAATCTCAGCATTTAATTACTAAAAACTTAATCAAATTAGATGATCAATTGACTAAATTTATCATGCACTATCAGTTTGCCACTAGTTTACATTAAGTCTATCTTTTAAAACCTGCTTTAAAGCATTAATTCTTAAAGGCTTACTTAAATAGTCATCCATTCCCACAGCAAAACATTTAGCCCGATCTTCTTCTAAGGCATTGGCAGTAACTGCAATGATTACCGGACGCAGACTACCATAATTTTCAATAATGCGTCGAGTGGCTTCTAAACCGTCCATCTGAGGCATATTAATGTCCATTAAAATCAGATCATATTTATCTTTTTCGACAGCAGTAATTACTTCATGACCATTAGTTGCGGTGCTAATACTGGTATAACCAATTTCACGCAACATAATTGAAATTAAGGAGCGATTAACAGGATTGTCTTCAGCAACTAGAATTTTTATATCTTGCAAATTTAAGAAATTAAACCCCGATGAACCAGCCCTAAATCTATGCTGTAAATCATCACTATGTAATTCATAGGATAGATCATGATTAATTTGATCATCTAAGTTACTATCTATATTTTGATTTGCTTCGGGACTAGATTTCAAACTAATTAAGCCATATTGATCAATTATAAAATTATTAACTTGCGATCCATCTGGATTAAATTTATCTAATATACTTGATTGATGCTCTCCTAATTTAGTTGTTAATTCTGACTTATTATCATCAATATTACTTGACTGATCATCTAAAGCAAAACCAAAGGGTAAGTCAATTGTAAAAACTGTCCCGTTATTAGGTATACTATTAACATGAATTATGCCACCCATTACTTTAATTAATCTAAATGAAATAGCTAAACCTAAACCAGTACCATCTTTCTTAGATAAGTCAGTTTTAACTTGGAAAAATGGTGTAAAAAGTTGAGCCAAATCTAGATCACTCATGCCAATTCCAGTATCTTTAATTGTGAATCTTAAGCAAATATCAGAGGGTAGATCGCCCCTAGTTTTTGCGCTATTCATTGTTGCGTTATCCTGAATCAAATTACTATTAACAGCATGATCCAGTAATTCAGCATTAGCAAGAGATTGGATTAAAATATCAGGTGCTAATTGTTCTACAGTTAAGGTGATTTCCCCCACATCAGTAAATTTAATAGCATTATTCAATAAATTAATCAAAATCTGTCGTAATTTTAGCTCATCTCCATAAAGCACCTCAGGTAAATCATGGGCTAAATGAGTGGTAAAATTAAGCTGTTTAGTCGTAGCTTTAACTAATAAGATCTCTTGTACTTCTTGAATAATTACTGCTAGAGAAAAGTTGTTTAATTTCAAATTAATATGTCCAGATTCAATCCTTGACATATCTAAAACATCATTAATTAAGGAAAGAAGATGTTGACCACTAGAAGCAATGGTAGATAAGATCTTTTGTTGTTCTTCTTTGAGATTTGGTTCCATTTGCAGAATTTGCACAAAACCTAAAACAGAATTCATGGGTGTGCGCAATTCATGACTCATATTAGACAAGAAACTACTCTTAGCGCGATTAGCTGATTCAGCCACTTCTTTAGCTTCTATTAATGCTTGAGTCCTTTCTGTGACTAAATTTTCTAATTCATCTTGTCTTTGGGTTAATAAGTCATTTAACTCATCTTTTAAACGCAAACTATCTTTTTGTTGAGCAACTACTTGATCCCGCAAATGATTAATGCGATCAGCAATGGCTAAAGATAGCACCACCACCATAATCACACCATTGTATTTAATGATTTCCATGAACGAGATTTGAATTGGTGTCACCGCAAATAAATTGCTAATAATACCAAAACCAAAACTTAATAATAATATGCCCCATGTCAACAGAAATATGCTGGCACTACGATTACCTTTCCGCCATGAAATTATGCCTACAATAAAAGAAGTAATTGCACTAGAAAAAAGCGCTATATTGGCGAATAAAACTGCCATTCTATAAGTGGCAATAACACTAAATAATATGCCAATTATGCTGCCAATAAAAATGACTCTTAAAATGCGATGCCAGAAACGAATCTGATGCCGAATCTCTAAAAAATGAGTAGTGAAACCAATAATTGATATGCTCAGAATATGTAAACTAATCGGAATACTAACCCGATTCCAAAAGACTTGTTCTGACCAAATGTATTGAAATCCTAAGCCATCCCATGCTAAATAACCAAGGGATAAACCCATGACAAATAATACAAAATAATAGTAACTAAGATCTCGCAGTGAAACTAACAGAAACAGGTTATATAATATGGCAAAAGTAAAAATGCCATAGACTATGCCTTGAAAGAATTGGCTTTGGTGTCGATGTTGCCAAAATGCATCAGGCTGCCATAGATTAGCCTCAAAAATTAAACTAGTTTCCGTAGCAATTCGCAAATAAATAGTTTGAGTATCTTGGGGTTCAATATGAATCGGTATGATAAATCGATAATCTTTAATCTCTCTATTTTTGAACGGATATGCCCGACCATTGCGCTTTAAATCCCAACCATTTTGGGTAGGTAAATAAACATCTACATAGTCTAATGATGATGGAAAAATTTCTAAAAACCATTGTTTTTTGTTACTATGATTGACGATTTTCACCCTCATCCAATAAGCATTTTTGGTAAACCCAAGCCTTAAAACACGAGCTTCACTAAAGTTGAAATTCAAATCTGTGAGGGGTTTACTTGGTGCGGAATTATCATTGAATTTAGCATTAGGATCAATTGCTGTGGCAATAAATCGATTAATTGGATATGGTTCTGAGCGATCTTCCAATAAGACATAAAATTGCTGATCACTATTCTTATTTAAATCACTATAGGATTGATTGCTAGGATTAATTGTATTTGATATAGTATAATCTTTATTTCTTTCGGGTGATTGAATCACTGGCGATTGAATAAAATTATTTGATAATGAACCTAGTTGCAGATCAGTTATAATTGCAACTGTGGTAATTATGGATAGTAATATTAAAAAGCAACTTGTTTGCTGGTATTTTCTTAAATGCCGCCATTTATAATTAGCTGATTTAAGATTATGGTGAATAAAATTATCGCGAATAGATTGAAGAATTTTGCTTAGATGAGTACGCATGAATTTATATCACATGATAATTTATCAGCCTATTTATCAGAATTGCTTTATTGATTGAAATAAAAGTATTTAACATCTTATTTTGATGACTTTATTTTAATATTTTGGTTTGATTTAGTAGGGTAAAAAATTCATTAGGTATCGTTAATCAAATTATACCTTGCTATTCTATGGTCAATAATGACAAAACTATGTCAGACTTAAATCAATTAATTTTAAGCTGAGCATCCATTGATAGCAAAGAATGGTTGATCCATCTCCCCCAAAAAACTTGAGTTCTCCGAAAGTAATTGTTGTGAGTAACGGCAAAGGCGGCGTGGGTAAAACCACAACGACTATGGCTCTAGCGGGCATTTTGGCTGAAAATCATAAACTTCTGGCTATAGATGCTGATCCCCAAGGGAGTTTGGCTTGGTGGTCAGGACGTAGCACCAAAGGGCTGGGGTTTGATGTGGTGCAAGAGTCTGACCCTCATCTGCTGAAGCAATTACCGCAACTGAGCCAATATGAACTGGTGCTAGTCGATACCCCACCAGCCTTGCAATCCGCAGCCTTAGCCGCTGTCATTGCCAGTGCCGATTATCTGTTGCTGCCGACACCGCCTGCACCGATGGACTTAGCGGCTCTGATTGAAACGGTACGCACTAAGGTTAAGCCCGCTAATGTGCCCCATCGGGTGCTGTTGACTAGGGTTGATCCGCGCAGCATTAATGAAGCCCTAGAAGCACAAAATACTTTACTAGATGTGGGTATTCCGGCATTTCATGCTTTTGTCAGAGCCTATAAAGCCCATGAACGATCAGCTTTAGATGGGGTATTAGTCACTCAGTCAAAGGGGAAAAACTCGCGGGAAGCCGAAGCGGATTATCGTCGGGTGGTGGATGAGTTGCAGCGGGATTGGTCTTAGATTTTTGACACGATTTTAACTTGTTCCCTTGGCAATGGATCAATCTCGCTTCCTGATTGATCCATTGGAATTAACTAATTTAGATTTATTAATTTATTAGGCTAGTTTACTCATCTAATTTCTTGAGAGTAATCACCGCCATAAACAATGCGTATCAGTAATTGTTAACGGATTTAGTCCACGTTAACTTAAGATTAACTTAATCATTCCCTTCCATGACTAACAGGGTGAATCGGCTGCCTAGAATTTATACCCATATTTGCTGCGGATAGATCATCCCCCCAGATCAGCCAGATCAAAATTAAAAAAACCTTAAACACCGCTTAAATTTTCGCCCCCCACCCCCCATGACCAGAAAGCGCCTCACCGATCTGCTCCGCGAAGAAGCCCAAAAACCTGCCACCGATAGCCCCCTAACCGTTGACGTAGTGGCTGCTCCGGTCACTGTCACTGATGATAACTCCGATGGCGCAAAGTCTCAGGCTTCAGTTGCAACCAGTACTTCAGCAACCACATCCCAAGCCCCAAACACCACAGAAAGTATTCCTGAAGCCAAACCGCAAAAAACCGCCCCTGAGCCTCAAGCCTCACCTCAGCTTAGTCCTGACCTAGAAGCCGAACTCCGCCAACAAATCACCGAATTAAAACATAGCCTGCACATCAACCAAACCAACGTTGAAATCCTGCAAAGTACCATTCAAGATCACAATCAAAATCTGCAACGGCTCAAAACCGAACTAGAAGAATCTCGCAAAGATAATCTGCGTCTGGCTGAAGCTAATATCCAACTCAAAGAAGAACTGCAAAAATTACAAACTCCCGTTGTGCCAGTCACTACGTCGAGCCGTCCAGCCTACGGCAATCAAATTGCCCCCCGTCAGCCGGAACTGCGTCGCGCTAATGCCACCTCTTCTGCGGCAAGTGCCCAAGCTGCTAATACCAGTAACAGCAACAATTCCAGCAGTCTCAGTCGCAGCCAAGCCCGTCCACCGGAACGCCCCCAAAGTCGTCCCCTAGATCGCCCCGGCATCTATGGTCGTCCCATTGGTTCCAACGAAGAAAACCAACGCATCAATAACCGTAATATTGGTTGGATGGATTAAGTTCAAAACGAAAAAATTCATTAGTGTCATTCATGCTTAAATCATAACTATCGCCATTTGGCAACATAACTTTATAGAGCTTAATCAATCATTAACATTGACAGTAGCTGAGGGCAGTTAATGTCATCAAAAAATACAAATGTTAATAATCATCACTTTCGCCTATAATCCCCTCGCTGTCAGTGTTAGGATGCAAGGGAATAAAAAAACTTGTTGAACAACTTGTTGAGATAGTTAAGTTTAGGAGCACGCTTTGACACTTCGAGTCGCTGTTGTAGGAGGCGGGCCTGCGGGTTCCTGTGCTGCGGAAACCCTTGCCAAAGCCGGTATTGAAACGTACTTATTCGAGCGGAAGCTGGATAATGTCAAGCCTTGCGGGGGCGCTATTCCCCTTTGTATGGTGCAAGAATTTGACTTGCCACCAGAAATTATTGATCGCCGCGTCCGCAACATGAAGATGATCTCCCCTAGCAACATTGAGGTAGACATCAAACTAGACAATCCCGATGAATATATCGGTATGACCCGGCGCGAAGTCCTAGACGGCTACCTCCGCAACCGTGCTGCCACTTTGGGCACAAAGGTAATTAATGGCCGCGTCTTGGAAATTAAAATCAATAACAACGGCCAGCAACCCTACCAAATCAATTACACTGACTTTAGCAATACCAGCGGTGATAGCATCACTGGAGTACATCGCAGCCTTGAAGTAGACATGATCATTGGGGCTGATGGGGCGAACTCTGTGGTGGCTAAAGCTATGGATGCTGGGGACTATAACTATGCCATTGCTTTCCAAGAACGGATTCGGATTCCCGAAGACAAGATGGCATATTACCAAGATCTCGCAGAAATGTATGTGGGTGATGATGTATCCCCTGACTTCTACGCTTGGGTGTTCCCCAAATACGATCACGTAGCCGTCGGTACGGGCACAATGCACAAAAATCAACGGCAGATCAAGCAACTCCAAGCTGGCATTCGGGAGCGGGCTAAGCCTCGCATTGAAGGTGGTGAGGTGATCAAAGTGGAAGCCCACCCCATCCCTGAGCATCCCAGACCCCGCCGTGTGGTGGGACGCATTGCCCTAGTGGGTGATGCTGCTGGTTATGTGACCAAATCCAGTGGCGAAGGTATTTACTTTGCGGCTAAATCAGGGCGGATGTGTGCTGAAGCGATTGTGGAATTTGCTGAAGGTGGCAAGCGTATTCCGACGGAGCGTGAGTTAAAAGTTTATATCCAGCGCTGGGACAAGCAGTACGGCTTAACCTACAAGGTTTTAGACCTGTTGCAAAACGTGTTTTATCGCTCCAATGCAACTCGAGAAGCCTTTGTGGAAATGTGTTCTGACAAAGACGTGCAAAAGCTGACTTTTGATAGTTACTTATACAAGACTGTCGTGCCCGCCAATCCTTTCACGCAACTGAAAATTACCCTAAAAACCATTGGCAGCTTGTTGCGGGGCAGTGCCTTAGCGCCTTAATTTAACGTGAGTTCGATGTTAAAAAATCGCCCTCATCCCCCAACCCCGTCTCCCAAGCTGACAGAAGGGGAATTAGAGAAATTTTTCTTATTCCCTCTCCCGTCTTGGGAGAGGGTTAGGGTGAGGGTCTGCTAAATCATCGAACTGACGTTAATTTTAAGATAGCTAACAAGGCAGCTAGCTTGTCCATGACAGAGCCATAGGTGAAAAACCTAAAAATTAGGTGATAGGAGTGATTAGCCAATTGCTCCTGTTACCTGTTTTAGTTTTCGGCTTACAAATCAGCTTATAAGTCGGGTGACAAATTTAGGTTTACCAGACTTTGTAAATCCAGACTTTGTAAATATTGGTTGTTAATCTGCTATTAATTCTCTGAACTATGAAAGACTTTATCCAGAATATTCTACGTTATCCTAAATTTTTGCTGTTGATCAGTGCGGGCGTATTGTCAATTGTAGTTGCCCCGCTGATTCCATTGCTCAAGCGCCCTGCTACCGCCGCTGCATTGGGCATATTTTTAGTTAGTGGCTTTGTGGGTGTGACTTTGGTATTGCGCGGTATGTTAGGTTTAGATGCCCTTTAGATTGCTCTTTAAATTGCCTTTTAAAATGGCATTGATTTGAGATAGCGCGTTTGTTTCCTGCTTATCTTTCCTGTGTATTAGTTTATGTTTGATGTTTTACTCATCTTACTTTTTGGTTTAGTGCCGCCGCTTCTGTCGCTTTGGTTGATCCATCGCCTAGAAGTCAGAGAATATGGGCGACTCCAACAAACTTTACATAACGCTGCCACTGCACCAATTACTGCTCCTGTGGTGACTAGCACTAAGGTTTTGTTACCATCGGACATCAACTATGTCACAGGAATTGGCTATGCCATTGGCAACACTAACTGCATCTACAATGCTCGCTCGGTATATCTGCGGTGTGCCATCCACCCCGACGGCCCTTGTCAAGATTGCAGTGCTTTCCAATCTTATAACCAGCTTGATCAGACTTCGTAAAATCTTCTCCATATCAGCAGTGCTATGCTACTAATAGGATTTGCTTCCTAAAACCCCACGAACTAACCAGCAAAACCCGTCGTGGAATTGTCGAATTTTTTATTTGTGCTGCAACTACGAAATCTCTATGGCTACTGAACGAAGAATTGCCCGCGTGGCTGAGTCCATCAAACGGGAAGTGGGTACTATGTTGCTCCGTGACATCAAAGATGATCGGGTTGGCTCAGGCATGGTCAGTGTCACAGCGGTGGAAGTTTCCGGCGATTTGCAACACGCCAAAGTATTTGTCAGCATTTACGGTACTCCCGAAGCCCATCAAGAGACTATGACTGCCCTGGCTGGAGCGACTGGTTTTGTACGGCGCGAAATTGCCCAACGCTTGGCCCTGCGCCGCGCTCCCGAAATCATCTTTTTAGAAGATCATTCCTTTGAGAAGGGGGTTAAAGTGTTGTCTTTACTCAATGAACTGAGTCGCGAAAGAGCCGAAAAACCACCCCTAATCGATGATGCTGAGCCGGAAACTCCTTGATTAGAAAAAAATCGGCAAAGTTAAATTAGTTGCCATTAATGTCATCGAATAGCATAAACAGAGTAGATTTAGTCCCATTGGGTGGATTTGCTAGCGATAGCCTACATTCAAGAATACACACTTTGCAGAAATTGCTTTCAAGAGACAAGCCCATGATAGACAACTATCCTGATCCTTTGCAGTGGACTCCCGAAGCCAAAATTAAATTGCGGAATATTCCTTACTTTGTGCGCACCCAAGCTCGGCAACGCATTGAACAAATTGCCCACGCTATGGCAGTGGATCTAGTAACCGTTGATATTGTGGAAAAAGCTAAGTTAGAGTTTGGCCAATAAATCAATCAAACTGTGATCGATCAAACTGCGATCAATTTAGATGGCTATCAGGCTATCAATCAATATCATCTAAAACTTGCCGCTAAGAGATCTTCAGTAATTCCACACATCAACCTCGGTATCATCAAACTTAAATCATAAAATTATTATCTTCCCGCTGCGCCGCCTGCCAACTACGCGCATCATAGTAGAGATCCTCAAGGCAGATATTGTAAATTGCTTCACGAAATTTCGTATCTAGCCGCTGCCACAGAGCCAAGGTTACCCAGTCTGATGCCTGTTGAATTACTTTGTGGGAATCTTTGTTGTAGGAATTTGTGGCACGAGCGTTGTGGCGATTCTTGGGTAATTCTTTAGATTGCTGAGTATAAGGTGTTTTAGGGGGCAAATCAGACTGATCATTCTGCTCTATTTGATTTTGCAAACTATGCAGGGTGGGAATATCTTCACCCACAGCAGCTAAAATTTCGCCGATTAAAATGCGTTTCGGTAATTTTTTGAGGCGATACCCCCCCTGACTGCCCCGCACTGCATCAACTAAACCCGCTTGACGTAAAGCAATCAGCAACTTTTCAAGATAGGGGGCAGGAATATTTTGACGTTGGGCAATTTGCCGCACTGAAGCTAGTTCGCCCCTCGGATGCATAGCCAAATCAAGCATGGCTTTAACGCTGTAATGTCCACGCCTAGTCAATTTCATGGCGATCTGCTAGCAAGACCTATGGGAAGGCAATTTAATTTACTCTGATTAATTTATACTCTGAGTCAAAATATTGGGGCGGTGAGCGGCTCCCTAGACTGACACCGACGGCTGATGCACCAACAAATCAGGGCGTAACTGTTGCGCTCCTCGTAAATATACATGATGCACTTCTCTTTGGGACAGTGGGGTATTGACGTGCATCAATACTCGAATACATTTAGCTAAACTGCCTTGTACTGCCATATGCTGGATATCCATCAAAGGGACATATTCCCACTGCGGCCGAGAACGGGCAATTTTAGCGGGAAACACCACATCTAAATCCGCTGTTACCGAGAAAGTGACGCTCACAATTTCCATCGGATCGATGGCATTTTCTGACTCGATCTGATCCATTAATTCTAAAACAGCCGCTTCGATGGCCTCATAAGTATTTGCATCAGCCGTCGTTGCACCACGAATCCCACGCACCCGCCAACCCACGTTAGTGTACCATTCCTCATTCACTACATCCACCTAAATAACCTTACCCTCAAATCATGCTTAGGGGATCGCTGCTCTGTAATGATTTACCAAGATACCCAGATTATCCCCATAATTGTTGCCTCAGTGTGGCATTATGGGGCACTTAGGATCAATATGGAACTATTGCAGATCGATCAGGATCTAGGACAATGTACCATGATCTAGATTTGACACCGCCAATGATCACGATGGCTTAATCACCGCAGCTAAATATCATCATGGGGATCATTGGTTATGGGCGTGGTTAACCTGTGGCTCACAGCCATGATGGCCAAAGCTAAGCTATAATCAGTTTCTCTTTATACCTGAGCCATAATTATTGGCATAGCAGACACAATTTTTACCACAATTTATGGACTAATATCTGTTGTTTACCAACATTAATCTTTAAATTTGTTAAGTATAAATACTTATAACTCCTAGTTGATAACTTTCTGCGATTCAACTCAAAACTGGTGCTAGGAATAATTTTATGATAATTCAGTCTGTGCCGCCATTGCTAAGCGTAAAAATAGTTTGCAATAGTTTGACTTTTGTCAATAGTTTAACATATTATTTAAAATCATTATTTAAAACTAAGACGCACCGACAAGAAAATTTAATATAAAACATCAAGATTTTTATCCTACAAAATAACTTTTGATAGATGACAAGTAATGGCATAAAAAGTTACAAATTGATAAGCTAAAAATTCTTGCATGAGGATAATCCGCCAAATTAACCCATAGCTCCATCAACTATCCATAAAATGCCTGCCAGCTAACAGATTAGCTGCACTTCTACTCTGTCATCCTGCCATTAACTGAATCTTACTCCTAAATTCCTCTCCTAGATGCACCTAAATATATGATTTCCTCAAGGTGAACCATTACCCCTAAATTTCCGTCAAATAAATCCTAGTCCAACAAACCCAGCCCCAATGCCTGACCATAGAACAAAAAGAGTTTAAGCTCCATTGTCTTAAAGTCGTGGCTTCAAACTGGCATCACTAGGGAATCAGCAGCATCTAGGCTGAATATTAGGGTTTGTAGAGCAAATATAAAATCAAACCATTGATTAGCGCAAACAGACCACAGGTTCTTATAAGATGACGGATTACTAACATTTATCTTGCAACGTAATTTACCGTTATCTTTGTAGAAAATGGGTGCAAATTTTGGCTAATAAATGATGGATTAGCTAATTAATCTAGGAGGTAAGATCATTCTCTAGGATGTGGCATAGTTAAGGGAAAATTTGTTAATTAATGTAGTCGCTAGAAATTTTTTGATGCCCTCATAGATGCTCATTAGATATTATAACTAAACATCTATGATCATGGTTCAAAAATTCGCTCAATTTACCCTAACTAGTTATCAACTAATTCAACTAATTCTTTTAATAATTTTTAATGACATCAAAACTAAAACATCAACATTAAAGAAGTTTCACTAAAGTAAGTCGCATAATCCCATCCATTGGCATTATGGACTAATTACTAACTATCGTTTAGCTGGAACTTTATAAATAATTTAGTTTATTGAAAATTGATTAGATTAATTAGATGATTGGTCTAGTTTAAGGCAAAGATGAAATGTTTTACCTGAGTTTTACTTAAAGTTTATTAAATTGAGGGGTATCTTTGTTTAACTGGGCATAATTAATCATGCCTAAGAGTTTGTTAATTAAAGTTGATCAATTAAAATATGTTGCTGTTAATATGACATCTCAATTATGCAAGCTCGAACCTAAGTCAGACAAAATAGGCAAACCTCAAAAAATAATTAGTTTAGGCAAGCCCTAGTTATGTTTTTGAGCGGTTAGATAGCTTGCTGCAATCATTGTAGATACTGACTTTTTAACTTAATATTTTTGAAAATTCTGCTGCCACTTTGCATTAATTGTTGGTCTAAATTGCCTTAAGCAACTGAGTTGTACAAATCGATTTATCTGATTAATATGTAGAAATTAATGTTAAAAGCTGATAATTAATAGATACGAAAAATTTTTAGCTTTGATTTTGATTTGGTATTTTTGATGCAATTGTTCATTGAGGAGTAAATAAAATTATGAAAAACGCTGAACGCAAAAATGCTTTTATCTCCGAAGATGCGGTAGGAATTATAGATTTAGTTGAAGTAGTAGCAATGGAAGAAACAACCATGGATTTATTGCCGGTTAGTGGTGATGAAATTGATGATGTTCATGTCGATGATAATTTGTTGATTGTCCATGAAGATATTAGCTTTAGCAAAAGTTCTCATCGTTTAGCAGGCAAAACCACTGGGATGTCGGGCGATATGGTGCGCACTTATCTCCATGAGATTGGCAAAATTCCCCTTCTGACTAATGAGGAGGAAATTGTCTATGGTAAGCAGGTGCAATACATGACGGTTTTATTTGCGCTGCAAGAAAAGTTTGTGGCACGGGAGCATCGCTTACCGACGAGTCATGAATGGTCACTTTTAGCGAACATAGATGAAGAGACTCTGACTAAAGCCCTGAAGCAAGGTACTAGAGCCAAGCGGAAAATGATTGAAGCTAATTTGCGCTTAGTGGTTTCGGTGGCGAAGAAATACCAAAAACGTAATTTAGAACTATTAGATTTAGTGCAGGAGGGAACCCTAGGTTTAGAGCGAGCCGTAGAAAAGTTTGATCCGATGAAGGGTTATAAGTTCTCCACCTATGCCTATTGGTGGATTCGTCAGGCGATTACCCGCGCCATTGCCCAACAAGCCCGCACGATTCGCTTACCGGTGCATATTACGGAAAAGTTGAACAAAATCAAAAAAGCGCAACGGCAACTGTCCCAAGAGTTGGGGCGTTTGGCAAGTATTCAAGAAATTGCCCAATCTTTAGAACTAAAAGTCGAGCAGGTGCGGGAATGTTTCTCTTTGGCACGGCAACCGATTTCGCTGGATTTAAAAATTGGTGACAATCAGGATACGGAATTAGCCGAACTGTTGGAAGATACGGGACGCTCACCGGATGCTTTTGTCGAGTCAGAATCTTTGCGAACGGATTTGCAGAATCTGTTGCAAGAGTTGCCGGATAAACAGCGGCAGGTGATGATGATGCGCTATGGATTTGATAATGGTCAGGAAATGTCTCTGACTAGTATCAGCAAGCAAATGGATCTAAGTCGGGAGCAGGTGCGCCAATTGGAACGCCAAGCTATGGACTATTTGCGTAAGCGCCGCACTCGGGTGCAGGAATATTTGGCTAGCTAGTTATTGTGGAATCAGTTGTTGATTTAGGCTTAGCGTGGATTGGAGAAGTCGCGCTTTTAGACCACAATGTTAGCTGAAAGTGCTATTTGCGCCCCCTGACTTCTTTGCTGACCTCTTTAAAAAGACAGAGATTTGCTTCTTGCTCTTTTTGAAGGTGGAGCGAGGGGGCGCAAATATTTTATCAATACTTTCTCAACACATACTTTCAAGATGGTTTACCAGCCCCATGTACCTGTTTCTCCTTTAAAAGGTCCCACAATATCGGCCGTGATCCAGCCGCCATAAAAGTCCCCCGATTGGGGTTGGACTAACTCATCATTGACATAGCAAGCATCCATTAAACTGGCATAGAAACTATAATATTCTTGAATTGAGCTAAAATTAGGACTAGGCTGAATATATCGCCAAGCGACATTATTGATATATTTAGCACCGATGGAAACATCATAATATTGGCACGCACCTTTCCATTCACACCAAGTTTTTCGAGATGTAGGAATCAAATATTCTAACTTGATGTCTGTCGCTGGAATGTAATAGCAGGGCGGATGACTAGTTTCTAAAACTCTTTTTCCTCTGGTTGTTTCGGCTAAAACTATTCCATGACAAATCACTTTAAGATATTTGTTGGTATCTTCTAAAATTGCGGGACGGGGATAGTCCCAAACTGATTCTTGTCCTGGTTGGGGGGGGATGGG
Organism: Pseudanabaena sp. ELA607; assembly: GCA_037130765.1. Taxonomy (GTDB): domain Bacteria; phylum Cyanobacteriota; class Cyanobacteriia; order Pseudanabaenales; family Pseudanabaenaceae; genus JBAXSK01. The sequence goes on from JBAXSK010000003.1 coordinate 22,227, forward strand.
GTTTGGTCTCATGGTGAATAATTTGGTTTAATAATTTACTTCAATTATTGCTTTAATTACTGAATTGAATCACGATCACGATTTTAGCCATCCCCTATGATACTGGATCAATTATGAAAAAAATCTTATTCCTGAGTTATACGGCATCCTTGGGCGGTGGTGAGCTTTGTCTGTTGGATATGGTGACGGGCATGAAGCAGGATTATGGGGCCCAAGTGATGGTGATTTTACTCAATGATGGCCCATTACGCCACAAACTAGAGTCCTTGGGGATTCCAGTACAAATTATCGGCGCGGCTGAGTCCCTAGCAGCGGTGAAAACTAATAGCTTTTGGGCTTCGGTGGGGGCATGGCGCGGGGTTATCGCCTCAGCTAGAGTAATTGCCCAGCAGAGTCAAACCTATGACTTAATTCATGCCAATAATCTGAAAGCTTTTGTCATTGCTGCTGTGGCGCGATTATGGGGCGGTGCGCCGGTGGTGTGGCATTTACACGACATTCTCACGGCGCATATTTTTGGCAAACTCAATCGCATTATTGCGGTGACCTTAGCGAATTATTTGGCAGCGCGGGTGATAGTTAATTCTCAAGCTACTGCCGCTGCATTTGCCCAAGTGGGGGGAGATCGGCGCAAAGTGCGGGTGGTGTATAACGGCTTTTCGGCGACAAGGTTCGCCCCAATTACTCCGGCAATGGTGCAACAAGCTAGAATGGATTTAGGACTAGCGCCCACGGATTTTGTGGTGGGAATGTTTAGCCGTCTTTCACCGTGGAAAGGACAGCATATTTTACTTGCTGCTGCTGAACTAGCCCATTTACCAAATTTACGGCTGATTTTTGTCGGTGAAGCTTTGTTTGGCGAAACTAAATATGCCGATCAGTTACGGGAAACTGCGGCTCAGCCTGATTTAGCCCATAAAGTGCAGTGGCTCGGTTTTCGGTCAGACATTCCTTTATTAATGAAAACCTGTGATGTAATTGTGCATGGTTCGACGGAACCAGAACCCTTTGGGCGAGTAATTGTGGAAGCTCAATTGGCCCAACGTCCCGTAATCGCTACTGCCGCCGGTGGAGCATTAGAAATTATTCAAGATCAAGTTAATGGTTTACTGGTTCCTCCAGCGGATGCATCGGCTTTGGTGCAAGGTTTACAGCTATTACATGATCAACCAGAATTAAGGCAACAACTAGTAGCGGCAGGCTATGAAAATGCCCTGACTAAATTTGGCTTACCCCAAGTTTTGGCCAGCTTTAATGATGCCATTAACTAACTCAATAGACTACAAATTAATGTGAATAATAGCTAAGATTAGCAAATTAACCCTATATATTCTAGAACTTGTCAAGTGCTAAGTAAAGAGATAAGTAAACAGAAATGATTGCTAGTTGTTTTTTATAATTTATTCTCGGTATTTAACTCGTGCCATTAAACTTCTAATTTCAGATAGTTCCTAATTCCCTCTGGTAAAAACATTCTCAAAATCCAAAATCTTACCGCAGATTCTAGAAAACATTCCCGACAATTATGGTTCATAATGAGCCATGATGCTGCTTGATTGGACTCTTTTAGAAGTTGGCTTCTAATCCCTTGATTTTGATCACTGGCAAGCCAAGACAACGCAAATATTTTGATGCCTGTATACTAGCAAAAGGTGCATCATTTGCTAAAATCACAAAGCTATATAATTCACCAGTAAAATCACCCCCGCAAAATTAGGTCATTACCAACGTTTTGCGCTCACCATAACGTTAGTCAGTCAAACTTCACTAGCAAATCCGTTTAGCTTCAATTTCAACTTTTTCCCATAAGATTACAACTTGCCCCCAAGGTTATGACTGCCATCCCTGTTCTGTCTGGTGCGGAAATTCGAGCCAAATTCCTGCAATTTTTTGAGGCTCGTGGTCACAAAATTCTCCCTAGTGCTTCCCTCGTTCCCGAAGATCCTACCGTATTGCTGACTATTGCGGGAATGCTGCCTTTTAAACCGATTTTCTTAGGACAACAGGAAGCAGAAGTACCAAGGGCAACTACATCTCAAAAATGCGTCCGCACTAACGACATTGAAAACGTTGGTCGCACGGCGCGTCACCACACTTTTTTTGAAATGTTAGGTAATTTTAGCTTTGGCGATTATTTTAAAAAACAAGCCATTGCCTGGGGGTGGGAATTAGTCACCCAAGTATTTCAACTGCCCCCCGAACGCCTGATTGTCAGCGTATTTCACACCGATGAAGATGCTTTTGCGATCTGGCGCGATGAAATTGGTATTCCCGCCCATCGCATTCAACGCATGGGAGAAGATAATTTTTGGGCTTCTGGCCCGACGGGACCCTGTGGACCTTGTTCCGAAATTTACTTCGATTTTAAACCCGAAGCAGGGGACGCAACCATTGATTTAGAAGATGATAGCCGGTTCCTTGAAATTTACAATCTGGTATTTATGGAACTCAATCGCGATGCCGATGGGAACCTGACCAAGCTTAAAAAGCAAAATATTGATACCGGACTGGGTTTGGAACGGATGGCACAGATTTTACAGAACGTGCCCAATAATTATGAAACAGATTTGATTTTTCCGATTGTGGCAAAAGCGGCGGCTATTGCTGGTTTAGACTATCACCAAGTCTCAGAACAAACTCAGACTTCCCTCAAAGTGATTGGCGATCACATTCGCGCCGTGGTGCACATGATTGCCGATGGCATTAATGCTTCTAATGTGGGACGGGGGTATATTTTGCGGCGACTGTTGCGGCGGGTGGTGCGTCATGGTAGATTGATTGGCATTGACGGGATGTTTACGCCCACTGTGGCGGAAGTAGCAATTCAATTAGGGGAAGTTGTCTATCCCCAGGTACGCGAACGGGAAAAGCATATTAAAACAGAATTGGAAATGGAAGAACGGCGCTTCTTGCAGACCCTAGAACGGGGCGAGAAATTGCTTGAAGAAATTCTGACCAATCATGCTACCCAGTCCAGTAAGCAAATTGCTGGGGTAGATGCTTTTATTCTCTATGATACCTATGGCTTTCCACTGGAATTAACCCAAGAAATCGCCGAGGAGCAAGGCTTTACCGTTGATATAGATGGCTTTAACAGTGAGATGAAGCAACAGCAACAGCGCTCCCAAGCCGCCCATGAAGAAATTGATTTATTAGTCAATCTGAATTGGAGTGAATTGGCTCAGAAAATCGGTAAAACTGAATTTGTCGGCTATGGTGCTTTGCAAACTGTCGCCACGGTCACGGCTCTGGTCAAAGATGGCGCGGCGGTAGAAACTGCTCGTATGGGCGATCAGGTACAGGTAATTCTCGAACAGACTCCTTTTTATGCTGAATCCGGCGGACAAGTGGCGGATCAGGGCACAATCTGGGCCGAAAACGCCAAGGGTGGTGCGCTGCAATTGCGCGTGGATGATGTGCGGAAAGAAGCAGATTTATTGATTCATCGCTGTTATGTGGCATCAGGGACTATCGCGGTGGGTCAATCAGTCACGGCTCAAATTTCGACTTCCGAACGTCGCCGCACCCAAGCGCACCATTCCGCTACCCATTTACTCCAAGCCGCACTGAAAAAGATTGTTGATCCTAGTGTGTCTCAAGCTGGTTCGCTGGTTAATGATGAACGGTTGCGATTCGATTTTAATCTCAATCGTGGACTGAGTGCTGATGAGATCGCCACAATTGAGCAACAGGTTAATTTATGGATTACGGAAGCTCATCCCGCTGAGGTGAATACGATGCCCATTGCCGCAGCGAAAGCCAAAGGAGCCGTGGCCATGTTTGGGGAAAAATATGGCGCTGAAGTGAGAGTAGTGGATTTCCCTCAGGTTTCGATGGAACTTTGTGGCGGCACTCATGTGGCTAATACCAATGAAATTGGCGTATTTAAAATTGTCAGTGAGTCGGGCATTGCCGCAGGGGTACGGCGCATTGAAGCGGTGTGTGGACAGGCGGTTTTGGACTATCTCAACCTCAGAGAAGCCATCACCAAGGATCTCAGTGATCGTTTCAAGGTCAAGCCCGAAGAAATTACGGAACGGATTAATCTATTACAGCAAGAACTACGGCAGTCCCAAAAAGAAGCCACTGAATTAAAACATCAGCTAGCTTTACTCAAAGCCGATAGCTTGCTGAGTGAAGCCGAAGCCATCGGTGATTTCAAAATTTTAGTGGCACAACTGGCAGGCTTAGAACCTGAAGCCCTCAAATCTGCGGCGGATAAATTAACCGCTAAATTGGGTGATCACAGTGCCGTATTGTTGGGTTCTTTTACTGACGATGGCAAAGTTTCTCTAGTGGCTTCTTTCGGTAAGTCTGTGGTCGCAAAAGGGTTGCAAGCCGGTAAATTCGTCGGCATAATTGCCAAAATCTGCGGTGGTGGTGGTGGTGGTCGTCCCAACTTTGCCCAAGCAGGAGCCAAAGACGCTAGCAAATTACCCGAAGCGCTAGAAGAAGCGGAAAGACTATTACAAGAGCAGTTGCAATAGCAATAGTCAGTCGATTTAATTTATTTGAGCCGGTACTAAAGCGCTTTCTATGATCTTTTCAGAACTTGATAAGTTTTCGTAGTAAGCACTTTAGTGCCAAATAAATTCTAGGGCTGAAAACCCAAGGCTAAATGAGACGCTTTTAACCCCACTTCAGCACCGCCGATCCCCAACTCAAACCTGCGCCAAATCCCGCTGTAGCAATTACATCACCAGCCTGAATCTTGCCACTACGCACCCACTCATCCAAAGCAATTGGAATCGAAGCGGCTGAAGTATTACCATAATTGCCCAAATTACTCACCGCTTTGTCTGGGGCAATGCCAAATCGACTCACCACCGCATCAATAATCCGTTGATTCGCTTGATGCAAAATCAACCAATCCAAATCATTCACATCTAAACTGGCACGATGTAAAGCCTTCTCAATTACTTCCGGCACACACCGCACTGCAAACCGATACACCTCTTGACCGTTCATCGTAATGGCATGGAACTTAGCTACATCTTCATAACTAATATTCAACATAGCCGAGCCTTTGCCATCACTGCGCATCTCAAAGCCCAGCAAATTATCCGCATCATCACTGCTCTGTAATAGCACTGCTCCGGCTCCATCCCCAAACAGAATGCAACTGCGGCGATCCGTCCAGTCCACCCAACGGGACAACACATCAGCCCCAATCACCAATACATTACGATATGCACCACTGCGAATATACTGCGCCGCCGTCACCGTGGCAAACACAAACCCCGAACAGGCAGCCACCATATCAAAAGCTACAGCCCGCTCTGCCCCTAAAATTTGTTGCACTTTGCCCGCCGTACCAAATAAATCATCGGTGGTGGAAGTCGCTAAAATAATCAGATCCAAATCGGCGGAGGCAACTCCAGCAGACTCTAAAGCTTTAGCTCCAGCAGTGGCCGCCAAACTAGCCACACTGTCAACTTGAGGATCAGCAATGCGGCGCTCTCTAATGCCCGTGCGTGATGCGATCCATTCATCATTAGTGTCCACTAATTTCGATAAATCATCATTGGTCATGACCCTTTGGGGCAGAGCCGAACCGGAACCAATAAAGCGCACACCACACAGAGAATTGGGCATAGTCATGAATCAACTGTCAAAAGATGAAATTAGCAGAGATGGAATTAGAAAAGCTGTGAGATAAGAAGCGGGCAATCAAAATCGTGCCATAGCAATAGCAATTGTCAAATTAAACTATAGCCAAAACAATCAAGGGCAATTAAGTCGGCGGATCATCGGGAGTGTCGGCATTGACCGGAATCGCACTGGCAGCCACGGCGGTTTGTTCCTTAATTTGGGTGCGGATGCGATCTAACACCTGATTATTGACCGCCTCTTTGGCCACGCGAATGGCATTGCAAACACTCCAAGCATTAGAGCTACCGTGACCAATCACACATACCCCAGCCACCCCCAACAGTAATGCCCCACCATATTCATCGGCATCGAGGCGGGTTTTAAAGCGTTTAAAGTTGGGCTTGAGGAGCCATGAGCCAATTTTACCGCGAATGCCTCTAGGTAGCTCTTCCTTGAGTCCAGCAATGATCGCTGCTGCCATACCCTCGGCAAACTTCAGCACCACATTACCCACAAAGCCATCACAGACCACTACATCAAAATCACCTTTCATCACATCACGACCTTCGGCATTACCACCAAAGTTAATGCGGCGATTATTTTGCAGAGCTTCATGGACTTTTAAAGCTAATTCATTGCCTTTACAGGGTTCTTCACCAATATTAAGCAAACCGACTTTGGGTTTGGGAATATTTAGGGCATACTGGCTGTACAGGGAACCCATGATGGCAAATTGCTCTAAAAATTTGGGGCGAGAATCCACATTAGCGCCCACATCTAGGACTAATACTGGTTTATGGGGAATTTGGGTGGGCAAAAAGGCCCCAATGGCGGGACGATCTACCCCTGGTAAGCGTCCTAAGCGGAGTAATGCCGCTGCCATAGCTGCCCCAGAATGTCCGGCTGAAACCACGCCATCAGCTTCTTTGGCTTTGACCAAATTCATGGCGGTGGCAATGGAGGATTTAGGTTTACGGCGCAGGGCTTCGATGGGTTCTTCTTCCATCTCAATGATGCCTTCGGCATGGACAATGCGCAGGTGTGGACTTTCTTGGTAGTTGTGATCCCGGAGATATTGACGCAAAATCTCCTCATCGCCGACTAATAATATGTCAACGCCTAATTGTTGTTGGGCCAAGACGGCTCCTTCAATCACTTCGCGGGGTGCATAGTCCCCACCCATCGCATCTACTGCAATTCTCACGTTTTGTGATCCTGTTTAGTGTGGCTTAAACCGTACAAATGTAAAGAATGTTGTTATATCTGTAAACGATTTTAACAGTTTGAGTCACTTTCCCTATGATCATCATGGGAATTGATCGGTAATTTTCTATACCAATTTAGGGATGCTGCTGCGGGGTGATGATCGCTGATAGATGCTGTGGGCTTGATGAGACTTGATGCCATGCCCCAAGAATTGCGTAATTATTGACGATTTTACTGGGGGAATCTTGGGAAACTGCGACAGTACGATGTTTTTTTAGGTTTAATAACGACTACGGCTAAATCTGGTGAAAAGCTAATATCTCTTATGCTCCTGTTTAGGATAAAAATCATCTAAAAACAAAAATAATAAATCCATAAGTTTATTTATGCTCAGATTACGGTGAATACCATGATGAATTTGCCTTTTGGGTTACGACATAACGGAATTAAATTAGGTATCCTGCTATTAAGCCTTGGTTTAGGCTTACTGCTTAGTTTTTATCCTTACCAAATTCGCACAGAAATAATTAATCTAAAATTACCATTCTCACAAAATCTTGCACAAAATTACGCTCCATCGAGCGCACCACCCCAGATTGTTGGCAAGCTTTACATACCACCGAATACGGCGGCTCCCTATCCTACGATGATTCTATGGCATGGTGTCAGTTCCACTAAAGAAATGACGGAACCCCTAGCCATAGAACTAGCTAGACATGGTATTGCGGCTTTAACCTTTGACAGCGGCGGTTTTGGCGAATCCTATCGGCGTAACTTCAGCCCAGAGGCAAATATTGAGGATGCACGGGTTGCCTTTGTCTACGTTAAACAACACCCCCAACGCTTTGATCCTCAACGTCTAGGGATCGGTGGGCATTCCATGGGAGCCGCCACCGCGATTACTTTTGCTTCTTATACCCTTGATGCATCCCAAATTCGCGCCACCCTTGCTTTAGGCATGAGTGCGGAAGTAACGCCCCGCCGTCCGGCAAATTTATTGATGGGCATTGGTTTATACGAAGAATTTCATACACCCGAAGCCATGATAGAAATGCTTCAGGATGCCACCGCAATCAGCCAACCCCAAGCCCATCAGCTATATGGGAATTTCACTGATGGCACAGCGCGAAAACTGGTGATTTCCGCCACGTCGGATCACTTGATGGAGCCATTTGATGCCACCTTAATTAGGGAAGCCGTGCAATGGTCGCGCCAAGCCTTTGCTCTGCCTGAAATTCCCATTAACTTAGTGATCCCTTGGCTGATGGCTGGATGGTTGCTCACCCTCATCGGCGTGATTTTAACGGTGGGTTATGGCATGGGCGCTCTGGCTCACAAACCATGGCCACCGCGTCTATTCAGTGGGGCAATAGTGCTAATCACGGCGTTAATTCTCCTATTAGGCAGCACCAAATATATTTCATCCCAAGCGGCAACTAATTTAGTTTTACTTCAAGCCATAGTTTTACCAGTGGGTAACTATGCCCTAAAACATTCCCAGCGCCTAACTCGATGTTTTCGTTTATTTGCACTGTATGTGGCTGCCATCATCGGTGCATATACCATTATGGGCATCGCCATTACCGGCAAAGAACTGCTGCATCAACCATCTTATTTATGGTCGTTGCCATTATTTCCCCCAGGCATATTAACGGCATTAATTTACTCCCGCCTCCAAGAATTTAGCGCCGCCATGTTTTTGGTCTACAGCAATGGACTAGTTCCTAGCTGGCAATTAGCCCTATTGTTTCTGCCTGAATTGATTTATCCCAGTATCACCTTAAGCTGGGGCACAAAAGCCGCCAAATGGCTAGTGCAATGGCTGCGTCAACCGCTACAAATCAAGTGGCAAATTCAATGGAATGCGTCGCCTAATCGTCGATCACTATATTTAGCTGCGGGCTTAAGTGTGGTTTTAATCGTCGTTTTGATTCAACAATTTAGCTTGGGGCTAGCTTCTGCGGAATATGCCATCACTGCGATGCGGATTTTATGGCACATGGCTTTAGCCCCAGCCATATTGATGATCTGCATCATTAGAAGCAAATATTTTCAGCAATTGGAAAATAAAGCCTAGCAATTACAGTCAACCAAATTAAGAATGGCACCACCCCGTCAGGCAAAGCCTGCCACCCCTCCATAGGAGGGGAATTTGAATCTTTTTCTTTAATTCCCCTCCCGTGGAGGGGTACGCCAACGGCGGGGGGTGGTCAAGTGCTTGTAATGTACCAAAATAATTTTAAACAACTATAAAACCTAGAAAGTATAAGCACCAATAAAAAGCACAAAAAAGGGTAAGCTTTTGGCTCACCCTTAATTGTTATTTAAATCAATAAACAAAAGAGAAGCTTGGAGTACTTTCCCTGTTTCGTTTCCAAGCTTACTCTTCTGTTCGCTCCTCACACGTCCATAACTATAACCCTTGTTTCTAATTTTGTCTAGGGGGTAATAGGTTAATAAAGGTTAAATCTTACTAATTTAAGTCAAATGGCTGAGATGGAGCCGCTGCTATATACCAGACTAGATCTAATGGTGGTATTACTTTTGACTACTAGGCAAGAGATGTTTTGATGATTGGCTGTGACCAGATTTTGCGGTAAGCTATGTCTAAAGACTGAAGATTATGATCAAGATGATCAAGCCCATTGCAGTAAATCACTTAACCAATTATGGCTGTTACCCTCAACGATGATCTGTTCGAGCAAATTCAGATGTATCTGAACCAGCGGGTAGCAGAGGGCGATCGTTTGGCTAAAAATTTGTTGCAACGATTACCCCAGTTAAATCCTCCGGTGGCGGAAAGTCCGGTATTTGGTCGCAATTTGTTTGGTATATGGCAACAGTTGGCCATCCAACAGGTGGGCGAAAATTGCTGGAGTTATCCGGTGGCTTTTGGGGATCTGGCTAATGGACTAGATATTGATTTTGATGTGTTTTTACGACAGTTGGCTCAAGTGCAGCTAGCTACCATGCAGCTTCTTCCGGGGCGCGGCCAAAATTACCCCATTGGCAAGCAAGAAGTGGCCACTTTAACTTTTCATTCCCATCCTTTTACCCCATCTGCGAGTCCTGCTAAGTCTGTGACTAAAGATGCTGCCGTAGTTTTTCAGGTGGGTGAACGGGTGCGGGTGACGGCTAATCGACCTCAATATGCGAATCAAACGGGAGTGATTGAGCAGGTGATTAGTGTGAGTTGTCGGGTGAAATTAGACAATGGTTGGTCAGCGTTTTTGCCGAATCATTGTCTAGAGCGGTGTAGTTAGTTGTCTTGATGGGCAACTAAGTTGTAGAACTAAGCTTGTAGAACTTAGTTTTGGGGTATGGGTTTGAGTCGTAGTTATTGAATGTAGTTACTAAATTAGGATTACACTACTTGCATAGATCCTAATCTATGAGTTTAAATACTTGCTCATTCGGGTCAAGTACCTACCGCATTGACCATTTTTCAGGAGTTTGAGAGTACTACCTTGGCTGATTCCCCCCATATTTCTCCGGATAACACTTCCCCAAGCGACTCAGAGCCAGACTCCCCTAACTCCAGCGCTGATCTTGATCTGTCTAGATCCCAGGGGAGTCATGATGATGCCCCTGACCAGATGGGAACTGAGGCGACCGATCAGCATGCGCCGCTCCCGTCTGCTTCTAAACCCAAACGCTCTTTGGCTAAGATTGCGGGCATTGTGGCGGCGGCAACTTTGCTGAGTAAGGTGTTTGGGTTGCTGCGTCAAGTGGCGATCGCGGCGGCTTTTGGGGTGGGGCCAGCTTACGGTGCTTATAACTTTGCCTATGTGATTCCTGGTTTTTTGCTGATTTTGTTAGGGGGGATTAACGGCCCGTTTCATAGCGCCATTGTGAGCGTGTTGAGCAAACGTCCCCCCAAAGAGTCGGCGGCAGTAATTGAGACGATTACTACTTTGGTAGTGGGAATTTTGCTGCTGGTGACGGTGTTGCTGGTGATTTTCGCCCAACCGATGTTGTACCTGACTGCACCAGGTTTATTTACATCGCTGCCCGAAGTATTAGCCAATGGCGGCACGGCGGAAAGTTTTGCGGTTTTGCAGCAGACCAAACAAATTGCTATTACTCAGTTTCAGATTATGGCTCCGTTGGCGATGCTAGCGGGTTTAATTGGCATTGGTTTTGGTACGCTCAATGCAACGGATCAGTATTGGTTGCCTTCGGTGAGTCCGCTCTTTTCTAGTGTGACGGTTTTGGTGGGGGTCGGTGGTTTGATGCTGTGGTTTGGCAATAAAATTGTTGCGCCGGAAAACGCGCTGCTGGGGGGAGAGGTTTTAGCATGGGCGACCTTGGCTGGGGCAGTGTTGCAGTGGTTAATCCAATTACCAGCCCAGTGGCGTTCGGGCATGGGAGGCTTACGGTTACGGTTTAATTTCCGCCAGCCAGCGGTACGAGAAATTATTAAAATTATGGGCCCAGCCACATTCTCTTCGGGGATGTTGCAAATTAATGTATGGACGGACTTGTTTTTTGCGTCATTTATCCCCAATGCTTCGGCGGCAGTGTCGGCGATGGGTTATGCCGGGCTGCTGATTCAAACTCCTTTGGGGATTTTGTCTAATGTGATTTTAGTGCCGTTGTTGCCCATGCTCTCGAAGCTAACCGATCCGAGCGATCGCCCTGAATTTAGGCAGCGGATTCGCCAAGGCATGGTATTAACGGCTTTGACTATGTGGCCTATCGGTGGAATCATGACCGCAGCAGCAGTACCGATTACCCAAGTGGTTTATGAGCGTTATGCCTTTACGGCCGAGGATTCCCAGTTAACCGCAGCGGTGTTGATGGCCTATGCTGTAGGGATGTTTGTTTATTTGGGGCGGGATGTGCTGGTACGGGTGTTTTATGCCCTTGAGGATGGTGATACCCCTTTCCGTATTAGCATTGTGAATATTTTCTTGAATGGTGTCCTTGATTTTATCTTGGTTAAGCCTTTTGGCGCACCAGGGATCATTTTAGCCACGGTGACGGTAAACTTGCTGTCGATGGTAGCGATGATTTATTTTTTAGATCGGCGGTTAAATGGTTTGGGCTGGCAATCTTGGCTGATGCCCATTGGTGGTTTATCGGTGCTGGGGCTGATCGCTGGGTTAGTCTGTCGCTTTAGTTATGATTGGCTGATCCATCTGACGGGCAGTGGCAGTTTCTTGATCAAACTATTATGGTTGGGGGTAGCCAGTGGTTTAGGTTTGCTGGTATTTGCAGTAGGGGCGCTGCTGTTGCGGATTCCTGAGGTCAATGAATTTAAAGAGATGATGTTACAGCGGTTTAAGCGCTAAATCTAGCTAAATTTTGATTTGATTAAATTTCGTGGCGGCTGATTTCGGTAAGTAGCTGCTGGATAATTGGTAAATCACTAGCTTGGGGCAAAAGCTCTAGGTAATTTTCCAGATCAATGCGGGCCTCACCATAGCGCTGTAGTTGGTAACACAATAAACCGTGATCGCGACGTTGCAGCGCGAGGTCAGGATTGAGCATCAAAAGTCTTTCCACCACTCCGAGGGCTAGCTCGAAATTTTCGGCTCGTAAGTAGATTAATTTTAGATTAGTGAGCATCCGTTCGAGGATTTTACGCACCCCCACCACGGCTAAATAACTCGGATCAAAAGGCACATTACCGCCATAGAGTTGCCGCAATTTTTCAGTGCAGTCGGCGACAAAAATAATCTCGCCGTGATAGGCATCTATAAAAAACTCTAGGGCTGGGTCATGGGGACGCACCAAAAAATGCCCCGGAAAACTCACCCCTTCCATCGGCAAATTCAAGCGATCAGCAATGACCAGATACAAAACCGATAGGGTAATGGGAATGCCGCGCCGCTGATCTAAAACGTAGGTCAAAAAGCTATTAGCCGCATTATAGTAATCAGCTTCGTTGCCCCGAAAACCACACTCGGTAAATAAAAACTGATTGAGTAACTGAATTTTTTTTAGGGCATAGGGCACTGTAGCCAGACGCGGCGCAACCGTATCAGCTAGGGCAATGATTTTTTGACGATAGGCAGCAATGTCAATGGTTGGCTCGGCTTCCCAAGCAATAGCTAAGGCTCCCTCTAACAGATGGCTTGTGGTTAGTTCCTGATCTCGCAGGTGGGCGATTTGCCAAAACATTTGACGGGCTGGAGACAGACTCAGCAATATTTCCTCCGAGGTCTAAAACGCGAATTCAGGATAAATCCATAGGACTGAAGTTTAACTCAGTGGTTCATAGAGATCATGCATCGCCTGTAAAATCACTGCCGCAGCGCGATTAGCATCCGCCGGAATATCTAAAGATTGGGCGGTTTGAGTTAATTTTTCTTCCAAAATAGTACTGGTAGAACAATTGGCAAAAAGTTCATTTAACAAATCATCTAAGTCATAGGTCATCAACCCAGACCAATCTTTATCGTTATAAAGACAACGATAATGCAACACCGAATAAAGCAGAATTTTGGCGTGTAAAGGGCTGATATTACGGGAAATTTCTAACCGTAATTCAAAGGGATTAGTTAAAGTTTTACTGCGGCGATGCCCTGGTTTAATGGTGCGCGGTGGTAAGTTCGGCGGTGGTGGAATAAAACCTTCTTGGGCGACTAAATTTTGGTTATTGAGTCCAACTAATTCCGAAGCTGGTAAACCATAAAGCAAGCCAATGGAGTCAATAATTGCATCTGCGGCAATCAGATAATCAGCCTGTTTGCTAAGGCGCTTAATGTGACTATTAAGCATTTGTTTCAAGGTGGATAAGTCGGAAACGTGGGTCATTAAATCGCTAATTAGTTGCCGCAAATCCAAATTACGCACTTCTTCTACATCCTGCGCCCATACGTCATGGCAGGTAAAGAGAATCAACCGCTTAATTCGTAAAATATTAGTGTCTTGATCTAAACTCTCAATGACTTCCTCTAAAAGGGATTGGTCGCCCATATTGCCTCTGTACCAAGTTATCTCAATTATGCCAAGAAATCTGCTCAGAAATATGCCGATAAATGCTGACTAGATCAGATATTGTCCACTGCCTTAACTTATTAATCTGCATCAGATGGGTCGGGATTTATTAAAAATATCTGTGAAAATTATTTATTAGAATTATTTGATTAAAATTATCTATTAAAGGTAATCGCGAAAAATATTGACTAAAAGCACCTGTGAAAAATTGCGTGTAACTTGCCTATTAGTAGCTAATTGATAGTAGGTAATTGAATTGCCTAATTATTAACCTTGCCGTCCGGCATAATCGCACCGGTGAGATTAACACCAATCATGCTCACTCCAGTCAATTCTGCCCTAGTCAGCACCGCATCTGATAAATCACAGTGATCTAAATTAGCCCGTACCAAATAGGCATCGACTAAACTAGCCTGTTGCAAACTTGACCCACTCAGATTAGCCCGACTCAGATCGCAGCCCGTCAAAATAGCTTGATTTAAAATGCCGTTCGTAATCACCGCATTACTCAAGTTAGCTTTAGTGGCATTGAGTGCGGTCAGGTTTGCCCCCTGTAAGTTCACATTTTGCCCATCAACGCGGTGCAGATTTGCGTCAGTCAAATCCACATCAGACATAATCGCCGCATTCAGGTTAGATTCAGACAAAATTGTGCCGCGCATAATTGCTGAGGTGAAAATTGCCCCATGCAGGTCACAACGGACTAGGGTGGCTTCACTCAAGTCTGCCTCAGACAGATCGACCCCGCTCAAGTCCGCGCCACTGAAATTAGCCCCCCGCAGATCAGCTTTGCGTAAATTAGCCCCCCGCAAACTCGCCGGAGCATAGCCACGTTCTTCCCGCACTAGGGCCGCTCGCAAAATGGCACATCGTAAATTAGCCCCCCGCAGATTTGTACTGCGTAGATCCGCTTCGATGAGGTTGGCATCCATCAAATTGGCGAAGGATAGATTTGCGCCAAAGAGATTGACCCGCTGCAACATCGCGCCGTGTAAATCTGCCTCATTGAGATTAGCCTGCAACATCATGGCTTGATTTAGAGTTGCGCCACTGAGACGAGCCGCCACCAGATTGGCATTATTAAGAGTTGCTTTGTTGAGGTATGCAAAAGCTAGGTTAGTGCGTCTTAAGTCCGCTTTACTGAGATTAATCCCAATTAAATCAGCGGCAAATAAGTTGGTCCCTGACAAGCTAGCCCCGGAAAAGTCCCGTTGCCCAGCACTGTAGGATTGTAAAAGTCGGTCATTCATGGATTGCTATTAAGTGAGTGCGAAGGGGAAACGGGTAAAAGAATTTTGACCCATGCGCCGCCAGTCTCAGGATGATTGTCGATGGTGATGTCGCCACAATGCAATTGGACAATTTGCTTGACTATAGCTAAACCTAAACCACTGCCGCCACTGCTTGCTTCGGTGCGTTTGCGCGATTGATCCCCGCAGTAAAATCGCTTAAAGATATGGGGTAAGTCTACAGGATTAAAGCCAGTACCATGATCAATGATTTCTAAACAAATGGAGTTGGGCGCAGCGGATGACTCAAGGAGGGTCGCGTTAGTTCCATCTCCTATTTTCTCACCTACTGGGGCGCTAGTGATGGCGGGAATGATCGATAATTTGAGGCTGATGCATTGTTGCGGTGGACTGTGTTTAATGCTGTTATCGAGCAGGTTAATCAGCAGGCGCTCGATACATTGGGCATCAATGGTGATGGGGCAATGGGTGGGACCGGCATAGCTCAGTTGGATCTGCTTGACTTCGGAGAGCAAATTGAGGCTCTCCCATGCCTGATGGATCAGTTGCACCAAGTCAACAGAGTGATAGCGTAATACAGGTTGCTCTGAGTCAGCGGTGAGGCGAGCTAGTTCGAGGACATCTTGAACCAAAACGCTGAGGCGGTTGACTTCACTGAGCAGACGACTAATCCAAGGTTGTAAAGCTGGCTCTAAACGGGTTTCGAGCAGTTCACCCACGAGGCGAATTGCCGTTAAGGGGGTTTTGAGTTCATGGGTCACATCGGCAATCCAGCGATCCCGTTGCTCGATCAGGGTGATAACTTCTTGACGGTTTTCTAAGAAAATTCCCACATGACCGCTTTCTAAAGGAAAACCTAAGCCCCGCAGCGTAATTTTCTGACCGCGCATCACCGGAGCTAGGGGATCGGTCACCAGTGGATGCCAAATCCAATCTTGGGCGGTGGGAGTTCCTTGGTGGCGAGTATTTTCGATCAACTGGTCGAGTTCATAGGATCGCACGAGTTGCAATAAAAATTGTCCTTTGGTAATACCCGATTGATAGTTGGCAATGCCAAGCAAGTTAGCCGCCGCTTGATTGCACCAAGTTAGGTGGTTGTCAGCATCAACTTGTAAATAACCAATGGGGGCTTGCTGCCAAATATTTAATATATTTTGTAATATATTTTGCCCTAACCTGCTGTTAGCCATAACTTTGTTCCGGCGCAGGGACTTGATCAGCCTTTGGCTCAGGCGATCAGCATAACCTGATGATTTTGGTGAGACAGTTTCTAGGTTATCGTCATGATAATCAAAGCGCCGTGAGAGTCGCGCCCGCAAGCTCTTTTTAGGATTTTTTCGGTGATGGTTTTTCGGATGAAATTTGAGTGTGTTTTTTCCTGAATTAGAACCAGCCCCTTGATTTTTTACTCCATCAGCGCCATGGGAAGGATTTTTAGGGCCATTTAAACCGATGCCTAAACTCCTGAGGCTATTGAAATTCAGGTTAATTCCTAGCCAAATACCCACCAATAAACCGATCGCTAAGCTTAACAACAGCCACAACATCATTTCTGCATATCCTCGTATATTGGCATTAATCTGGTATTATTCCCGAATTATTTCTGGCTAAAGCTGATTAATTCTGCCCCTAGTTTTACACCGCAGTTGTAAGATACTCGCTTACGGTAATGACTTGCAGTTATTGTGCCGCTATCATCAATAGTGTCATTAACAGTGTGATCGACTAAGTTGGGGTCAGGGGCATTTAGTCATGTTAAGCATGGCAGTTTTCATCATTGTTGCTCAAAAGAATAAGGTTTATTTCATGCCTGGATTGAAATTGGGTCTGCAAAGATTAAGTGAAATTGATTTCAGCAATCCATCAAAAATCTATATTTAGATGACAATTGATGACAATTGATGACAATTGATGACAATTGATGACAATTAATGCCAAGTCATCGGTCATAAAGTGAATTAATCAAGCACATCACCACTAGAGAACGGTTAACCCCACCGGATATCCCCACCCTATGCCCAAGGAATTTAGCTAAAATTTAGCTAGATGCACTGACTTTGCGTGTATCTTTAGATAGAGTCATCCTCAAAACAGAGAAGCATTTAGCTATGAGTTCTATTCGCGTTGTACTAATTGAAGATCATGACCTCACTCGGATGGGCATGAAACTCACCTTACAAAAACAAGGGGAAATCGTCGTGGTGGGCGAAGCGGCAACGGCTGCGGAAGGGATGATCCTGGTTAATAATAATCAGCCAGACGTAGCGATTGTTGACTTAGGTTTGCCAGATATGGACGGTGTAGAAGTAACCCGTCAACTCAAGGCCAGCAATGTGGGCAATCCCCCTAAAGTTTTGATCCTCACCCTCACCGATAATCAAGAAACGGTGTTAGCGGCTTTTGGGGCTGGGGCTGATTCCTACTGCATTAAAGACATTAGCTCTGAAAATCTGGTGCAAGCGATTAAACTCACCGCCGAGGGTAATTCATGGATTGATCCGGCGATCGCCAATGTGGTGTTGCAGCAGGTGCGTCGCAAAGACTCTAAGGTGGAAATCGAAGCGGCTGAAGCTGACTATAAACAGGTTTTAGCGGCCACCCCTTTAACAGAGCGTGAGCTAGAAGTTTTAGCCGAAATCGTCAATGGTTATAGCAATGCTGAAATCGCCAGCCGGTTATACATTACCGTTGGCACCGTCAAGACCCATGTGCGCAACATTTTGAATAAACTATGTGCCGATGATCGCACTCAGGCAGCGGTACGAGCTTTACGGGCTGGCTTGGTTAAATAGGGCATTGCTAGTTTGAACTGGTGCGGGTTCCAGCATCGCCCCTAAAATTATGAGAATTGTCTAGGCGGATCATTTAATGATTAACTGTTTGCCAAGATCGATTTGGCATGACAGCCGATTTTGTTATGAACGGGTAGGCTCTTTTAATAAACCTTTTAATGCAATATTATCAATCTAATTTAATCTTAATTTTTTGATTTTAGTTTAATTCCAGCTAATCCTTAAAACCATGACCCAATCCGTGACTCTAGGTGTAATTCAAGCTGCCTTAGGTGGCACAGTTAATACTAATGTAGCCAAGATCACGGACTTGGTTTATCAAGCCGCAACCCAAGGGGCGCAGGTAATTTTACCGCCAGAGTTATTCGAGGGGGAATATTTCTGCAAGGTAGAACGGGATATTTATTTTGATCTGGCCCATCCGGTGGCAAATCATCCCACTATTGCCCATTTTCAGGCGGTGGCGGCAGATTTGCGTGTGGTGATTCCGGTGTCTTTTTTTGAACGGGCTGGTAATGTCTATTACAACAGTTTGGCGATGATTGATGCTGATGGCAAGGTTTTAGGGGTATATCGCAAAAGCCATATTCCTGATGGCCCAGGCTACGAAGAAAAGTTCTATTTTCGGGCTGGGGATACGGGCTTTCGGGTTTGGGATACTGCTTACGGCAAAATCGGCGTGGGGATTTGTTGGGATCAGTGGTTTCCTGAATGTGCGCGGGCGATGGTGTTGATGGGAGCCGATGTGTTGCTATATCCGACCGCCATTGGCACGGAACCAGAAGAGCCGAATTTAAACACCAAAGATCCTTGGCAGCGGGCGATGATCGGTCATGCGGTGAGTAATGTTATTCCTGTTGCTGCCGCTAATCGCATTGGTACAGAACCGGTAGCGGGTCGCGATTTCGTTCAAAGGTTTTATGGACATTCCTTTATTGCCAATCAGCGCGGCGATAAAGTAGCGGAATTGAATGATCAAGAAGAAGGAATCATTACTGCCACATTTGATTTAAGCGAAGTGCGGCGCAATCGTGCTTCCTTTGGCTTTTTCCGCGATCGGCGGCCGGATTTGTATGGGGTTTTATTGACGGCAGATGGAATGAATCCTCAATTTTAAATCAGGGAATAAAATCTATATCCCATTCCATCTGCTCAATAGGCATTATGACTCTAAGGAGCGCTCTGGGGTTTATTCGTCAATCTTCCAAGCCTGTCCGGAATAATTGCCACAATTGCCCATAATTAACTGATTATTATTGCCATCATTGACAATATCTAAACATTTATCACTGCCAGAGAACTGATTTTGCAAGCGATAGAAACCTTCTCTTGCAGAGGGTTGGATGCGCCAAAGTTGCCCAGAATAGTTACCACACTTGCTCATAATTGGCTGATTATTACTGCCATCATTGACAATATCTAAACATTTATCATTGCCAGAGAACTGATTTTGCAAGCGGTAAACCCCTGAAGTCTTAGTCGGTTTGATGCTCCAAATCTGTCCGGAATAGTTACCACAATTGTTCATGATTGGCTGATTATTACTGCCATCATTGACAATATCTAAACATTTATTACTACCAGTGAATGTTGTTTGGAGGCGCACTGCTTGGGGAAAAGATTGGGCTAGAGAACTTGCCGGTACTTGCACTAACGCCAGCACTGCCCCTAGTCCGATTAAACCGATTTGTCTACTGAGTTGCATGATTTACCTCAAAATAGCAAGAATAATCAAATAGCCCAAATAAGTAGAAATACATCTTATAAAACATGGCTGTATTTCATAAATCTTTATTGCCTGGGCATCTTAATCTGACAATGATCTAACCTATGGCAGTACCAAAGGATTTAACTAGAAATATGACGATCTGCCTATTATAGTTTTGCTCGCTGCCATGTTTTATAATCTTTTGTTACGTCTTATTACGTTCCTATTCGCTTTGGTTGTTCCCTTAAGGAAAATCATGATTTTATAGTCAACCAAATTAAGAATGACACGTTATTTAGATTCCTTGTCAGACAAGATGTCTGACCTACAAGGGATAAAGAATCGTGGAACGGACATCTTGTCCGTTTATTTGCCTCATTTATTGTGTCATCTTTAACTAAAATAACTATACATTATTGGCAGGCAAGATGCCCGCCCCACAAAGGTTTTAAGACATCTATTGACTCTTATTTTTTATATTTGATAGGTTTTAGTTATAGAGTCATTTCTCCCAAATACTTCCTTAAATTTGGGGAATAGATTTCATAAATCATTGTAATTGGTTCGCCCCCATGCCACAGTAAATAATGCCTCGCACAGTAAGGCCCTGCCGCACCAAAATGTTCGGCTAATTCAGCACATTCCCCTTGATAAACTCCTTTTAAATCACGATAGAGTTCCGTATATTTTTGATTTAAACTGACCCAAATTGGTAGACTCGGATCGCTCAAGTGGCGAGCCATTTTGTCCGCTGCCCACCATGATGTGGCATGGGAAAATATTTCGCCGGTTTTAGTAGAACGTAACCAAATTTGCCGCCGAATCCTTGGTGCGGCAATGGCAGCAATGTCTGCTGGAGCCGAATCATCACTGTCACCAATGGGAGTCATTGCCACCACGTCTACGGCAATCTCTCCTTGGGTAAGGAGTTGCAAATGGCGGGTTGGTGCGCCATCCCCCAATAAAAACATCTGCCACAAGGGGGCCAAAATCTCAAACGGCAAGCCTTGGCGAATCTGGGTTTCATTGCCTTGCCAAATGGGATGAGTAATCTGATGCCAAGGTAAAATTAATCCCGACGCAGCCCTATCGGTTAATTGCTCTTCTAATGTTTGATCATCGTGATTTAATCTCACACTTTGGGCTATGGATGGTTGATTTATGGATGAGGGCGTAAGCATAGCCGCAGATTGTAACGCCATAGAGATTAACCGGATTGATGAGAATAAAAGTTATAGGGACTATGGGGCATACACTGTTAACGGCTAACACTTGGGTATCTAATGTTTCCTATAGCAGTGGTAGGAGCTATCTTAACAATTTGCAATATATTTTTAATCTATCTAGGGGGTTTATTTAGGATGTGGGTTTTGGGACAGACTAATTTTATTTAGTTTATTTAACGTGAGTTCGATGTTAAAAACTAGCCCTCATCCCCCAACCCCTTCTCCCAAGCTGGGAGAAGAGGAAGCAAAGGAATTTTTCTTATTCCCGCTCCGTCTTGGGAGCGGGTTAGGGCGAGGGTCTGCTAAATCATCTAACTGACATTTATTTAGGCTCTTAACAGCTTAACGCAAATTCTGATCCAGCTTGCCATAAGCATTGATTGCCACACTGGAAGCTTTTTCCTTGGGGATTCTATTTACTGCCGTTTTAAGACCAAAAGTGTAATATCATCAAATACTTTTTGCTTGCCAATATACTGTTCCAGATGATGGATCACTGCTTCTTGAATTTGAGCCGCTGCCAAATGCCAATTTGCTGCAATCACATCACATAATCGATCAATGCCATAAAGCTGTCGCTCTGCATTACGCGCTTCCGTTACACCATCGGTATAGAGAACAATCCCTTCCCCCGGATTTAGATAAATATGAGCTTGTTCGATAAAATCCGCAATATCCTCATCTAAACCAATGGGAAACCCTAAATCTAAAGTATCAATGCGTTCAATCTGTTTATCATTACGCACGACTAACACTTCCTCATGTTGCCCACTAATACTAACTTGCCCGTCATAATAAGTCAAAATCGCTAGGGTTAAACTTTTATCAGAGCGCATTCGTTGCACATTCTTATAAATAGTGCGATTCACGGTATCTAAGAAAGTCACCGGATTAGTTGTCGCCATTTCCGTTAAAGTACGCACAGCGGTTTGGGTCATCAGCATCAAAACACCACTTTCTAAACCATGGCCTGTCACATCGCCAATCCCGATCGTCACTAAATTCTTACCGGCTTCAGCCCGTGTTAGTAATACATCATAGTAATCGCCCCCCACTTCATCCGCTGGTTGCATATAACCAGCCATATCCAATCCTTCAATAATTAATTCTTCAGATTTAGGTAACAACATCATTTGAATATGACGGGCTACATTCAATTCCGCCCCCAAGCGTAAATTATCTTCCTGCAAGCGTTCATTCAATGCTAAAATTTCCCGATTGGCACTGGCTAAGGAATCGGTTCGTTCTCTAACTTTATCCTCAAGGGTATCAAAAACTTCTTTCAACTGTCCTGCCATGCTATTGAAAGCCTGTGAGAGGGTATCGAGTTCTGTAATCCGACTCGGTGGCACGTGTTGATATAAATCACCATCAGACATGGCTGTTGAAGCATTAGTGATTTTCTGAATATGCCGACCAATGCGTTTGGCGGTTAAAATGCCAATAATTAATGCCACCAATGCCGCAACCACACACAACAGCATAGTAACACGGGTATTGACATAGATGTTTTCCATGAAATCTGCTTCGGGAACCACTACCACCACAAGTAGATCCAATCCGTGTCCATCGCTATAGGGTTGGACGACCATATATTGCGGCTTGCCATCAATGGTATTAAATGCCATTTCCTTAGTACGCTTGATGTCGTACAGGTCAGGAAACTGCTGGAGTAAAAAATTGCCACTTTCACGGGTGAGTTGATTTTTACTCTTAGTTACCTCTAGTTGATCAAGAGTGCCATCAGGATCAGTTCTAAAAGGTGCTTCCCCAGTAGATGTACCAATTAACAGTCCTTTATGATCCATCACAAAGACTTGACCTGTGGGACTGATAAAGATACTTTCTAAAAAGTCAGAAATACCATTGAGCAGTAAATAATTAGAGAAAACGGCAACTAATTTACCTTCTTTGTCATAGGCAGGCTGGGCCGCTGCAATCCCTAAAGTTCCGGTGGTGCGAGATTGATATACTGCCGACCATCCCTTGTCTTTTTTAGCAATTCCTACTTTATACCAAGGGCGCGTGCGGGCATCAAATTCATCACTCCGCAGAAATTTAATGCGATTCCCCTGAGCATCTAACTGATAAAAATCTCGCTTACCATTTTCTACCGTTGAAGCACCTAAAAATCCCCCACTAGGAGTACGTCCCACATAAATCATTGAGCCATCAGGGGAACCAACGAAGATTTCCCCCATGTTCTCATAGATTTTCAGTTGGGCGACGAAATGCTTTTCTAACGCCTCCCGTTTATTGAGATCAATATATTTTAACCGCAATGCCTCAACGTTCACATTAGCTAAATGCTGGGGGCCAGCAAAGTAACTTTGCAAGACTCCTTCGGTGCGTTTAGCTACTTCCATACGGACTTTAGTCGCCAAACGCTGTACCGAATCTTGCCCATTTCTAAATGATAAGTAACCCACCAAAGACACCGCCCCAATCATTTGCAGCATAAACGGGGCCACAAGGGCAACTTGTAACCGCAGTTTGGTATTCCGCCATGAAAAGCCGCTTTGACCCTGAGATGAAGTTAGCTCAGGTACTGCCGGTGGTTGGGGTTGAGTATCATTAGCCTTATCTTGTGGATCCACGTCAGGAGTCAGGGTAGTAGATGGATTGGTAACTATATTGGTAGTTTGAGTATCCACCGAGGCTATGTGGTCGGGAGGTTGATTTGGATCATGATTAATACTAGTGGGCACGGAGGTAAGTTGCTTACATGGGTGATGATCACAGGCCTGATCAAATTCAAGATAACCATCCTTGATTTCCCATACTACTCTAATATGCTCTTCTAATATGTTCTGTGGTCTAGCAATAGCTATAACTCTTTAATGATTTTAAAGCGCACATGATTGACGGCTAGCTCGCCAATAGAGTAGGGTTGCGGTTTGATGGTTTCAAAGGAAATCCCTTTACCAATTTCTACATGAAACCACGGTAAACCCATGAACCAACGGGTGGGATAAGGAGCGCGACCAATATCGTCAGGGTTAGACTCCATCGGTAACCAACCAAACCCTGGCACATAAAACTCGATCCAGACATGGTTATAGTATTGGTGCAGAATTTGCTGATGTTGTTCGGCATAGGGGGGGCATTTATACCGTCCGATAGTGCGGCAGGCAATGCCATTGATGCGGGCTAAGCCGAGCAAAACCCCCACGTATTCACCGCAGGAAGCTGTGCCCCGTTGCCACACTTCATCGGGGGTAGCGATGTAGGGGGTGAGGCGGTAGGATAATTGATCATAGACATATTCACGAATCCGCAGCATTTTCAGCAATAAATTAGTTTCATCACCCACTGCGGCTTTGGCTGCTGCTTGCATAATGGGGGAGTCCATACACAAATCATCGTCATCAATGGTGTATTGCGCTTTGATGTCTTCCGGCAGTTCGGGAATATCATCCACCATTTCTGGTTTGAGTTCATATTTAATGCCGTGTAACTCAACCAAGGCTTTCCAACCAAATAAACAGGCTTCCCCCGCTTGCAGATTCCCTAGGGCAAATTTAGCAATGCGCTGCTCTTCGATGGTTTCCTCGGTGAAGGGTAAACCCACATAATCCACACTAATGAGTTTTTGGCGATCCGTATTGGTGGGTAGAGCGATGCGCCAATTGAGGTTTTCTACGGCCTTAGGATCTTCAGAATCCAGTTCTTCGAGATAGGTCATTTCCACCAAAAAGCCGTTGGATAGGGTATGGGGAATGGGGGCATCTAATTTAGTTGTGATATCAAGTTGATGGATAAAAGTTTTATCGCGAATATCTACGGCAAAAGGATCGGGATCATTGGGGTTTTCGCGGATGTAATGCTCCATGCCGGTGTATAGCACGTATAACTGATCATCACAAAAACCTAGGCTGGTGGGGTGGGGAAATGCCGTCAGGGCGCGATATTTGATCACACCGGTTTTGGCTTCTATGCAATAAACCGTTTCTTCGGTGGCATCACTGACCCAAAGTTCTTCACCTTTGAGGGTCAAACTCTCGCAACCAATGCCAGGTGCTGCCATGACCCGCAATAAAGTTCGCGTCGCTCTGCCAATCACAAAAATACTCTGGTTGTCCGAGGAACTCACATACACGCCCCCTTCAGATACGGTGATCCCTTCGATGCGCTCGGGCAATTCCATGAAGGTTTCTAGTTCATAGTCCTTGGTGTGGCAATAGAGAATCCGATTATCGCGCACTGCCCAGAGAATATCCCCCGCTAAGGCAATATCAGTGACATCACGAAATTGTTCGGCGGTGAGGCGATTGAGTACTGTAGCCCCCTCGGTATAGGGATCAATTTTGAGCAAATGCCCTTGGAAACTATCTACGGCCATGGCGTAGGGTTTACCACTGGGGTCTTTTTGCCAAATCAAGCCATGTAACGTGTATGCACCCAGCGGATAGATGATTTTGGGAATTGAAGACATCATGGTGGTAAGGTGAAATTTTGGCTTTTGGGGTCTGGCTTTGGGGATTGCGTTCTAGTGTAACGATGGTTGCTGTGGCTAAATAGTTCACTAAGAGCGTCTAGATCAAAATGGTTGTGGCTGAAAAGTTTCTAGATCAAAATGTTTTTCTAGATCAAAATGTTATAGTTAAAGGCCCCGTGGTTAAAGTAGCTTAACTAAAACCATAGACTCTGGGCATAGTTTGGTAATGGGGTTAAGATATTTTGGCTTTACTGTAGGAGTGGTTTGTGCTGCTATCAAAAGGATTTGAAGTAGAAATGTATACGGCAACACCCACTGGCGATGTAGTGGGGTTGTCGGATCGCATTGTGGCTAATTTACAGGGGTTTGTGCGGGAGCCAGACAGCCGTAATGTGGAATATACCACCGCTCCAAGTTATCAGTATGAGCCTTTGTTGTTGGCATTGCTCGAACCTCGGCGACGGTTGCGTCAATATTTAAAAACTTTAGGGGCAAATGATGGCACTAGTTATACGATTATGCCGGGTAGTACCTTAGCCCTGGGGGGCAATGAGACTTTTTATCGCTCTGATCCGCGCAATCCTTACCATGATTACATTGAGCAGACCTATGGCACAAAAGTTGTCACGGCTAGCATTCATATTAATGTAGGCATTGCCGATGCTGATGCGTTGATGGCGGCAGTCCGCTTGATTCGCCTTGAAGCGCCGTTATATTTGGCTTTGAGTGCGTCTTCGCCGTTTGTCAATGGTATTGCTACTGGCAGCCATTCTTCACGATGGCAAGTATTCCCCAAAACTCCGGCCCATGTGCCTTTATTCACCAGCCATCAAGACTATATCCAGTGGACGCAGCAACAGCTTGCCCTCGGCACGATGCAAAATGTGCGTCATTTGTGGTCATCGGTGCGACCTAATGGTGATCGCCGCCCCTACTCCCTGAATCGGTTAGAGTTACGCATTTGTGATCTGATTTTTGATCCGGTGGCATTGCTGGCGATTACGGCTCTGTTGGAAATGCGGCTGCAATTATTGCTCCATCACGGGGACAGTCATCAGCTTGATCCGTTGGTATCTGGCGCAAGTCCATTTACGCCTGAGGAATTAATTGCCATCACCGATGCCAATGAAATCGCCGCCGCCCGCCAGAGTTTGGATGCCTCGCTAACCCACTGGCAAACTGGAGCCACGATCACCGCTAGGGATTGGATTGCGGAACAGTATGAATTGGTCAAGCCTATGGCCAAAGCTAATGGCACTTATTGTTTTTTAAGTCCGTTGCAGGGGATTTTACGGCAGGGTAATGAGGCGCAACGGTGGCTGTCGGCCCATCAACAGGGCATTACACCTAGACAAATTATGACGGAAGCAATTGCCACCACCACAGAGTTGGAAGCAGAGTTAGCCGAGGCTTTATTGATTGGTGTGGGTTAAGGGTTGGTTATGATGAGCAAAATTTGATGGGTCATTCTATAGAAATAACTTGAACAGGCAAGAAGCTTAAGCCCCTTGTTAAGACTAAATAAAAGCTTCTAAGATGCTTAACTTACTTTTTCAAGCTGCCTTAAACAATTTTTAAATATTTTCTAGGTTTTATGTATAACTGATTCACATTATTTTGAGATTCAATTTTGAGCCTAAAAAATTTGTAAATCAGCAAATCTTATGTAATAGGCTGTAATCAAGTCATTTTAATCAAGTTAATTTAATCAGGCTATTTTTTAGAGTTTGTCATTCATGATTTCCGCTCCCATTCCCAATCAACAACTCAATTTGAGTAATACTCCAGCTAATTTAAGCAGTAGCCCCGTCGCTAAGCTAGATATTCTGGTCTTACATGGGCCTAATTTGAATATGTTAGGACTGCGAGAGCCGCAAATTTATGGTCATACTACCCTACCCCAACTCAATGAAATGCTATTGCAGGAAGCTGCTAGCCTTGATGCAAGGTTGACCAATCTGCAATCCAATCATGAGGGCGTGTTAATTGATGCGATTCACGGTGCATGGCAACAAAAACACGGCATTTTAATTAATCCTGGGGGCTTAACCCATACCAGTGTCTCCCTGCGCGATGCGATCACAGCCGTAAATTTGCCGACGGTGGAAGTGCATCTGAGTAATATTCATAAAAGGGAAAGCTTTCGCCATCACTCCTATATTGCTGGTGTAGCTGTGGGGCAAATTAGCGGCTTTGGCATTCAGAGCTATATTTTGGGACTACGCGCTCTGGTGCAACATTTGCGACTGAGTGCGTGAATTTTCGGTTTCATCTCTACATAGCTCTAAATTAAAATTATTATTAGGACTGACACAGAAAATTCTTGTTCCCCCTCTCCTCTCTGGGAGACTGCCGTGTAGGCAAAAGTCATAAAACCCAGTCAAGGCAATAATTAATCGCCCCCTAGCCCCTAATTCTGGGGGAACAAGAGAATAAAATTCTTTCAAAGTTCCCCAGAATTGGGAGATTTAGGGAGCTTAGATAAACCGAAACGTAGAAAGTTAGACTTGTGTGTACACGGTAGCTCTGGGAGTGAGGGCAATCTTCATCCCAACGTAACATCAGTAATTAATTTTAGCTGTAGCGATCGCACCTAAAGCTTTTAAACTGATAATTTCTGCTTGAGTCAAATCGATTACGTCATCAATAATCATCCCTTTGTAAGGAAGGACAAATTGCATAGTTTGCTGTACTTCCCCTGTGGCTAGATCGGAAGATTTGATCGTTCCATCCCAACTAGAACTAAAGAGGGTTTGAATATCTGGACTCAAAACAACTGCCCAGACCCAATTGAGATGAATTTGTAATGTTCTCATACAAATCCCTGTAAGCAGATTCCAAATTTTGACTGTCCGATCGCTACTACAGCTAATCAGGCGATCGCCTTGGGGTGTGAACAACAAATCGAGAATTTGGCTGGTATGTCCAGAAAATTTATGGACACAATCACCTGTCTGCACATTCCATAATTTGATAATGCGGTCATCGCCACCTGTTGCTACATATTGATCGTCTGGACTGACGGCGATCGCCCAAACCCGATTATTGTCATCCGCTTCCCAACTATGCAGACATTTTCCTGTTTCTAAATCCCAGCGTTTCGCGCTCTTTTCGTAGCCACTGCTAAATAATTCCTTGCCATCATGACTAAAGGCGATCGCTAGATTAGAACTGGGATGTCCTACTAATGTTTGCAAACATTCACCCGACTGAACATCCCAAATTTTGATGGTGCGATCATAACTACCACTGGCGAGAAGCTTGCCATCGGGACTAAAGACGACTTTCCAGACCCAACTTTGATGCCCATGCAAGGTTTTCAGGTTTTTGCCTGTCTGTGAATTCCAGAGCTTAATCAGGCGATCGCCACTGGCACTCGCAAGCAACTTTCCATTAGGGCTTAAAGATACGGAAAAGACCCGATTAGTATGTCCATGTAATACAAAAGAAGGTTGTATAGCAGTTTGTTCAGCACTTAAATTTGGCGCATCATTGAGGCTGAGATCCCAAATTTTAATAGTTTGATCCTCATGCCCACTGACTAATATTTTTTGAGCAGAATTATAGGCAATTCCATAGACTGCATTACTATGTCCTTGAAGAGTTTTGGTACATTTTCCTGTTCGCAGTTCCCAAATTTTGATCGCATGATCATCTCCACCACTGGCGATGAGTTTTCCTTGCGGATGGAAAGCCACAGACCAAATTCGATTACTATGTTTGTTGAGTGTATCTACACATTTTCCTAAAGCCACATCCCAAACTCTGATGCTGTTGTCGTAACAACCACTGACTAAGCGATCGCCCGTAGGGCTAAATACCACCGAGGTCACAACGCCTTTATGTCCCTGCAAAGTCATCGCGCAATCCCATAAACCTGTATCGAGATTCCATATTTTGACGCTGAAATCGAAACTACCGCTTGCTAGCATTCGACCATTGGGACTAAAGGCGATCGCTTTTACCCAATGTTGATGTCCTGCGAGATCTTGAATACATTTCCCTGTGCGTAATTCCCAAATCTTGATTAATCGATCTTCCCCTGCACTAGCAAGAATTTTGCCTTGAGGATGGAACGCCACCGCCCATACACAGGTTTCGTGTCCGAGTAATGTTTGCAAACATTTACCCGTGGCTACATCCCAAATTTTGACCGTATGATCGTGACAAGTACTTGCCAAAAGTTTACCATCGGGACTAAAGACGACTGAGGTGATTTGACAAGTATGTCCATTTAAAGATCTGAGAATTTTGCCTGTGTTCACATCCCAGATCTGGATCGTCGAAGAAAGTCCACTACTAGCTATAATTGGGGAGATCGGGCTAAAAGCAATACTCCAAATCCAAATGTTTTCTTCTCGGTTGATCACCTGTTCTTTACAAAGAATCAATTGCTTACCCGTAGTAGCTTCCCAAATATAAACACATCCATTGGTATCGCTAGTCGCCAGATAATCACCATCGGGACTAAAGGCGACACTGGTGACGCTGCCAAAGTCTCCTGCAAATAGACAATCGTGAAAAGTTGCTTGGGTGAAGTTGACGCGATGTAATTTGAGCGATCGCAAATCACAGTTGCGAAAAGTCAATCCCGAAAAGTCATACCCCGTTAAATCGGTTCCTAACTGCACTAATAAATTCAGTAGATTCGCCGCGCCATAATGATTCATAGACAAGGGATTTAGTCGAGATTTTTGCAACTTCGCAATCATGTCACGCAGTTGTTTTTGAACTCTCTGCTTAGATCCTAGGGATATTTCTAAGCGGTGAACAATTATCTGAACGATTAAGCTTCTCTGACTGTCACGAATATAGTCTTTCTCTTGGGCTTGAATGAGCGCATGGGTGAACAGATATTGCGGTGTGGCGGTGATGATCTCCTGACAGAAGATATCAATCAATTTTTCGGTTATATATTCCATCACTACAGATTGTTGGGTGTAGCCGCCACCCATATTTTCAATCAAGCTCCGCCAGCGTAATGAGGCGATCGTGGTCATTAGATTTGATTGAGAAATTTTTGATATAAAATCAGCTTGCAAATCCTTGAAGATAACGGGTTCACGATGAATGGACAACCAATACATCACGTCTTTTTCAGCATTGGATAGTTTCCTAAATTGCTGGTCGAGCAGATTCCCAATCTCTTTAACTACGGTTGTCCCTTCCATCAAAAAGCACTCAATTCTATCTTCATGAAGATCGCGGATCGCGGTAGCTGCAATCTTCAGCGCTAGAGGATTCCCCCCATAGCAATTGATCAATTGCCTTGTTTCTGATTCTGTCCCTGATAATCCTTTGAGAGAGAGAATTGCTTCGGCGGCGCTAGTTTCCAAGCCTCCTAAATTAAAAGTACGCACGGGCAGAGCATCGCCCTCAAATGTTGCGATTTCAGGAGGTTTTTCACGACTAGTAATCAAGATACAACTTTGATGACTGGTTTCGCCCAATCGCCATAGGAGTTCGCCATAGGCTTCATAATTTTCCAAATAGGGATGCCTCGCATCACCATGTTCTAATAGGGTATCGAAGTTATCCAGAACTAACAAACAACGAAATTTGCGAAAATATTCAATCAAACAAGTAATTTGTTCATAGTAATTTTTGGGTAGTGCGATTACTTCCTGAGCAGAAATAATTTTAATCAAGTCTGTAACTTTATCTTCAAAGGCTGGCGCGTGACGCAGCGATCGCCAGATTACATAATCAAATTGTCCGCGCAATTCTTCCGCAATTTTCACTGATAGGGAAGTTTTGCCTAGTCCTCCCATTCCCAATAAAGTAATTACCCGACAGCGAGCGCCTAAGATCCATTTTTTGAGAGTCGTTAATTCCTGCGTACGTCCATAAAACTGTGAGACATCGATCGCTTCTCCCATGTCGGCAGCTTTTTTGAAAACAGGAAGCTTTAAGGCGGTGGATTCCTGTTGTTTGGTTTCGGTATAGTGTTTGAGAACTGTCTGAAAATTATTTTTGGTGACTTTGACGTTGAGTACTTTTGACAGCGATCGCCACAACTCAGCCCCAATATCTTTAACATACCCATCGTCGTACCCTGAATCAATCGCAATGTCTGTATAGGTATATCCGTCCCAAGACTGCTTGAACACGATTTCCCGCACTTCTGTCCAATCTAGGCTCGGCAATAGTTCTTTAACTAAAGCGATCGCCTCTTTGTCTGTCATAAAAATCCTCAAACCAACTCACCTCAAAATTTTCTCACATTAACCTTATATTAAAAAACTTTTTATATAAACCTACATAAAAAGATCCGACCTTTTTACCGACCTTTTCCTACCTTTTTCTGACTGACAAATGTGATCGCTATAGTTTAGGATTTGCACATCTTAAACATTTGTATATTTTCAAGATGTTTATCTAAGCTATTTCTTTGAGGAGTGTAATTACGATGATTCATGTTGGTTCAAGTTCAGCTAAGTTTTTGAGTTTAGCGGTGATCACCTCCAGTGTGATCGCTAGTATGAGTTACAGCCATAGCGCTCAGGCTGGCGAAGTTACGGCTAAGCAAGAAGAAGTTACGGCTAAGCAAAATCAACCTACAGCTATTGCCGAAGCAAATATTCCCACTGTATCGGAATCCAAGACTGATACTGTCATAAGAAGTGTTGGTAGAGCCGCAGATTTAAAAGGAACTGTCAGCCTCACAGCGCCCGCGAATCTAGTTGTCGATGCTCCTGCTCCAATCGCTCAAGCGTCTCGCACACCTGCGAAACCACCAGCCAAAAGCTCTGAAGGTTTTTATGCCAGTCTCAGTCCTCTAGTATTTTTTGGACGTAATGGCGGAACTGTCAATGGTCTAATTCAAAATCCAGTAAAGAGCGGGCTTGGTGTTAGCGGTGCTGTTGGTTATCAGTTTCAAGACTTTCGTGCTGAAGGTGAATTGCTATACGTGAAACAAGATCTTGATGGTTCATCAGTTCCAAATGTTAGTGCAACAGGTGGATTCTCAACCATTGCTTTGATGGCTAATGGTTACTATGATATTCCCACAGGTAGTGGGTTTAAGCCCTATGTTGGCGGGGGCTTAGGGTTGGCGTTTGTTTCGGCAGATCTCGGACTCAAAGATAATGCTGGTAATGCTGGTTCAGTTTCAGCTTCTGGTTCTAGTTTTGCCTATCAACTCAAAGCAGGTGTGACCTATGCAGTGAGCGATAATCTTGATCTAGGGTTGGGATTTCGGATGTTTGCACAGGGTAATGCCAAGGTAACTGGTACTGGTACTGTTAATGGCTTCACAGCATCTGGAAGTGGAGACGCACCACTCGGTACTGCCTTTGTCGCTGAATTGACTGCTCGTTTCCGCTTCTAGTTTCAATTCCAGTACGGATATTTTTTCATTTCCTCACCTTGAATTTTTCAGGGAGTATCTTCAAGTGTTGTTGGAGATACTCCCTTTTTTAATTTATTTTTTTAGGAGTCATAAGCCAATGAACATTAACATTTTCATTTTTCGATCTTTGATTTCCCTTGGCATTGTTGTGATCAATTTATCGATAATAGAAGTCTTTTCAGCATCCGCTCAGACTTCAAGAACTGATCAAGGAATTGAATGCATTAAAAAATATAGAGATTTTTACTACAGCCGAGAAGGAGGAGATCTTAGTAGCAGGGATGCTCTTGCAAAAGCAGAACGAACCTGTGCTGAACAAAATGAGCGTCCTAGAAGGTATAGAGACCGAGACGATGATCGGCGTGACTCAAGGAATGATGATTCCAGTGGATCGCCAGAAGCAATCGCATCTTGTATGAAAAAGCTGATGTATGAACGTAAGTTAGTGTGTACGCGCACTCAATTTTCTTGCAGTGCTTTTCCACGAGAAGGCTTTGCTGGCTGGCAAACTCAAAATGTGAGAACTGACATCAGTGAAGCTTCTGCTGTGCAGGCTTGTAAAAATGCTCGATAAAATCCATTTATTCATAAAAAATTAGTGGTGATCGCTAGTTCAATTTTGACATTTCAGGCAAAACAAGAACATTTAGCGATCACCACTACACGATGATTTATGAAATAGCCGATCGCCCATTCTCATACTTATTGTTAGCTATTAATATTTTTGAGCCAATCGTGTAAATCTTCCAAACTTTCTAAATCAAACAAAGCTTCACTCAATACATCTAACATTTCTGGTGCTAACCCGTGCAACAGAACTTTAATTTCATCAGGTATGTTTCCTAGTTTGAGAGAAAGCAGTTTTAACAAAAGCGAGCTTTTTCCCTCTTGCACCCCTTGAGCTTTCCCTTCCTCTCGTGCTGTTTCGATGACACCATTCATGTCTCGATAGTACTTTAAGCTGTTTTCATAGGCTTCTCTTTCAGATGGAGAAAAGTTCGTAATCCGTGCAACTTCAAACAGTTGCATAAATACATTTTCTTGCAACGGTAAAGGCGGCTCTTCTAATTCGGGTAGATGTTTCAGTAAAAATAACCACTTGTCAAAATGGTCGCTTAGTTGATCAATTGTTTTTTTGAACTTTGGTAATTCCAGATAAATAAATTTCAGTTTTTCGTAGAAAACTCGGCAATTTTGATCTTTGAGTTCAACAATATGTAAAAGAGTGTCATCGTTTTTATCTTCATCAAAAACAAAGTCTAAAATCCCAATCGTATAAACTGGATCAAGTTTGTAGTTCCAATCTCCTTTTTCCGCTTGGTCTTGAATGGGAAAGGATGCATAGTAAATACTGCGATCTTTGAAATAATTATGTTTAGCCTTTTGCATTTCGACAATAAACTTCTCGCCCTTTTCGCTTTGACAGTAAAGATCGAAGACTGCCTTGCGATCAATGGGAGTATTGCCAAGGTTTTCGGTACTGCGATAGGTGAGATCTTTGACCCGATGTTGAGTTGGTAATATTACGTTAAGGAAATCAATCAACAGGTTTTTATTTGGCTCGGTTCCAAATAGTCGCTTGAAGCCAAAATCTGTGAGTGGGTTGATATAGCGATCGCCGCTAAGACGAGGATAAAACATGGTATTACGCAGAGCGACTATCTCTATAATACATCATTCGCCAACATTACTTCTTGAAATGATCGTTTATTTGGTTGATCGCCTCTGTATCTGTCATAAAAAGCCTCAAACCAACTCATCTCAAAATTTTCTCACATTAATCTTATATTAAAAAACTTTTTATATAAACCTACATAAAAAGATCCGACCTTTTTACCGACCTTTTCCTACCTTTTTCCGACCGACAAATGCGATCGATATAGTTTAGGGTTTATGCATCTAGAAATTCCTTGCATTTTCGATTCACTTATATAAGGAACGAGAAACTTAAAAGTTCGCGTAGATTTGATTGATGTAAGTGTGAGGCTTGTTTATGAATAGGTTGATGTTCGTAAGTTTAGGGTTCGTTGCATCTCTGATGCCATTAAGTTTAAGTCCATCAAGTGCGTCTGCTGAAATCGAGAAAATCATCCCTGATGCTGATATTCAGTCGATATCTACACAGAATGGTGATTTATCCCAGTTAACGTTAGTTTATCAGCTTGGTGATGTGCGCTCAACAGATTGGGCTTTTACGGCTTTACAGTCATTGGTTGAACGATATGGGTGCATTGCTGGCTACCCTGATAGAACCTATAGAGGCAATAAGCCCTTAAGCCGCTATGAGTTTGCTGCGGGTTTGAATGCTTGCTTAAACAAGATTAATGAGATTATTTCGGCAGGGCGGCTAACTGACAAGGTAAGCAAAGAGGACTTAGCGACTCTGCAAAGGCTTCAGAGCGAGTTTGCAGCGGATCTTGCGACTGTAAGAGGTCGGGTGAATGCGCTAGATGCGAAAGTGGCTAAGCTGGAGGCGCAACAATTTTCGACCACGACTAAGCTCAATGGTGAAGTAATTGCTCTGTTAGTTGGGTCAACGACGAGTGGTAAAGGCTCGACCAACAATACTACGCTTGGTTACAGGACTCGACTGAATTTAAATACTAGTTTTACAGGCAAGGATAATCTCAATATTCGGTTGAGCGCCCAGAATGCGGAGCCGCCGATTGCGCCTAGCGTTAATGAAACGAGGCTTTTGTATAGTCAGTCAACTGGTAACACTTTTGTCCTCGATAATTTGATCTACAGTTTCCCTGTTGTCGATAATCTGAGGGCTTATGTGGGAACGGCGATTACTGATGTCACCTATGTTGGTGTAGATCCAGTTACGCCGCTTAACAATAGTGCTACTGGTGCAATTTCTAATTTTGCGAAAAGTAATCCTGCTTTGTACACTCAGGCGACTGGTGCTGGTGCAAGTTTAAGGTACAAGTTTGGTGAAAGTCTGGCGGCGACGGTTGGGTATATTGCTGAAAACCGTGCGGCTCAGTCTCCTACTATTGTTAAAGAGATCGACCCGAATACGGGTGTGGTGACGACAACTGGTGGCGGTTTGACTGGTGGTGGACGCACAATTTTTGCGAACATCAATGCCTATTTGGGTCAGCTAAATTTGGGTTTGTTTTACGCTAATACTTTTTCGCCTTCGTTTGGTGTGGATACGCGATCGGGTAGCATTCGCTCGACTTTGGCGTTTGATGATAATGGCGATATCCGAGGGATTCCGATCTCGGCTAATACTGGTGCTTTGCAGTTCCGCTATGATTTCAGTCCGAGGGTGCAGTTGGCTGGTTGGTTTGGTTATACCAGTGCGACGGCGACTGGGTTTGTTAGGAATGCGGAGGTGATTAATTATGCGGTGCAGTTGGTGCTTCCTGACTTATTTAGTGAGGGCAATCTGGCGGCGTTTACTTTTGGTCAGCAACCGACTCTGGTTAAGGCTGGGGTTGGGGTTCCTTTAGATCGGGCGACTGGTTTCCATCTTGAGGCTTCCTATCGGTTCCAAGTTTCTAAGAATATTTCTATTACTCCAGGGATCATCTATTTGACTAGACCGAATCAGGATCGGGCTAGTGATGGAGGGGTGATTGGGGTGATTAGAAGTTCGTTTACTTTCTAGTTTTTTTGCGAATCATTGACTTTTTCTTTCTTCTCTACAACAAGTTTTAGTATATAAACAAGGTTTTATTAACATGGCAACTACTCTTCAACAAGCTCAACTAACTTTAACGAATCTAGAGACAGCTTTAGGTAAATTCAAACCACCTGAAACAATCTTCGGCGCGGACTCAGTATCACTGTATGGAAAGCTGCTCCTAGGTATTCAAAATGCCAATAAAGCGTTAAAAGATGCCGATGTAAGTAAAATTGCTGAAATTATCAATAATCAAATTGATACGGCACTCGGCGACCCAAACTTTGTTAATGTTGGTAGCGCAAACGGTGAACTCCAACTCAATGTAAATAAACTTTCTTTATCCACAAAGTTCGGAAGTAGTGCCTTCCCAAACTTTAAAGTCGATATCGCCTCAGATATATCATTGTCTAAGTCAATAGGCGCTAGTTTTAATTTTAACATTGGGCTAGACACAGGTTCTTTCGTGAAGACTTTTACTGGACCTGTTTTTGCTCAGGTCAATAAGATTATCCAACCTCTCGACAAGATCAATACCATCCTCAATACTAACGTTCCTGGCTTAGATAAAATCTATAAACTTAATATTTTGAGCTTTATAGCAAATCCGTCCCCGCTAGGTCTAGGTGTTGATACGGGACCAGTAAAGGCATTTTTTGAAAACATTAGCTCGGTTGCGAGTATCTTTGATGCAGCCAAAAGCATAATAAATGATCCTGTTGTCCCTTTAACAAGCTTCTCTGTAAACGCAGATGGTATTATCCCACTTCCAACTATTTCATTAGGATCTGGTTTACAAGAATTCCTCGCTAAAGCAAAGGGTGACAACAATAAACTAAATTTCTCTTTCCCAATTTTTGAGAATTCACAAAATGTTGTTGATCTTCTTTCTGGCAAGGATATAGATTTGTTCAAGTTTACAATTAAGCCCTTCGCTGAATTGAAGGCTGATTTTAATATTACAACTACAATTCCACTTCCACCTTTGCCGGGTATTCTTAATGCAAATTTTGGCGTTACGGGTGGCGTTAGTCTGGCTAGCGGTCCAATTACATTTGGATTTGATACTTCTGGCATAAATCAAGGCAAGTCGCCCCTTCAAGGTTTATTTATTGATAATGTCAACCCTATTCTTATTCTTAAGCCCAAACTGGCAATTACTGCTGAAGTTTCAGCGACTGTAGCGGCAGCTGGGGGAGTAGGTGGAATAGATGCTGGAGTAGATGGTGTTCGATTCTTCTTGCCTAAAGAAGCTGGAGACAACAACAAGTTCCGCATCGCTAATGTCGAGAATTTTGATTTGTTTAAGACTGGCGTAACAGGTAATGTAGATCTGTTTTTAGATGTCTTCTTTAGAATTGGACCTAAAGCAAAGTTATTTGGTAAAAGGCTTTACAAAGAATTTACCAAAGAGATATTCAGAACCACATTATTTACGTTTGGGAATAATAGTGATAGTGCTAGCAATCCTGACACGCAAATTCAGCCAATGTTTGCTAGTCCTAAATCTGGTGATATAACGCTCAATATCGGTTCCAATAGTGAATTGCGTGGAATCAAAAAAGAAGTTGTCGATGAAGTTTTTCAGATTTCGAGAAACAAAGAGAATCAAGCGATTCTAGATATATTTGCGTTTAATGTACAAGATACTAATTACTCCAATGTAACCAAAA
Organism: Pseudanabaena sp. ELA607; assembly: GCA_037130765.1. Lineage (GTDB taxonomy): Bacteria > Cyanobacteriota > Cyanobacteriia > Pseudanabaenales > Pseudanabaenaceae > JBAXSK01. The sequence goes on from JBAXSK010000003.1 coordinate 60,042, forward strand.
TCATTGGCTCCGCAGGTACTGGCAATGATTTTATCTCGGTTGACCCTAACCTTACAATTAGCACAGTGTTAGATGGAGGCGTTGGGGATGATATTCTCGCTGGAGGAGCCAACGCAGACATACTTTCTGGCGGAGAAGATGCTGATAGGTTAGTCGGTAATGGGGGTGATGACTTCCTATCTGGTGGTTCTGGTGAAGACCTTTTACTAGGTGACTCTGGTGCTGATGAATTGAAGGGTGGTTCTGATGATGACATACTCTTTGGTGGTTCTAATGATTTTGGAACTTTTGACATTCTGAGTGGTGAAGGAGGGAAGGATTACCTTAATGGCGAAGAAGGTGATGATTTGCTATTCGGCGGATCAGATGAAGATGAGTTATTTGGTAGTGAAGGTAACGACATTTTAAGAGGTGATGAGGGTAATGATAAAATTAGTGGAGGAGAGGGAATTGACACCGTTACCTATGAAACTTCTATTGACGGCGTTGTTGTAAATCTTGACAACAAAAAATATTCCAGCGTTGCATCTGTTATAGAACGCATCTTTGAGGTTGAGGCAGCACGTGCACAAGATGGTTTTGGTTTTACCGACAGATTCGATTTTGAAACAGACGAAGTAACATTTCCTCTTGGAATTAATGTAGTTCCTAACAACGATCCTAAAAAACCTATCGCATCTATCGAATCTCAAATTGAAACTATAAGTAAGAAAACATTTTCTAACGACTTAGAAAATGTTATTGGCTCTACATTTAGTGATGTTCTGATTGGTAATAATTTCAGTAATGACATTAAGGGACTAAATGGCAACGATTTGCTTATTGGCAATGACGGTGGTGATACTCTTGATGGTGGAGATGGCAATGACACCGTTAGCTATCGGTACGATCCAAACCTAGCCAAAGTCAAAGTTAACTTAGGGGCAAATCAAGCTACTGATGGATTTGGAAAAACTGACAAAATCCTCAACATTGAGAACGTAGTCGGTTCTAAATTTGATGATGAAATCATTGGTGACAATAATGACAATATCATCACAGCAGGAGATGGCTTTGACACATTAAAAGGCAGTGGTGGTGTAGATCGACTATTTGGAGAAGATGGCAACGATGACCTTTTTGGTGGTCAAGGCAACGACATAATCGATGGCGGCGCAGACAAAGATACAGTCCGCTATG
>JBAXSK010000030.1:0-26256 GCA_037130765.1 Pseudanabaena sp. ELA607
GTCCGATTACTAGCGAATTTGGTTGGCGCACCCATCCGATTTTAGGTTATGAGCGGTTCCATTCTGGTATGGATATTGGTGCAGATCATGGCGAACTAATTTATGCCGCCGACGCGGGTACGGTGATTTTTGCTGATTGGTATGGTGGTTATGGAAACGCCGTAATTATTGATCACGGCAATGGTTTAACTACGTTATATGCCCATGCTAGCGAAGTTTATGTGCAAGAAGGGCAAGGAGTCAATAAGGGACAACCGATTGCCGCAGTGGGTTCCACAGGATTTTCGACCGGTCCTCATTTACATTTTGAAGTACGCAAAGATGGAGAACCGATTGATCCGGCGCAGTTTCTGTAATATAACGTGAGTTCGACGTAGTAGACAGAAGAGAAAGAACATCATCAGACTAGGTTTAAGAACTAAAACAACTCAGCAATATGGACTAACCTCCTCTCAGACTTGATTGCCCATACCTATCGCGACACTAAACCTGCTTTGGCTCCTTCCTTAGCCCTGTTTTTAATCTGTCGAACTTCACGTTAACAGGTGGCGCTGTCGTTTACAGTGTACTCAGAAGAAAATGCAAAATTAGCGCTCGCATTTACTGCAATGATTCAAATACCAATTGACCATCTCATAAACTAGATGATCATCAGCCACATTTACTCAGATCAAGCTAAAATAAAATCTAGTTATTATGCCGAAATATGTCTAAAAACATCTTGTCATTCCATAGCTATCTGTTGCCCTTAGCTATTAGTTTAATCACATTACCCATGTCTGGCAGTTGGGCTGATACGAGATTTGGCGAAACTGGTGAAACAGGAGTCCCTGGACAAGATGGACGCAACGGCAGTACCGAGCCACCCATACAAATTAACGCTGATGGTACGGCGCAAAGCTACGATCTACGTGGCGGTAATGGCGAAGATGGCACCGATGGCAATATTGGCCAAGATGCTACGGTCTGTGAGCAACCAGAGCGTCCTGAATTCTCGCTGGTTGGGGCATCGGGCGGCAACGGTGGTCGCGGTGGCAATGGCGGTAACGGCGGTAATGGCGGCAGTGTCACCATATTTTTTGACAATATCGCTAATTTAAGACAAATTCAATTAATCAATCACGGTGGCGAAGGGGGGCGCAGTGGCAGAGGGCAAATTGGGGGGCGGGGCTGTGGTTGTACCGTGTCCCAATGGACGGTAAATTATTGCACCTATGAGCGATTACGTCGCCCCGCACAATCTACCCCACCCGCTGGCAGTCCCCCACCTAGCGAAGAATCACGGCGGTGGCAGAGCGATGGTTCTAGTTCCGGTTTGTGTCGTGGGGGAGATTCTGGAGATTATAGTAGTGGTTCTGATAGTTATATCCAAAATTGGCGACAATATCGGAATCGTCCTTGGACTAGTGGCAATTGGGAATATCGCATGGAACGTCGCCCTAGTTATGGTAAAACCTATACTTGTCAGGCGGGAACTAATGGCGCTCCCGGACGTAATGGGAATAATGGCAAAAAAGGCAGTTATGGCAGAGTAACCCTTGTGCCAGTGCCATCTATTCCTACGGAACGGCTATCATCTATGGCGTTGTTACGGGATGCCGTGGATAAAACCGAAACCCTAGTGGCAAATGTTTGGGTCAGAAAGCAAGGTTTACGGCAATTGCTCGCTAGTGGTTCCCAAGTGAGTAATAATTATGTCTTTCTGCAAGAAACCCTGCGCCCACGCCATCGCATTGAATGGGCTGCCAATGGTACACCCCAAAGTTTAGGTATCGAACTAGTACCAGTGGGCGCGAAAGTAACTAATCCTTTTGATGAAGTAGCTCAATTCTCTTGGCAGATTCCCGACACCATTGAATATGAGACGTTCCGTAATGCCGAGAATATAGAAGTGGCTAAAATCACGGGTGGTTTTGCACCGCAGCGCTTGACGAGTTTTGTCTTAACTGACAAGTTCAATGGGCAAGGGCGAGAGATCACTCTAAATATAGTAGATCGCGGTAATTTACGGCAATTATTGCGCAGTAGTCAAATAGAATTGATTTGCCAGAGCAAACAGTCCGCCATTGGTACGGCCAGTGAAACTTATCAGGAGCGGCAACGGCTCACATTTAAGATTCCGTCTAATCAGCAACAACCCAATGATGGGATGAAGATCACTCGGACGAGTAGTGGTGATCAATACGAAATTCCCGTTGGGCGTTATTGCTATCCTTGGCTCAAACCCGGCTATGAAGTACGCATTAGGACAGAAATTACCCAAACTATTAAAGCAGAGCGCACTGTGAAGCAAAATTTGGAGTTTATAACCCAAATGCCGCAGTAGGATCATGGCACAATAGGAGCTAATTACCATCAAGCACGGTGCTGCTGCACTTAAATCTTAAATTCCATCATGTCTGATCCTATTTCTGCAAATCATGCTTCTCAACCTACGGTGGTCATGGGAGTTTCTGGAGCTTCTGGAATGATTTATGCTGTGCGTGCCCTCAAGTTTTTGCTCGCGAATCATTATCACGTAGAAATTGTCGCTTCTAAGGCTGCTATTACAGTTTGGCAAACCGAACACCAGCAACCAATGCCTGTCAATCCCACCCAACAGGAATTATTCTGGCGCGAACAATGCCAAGAAGAAACTGGCAGTCTTACCTGTCACAATTTCGCCGATATTGCCGCAACCATTGCCAGTGGCTCAGTACGCACCTTAGGCATGGTGGTGATTCCATGCAGTATGTCTACGGTAGCAAAAATCACCCACGGCATCAGTTCCGATTTACTAGAACGAGCCGCCGATGTGCATCTCAAAGAAGGGCGTAAACTGGTAATTGTGCCCAGAGAAACCCCTTTTAGCTTAATTCATTTACGGAATTTGACCGCTCTAGCAGAAGCCGGAGCCAGAATCGTACCCGCTATTCCCGCATGGTATCATCAACCACAAACCATTAATGACTTAGTTGATTTTGTGGTAGCGAGAACCTTTGATCAATTAGATATTGATAGCAATATCATTAAACGTTGGGCGGGACGGGGTAAAGCCACAGATTAATGATATTGACTATCTGATTTGGGCGCTATTGAGTCAGGAATTAGTTAGTAATCGCCTGAAGTTTGCGGCGTAGGACTTGCATTTGCTTACGGCGTTGACGTTGGCGAGCCGTGCCGCCTTTGCCTTTGTGGTTACGCCCTTCATAGCGGGGCGACTCCCAGCGTTTGAGTTGAGTGTGCATGGTTGATTTGCCGATGGAGTGAATTGGATTTGGAGATAGCGCTGCGATGATGCTACAAATTCCCATTTTTTTGGTAAATTCACTCTGACAAATCAACTGCAACAGCTAAGAGAAAGTCAATTAGAGATTACGGAATTAATTTGTCAGTAATTTATGAGCAAAAGCAATGGAAAGAATAGACACTGATAGCGCCAGATCAAATGTGGGATAAAGCGATAGCATTGGGTAACGACGTGGATTAGTAATAGAAATAGCCAGAGCTAGCACATACTTAAGCAATGATTAATTTCTCATCATTTATCAGGAATCACCTCTAGCCAAAGGCAGAATCTAGGAGATAATGAATAGCTAAGGTGACTTGATTAAAGCCTAAATACCAAAGGAATCGCTTATGAGTAAATTTACTGCATTAATCTCCATGATGGCGTTAGGAGTGCAGTTAGCAGTGCAACCTACACCAGTTTTGGCGCAAATGAATCAAAATGACTATGCAAATTATGATGATGAAGTGAGAAATAATACAGTTTGTAGCTTTATCAACACAGATGGTGTTAATGTGCGTCGGAATCCAAATACAAATGATCAGCCAATTGGAACTCTCAATACTGGTGATGGAGTCAGAGTGGTAAGTTCTGGAACTGTTGACGGTAATGGTGGTAAATGGATTCGCATTGCAGCACGGGTTTATGGTTATGTACCAAATGAACGATTTGTACCTTTACAAGGATGGGTTTTTAATCAATACATTAACGGTTGTTCTGAAGATCAATTTGATCGCTGGCGGCGGTAATCGAATCCCCTAGAAATAGCGAAAAATATCTGGAAAGCGTTATTTCTGATCATAATTCTAGATGATATTCTGATTAAATCTAGTCTAGAATTATGATAAATTACGCAACTGAAAATTTAGAATTATTTAACTAAAATCAGATACTAAAATTAGATATATTTAATCGAACTTATATCTGGTCTAAACATGACAAATAACTTGGCAGCATCAATTTTACTGATCGGAATCAGTCAGCTATCGTCCTATAGCATTAATGCAGGTGCTAATTCGGCTATTGGTTCGGTGATTAATCAAGCAGTAAATAATCCGTCCGAAGAATTTGTGCAATGGTGTGAGCAAAAAAATTTATTGCCAGAAAAAACTAAAACCACAATTACTGTATTACTCAAGAAATCTGGACAGGATGATTGTCAATTAGCGGCTGATGTATTACAGGATTTTACAACACTGGATTTAAGTAAATATCAAATTACTGATCTAAAACCATTGGGTTTATTTCGTAAATTAACTCATCTCAATCTTAGTCATAATCAGATTACCGATTTAAAACCCTTAGAAAACCTCACAGAATTAACTCGACTGAACCTTGAGGGTAATCAAATTAGTGATTTAAAGCCTTTAGTTAATTTAACTAAACTAAATTACTTAAATCTAAGCAATAATCAAATTAGAGTGATTTTCCCTCTAACTTATTTAGGCAACTTAAATTATCTGAATCTCAGTTACAATCAAATTCGCGACCTACAACCTCTAAGTGGTTTAAATAATCTCAATAAATTAGAATTAGAGCATAATCAGATTACCGATTTAAAACCATTGGGGAAACTAATTAATCTCAATCAGTTGTGGCTTACCCATAATCAAATTCGTGATTTACAACCGCTGCAATCACTGAATCAAATAACTTTTTTAAGTTTGAGTTATAATAAAATTAGTGATATTAAGCCATTAGCCAAGCTGAATAAATCCACAACAATTTGGCTCAGTTACAATCAAATTAAAGATATTAAGCCTCTAGCTAATTTAACTAAGTTAGAAGAATTACGACTAGATAACAATCAAATTAGCGATCTAAAAGCTTTAAAAAATTTAAATAAGTTAACTTCACTATGGCTAGATAATAACCGTATTGTCGATTTATCATCCTTAAGTAATTTAATCAAACTAACTGAATTATATTTGATGAATAATCGTATTCAAGATATTAAATCTTTGGGGCGTTTGACACGGTTAACTAAACTTTATTTATCATACAATCAAATTGCTGATATTAAAGCCTTAAGCAACTTAAAACAATTAACAAATTTGTATCTCAACAATAATCAGATTAGTCAAATTCAACCTTTATCTATATTAAATAAATTAAAATTCTTAAGCCTGAGTAATAATAAAATTTCTGATATTAAGCTACTAAAAACTTTGACAAAATTAAATTCTTTAGATGTGCGTCAAAATAAGATTCAGCATAAAATTTGTCCCATTAAACCAGCTAAGATTTGTCGATTTTAGTATCTTACTAATCTTACAAAGTAAGAAATTTTTTTAAACTATTTCATGATTCCGATTTAGATAGTCTTAAGCATTTACACATAATTTGTGAGCTATAGATCTCATAAAATAGATGGGGCATTTTTAAAATGCTCGCTAATCGACACAAGCCAACTAAGCAACTATGACTAACAAGATTAATAATTCTGGAGCCGATCCTCTAGATCAAGATGTATTAATTGTGGGCGGTGGTTTAGCTGGTTCACGAGCGGCTTTGGCTGTAATGCAGCAAAATCCACAACTTAAAGTTAGTTTGATTTCTAAAGTGCATCCAATTCGTTCCCATTCCGTAGCGGCTCAAGGGGGAATTGCTGCTGCTTTAGGGAACTTCGATCCCAATGATAATTGGTTAAGTCACGCTTTTGATACGGTCAAAGGTTCCGATTATTTAGCCGATCAAAATGCGGTGGCAGTACTGACTCAATCTGCTCCGGAAGTGATTATCGATTTAGAACATTTAGGGGTGTTATTTTCACGGGATGAGGCGGGACTGATTGCCCAGCGTCCCTTTGGCGGTCATAGTCATGGGCGAGCTTGCTATGCTGCTGATAAAACCGGCCATGCGATTCTCCATGAATTGGTGATGAATCTGCTGCGTTTGGGAGTGACCATTTATCAGGAATGGTATGTCATGAGCCTCGTTTATGAAGATGACATGGTGAAAGGAGTGGTGGCTTATCATTTAGAAACTGCGACAATTCGGGTATTTCGGGCTAAAGCGGTTCTATTTGCGACCGGTGGCTATGGGCGAGTTTTTAATACCACTTCCAATGATTTTGCTTCCACAGGGGATGGGTTATGTTTGACTGCGGCTACCGGCTTACCTTTGCAGGATATGGAATTTGTGCAGTTCCATCCTACGGGGTTATATCCGGTGGGAGTATTGATTTCTGAAGCAGTGCGCGGTGAAGGAGCTTACTTAATCAATGATTTAGGGGAACGATTTATGGCTAACTATCCCATTAGTCAAAATCGTATGGAACTGTCCCCTAGAGATATTACATCCCGCAATATTGCCCGTGAAATCCTTGCTGGTCGCGGTATTAATGGCGGTGCTTATGTGCATTTAGATGTGCGGCATTTGGGTAAAGAGAAGATTCTCAGTCGGATTCCCTTTGCCCATGAGGAAGGGGTACGAATGTTAGGGGTAGATTGCATTGTCGAGCCATTGCCCGTGCGTCCTACGGCTCATTATTCTATGGGCGGCATTCCCACAAATATTGATTGCCAAGTTTTAGACCGTTACAGTCAGACAGTGACGGGCTTTTTTGCAGCGGGGGAATGTGCCTGCGCCTCAGTGCATGGGGCGAATCGTTTAGGAGCAAACTCCCTATTGGAATGCGTGGTGTTTGGCAAAAGAGCCGGTGAAACCATTGCGGAGTATGTGAAAGACAGAGATTTACCGATTCTTAATGATGCCGCATTACAATTACAGACCCAGTCGCAATTAGAGAATTTACTGCAACGGCAAGGCAAAACTCGTTTAGCCCACCTGCGCCAAAATTTACAAGATACCATGACGGAACATTGCGGGATTTTTCGGACGGATGCTGGTTTAACGGCTGGTTTAGAGAAATTGCAAGGACTGAAGGAATTGTATGTTAATGATTTACTCATCGATGATCGCAGTTCTGTATTTAATATGGAACTGATGGCGGCGTTGGAATTAAAGAGCTTATTAACCGTGGGGGAAATGATTATGGCCAGTGCTTTAGCGCGGCAGGAAAGTCGTGGGGCCCATTGTCGCGAAGATTTTCCGGCACGGGATGATCAAACCTATTTGCGGCATACTCTGAGTTATTGGCACAATCAAACTGCCCAAACTAGCCATCGGCAAGTAGATCTGAGTTTACAAGCGGTAGATCAAGTTCGGTTTACGCCCCAAGAACGAAGGTATTAAGCTATTCTCAGGGCAGAAATCATAGTAATAACTCACCTTACGTAGATAGAAAATCTGCCCTCATCCCCCAGCCCCTTCTCCCAGAGCGGGAGAAGGGGAGCAAGAGACATTTTTAGCTTTTTCCTTGTTCCCCTCTCCCAAAAAGGGAGAGGGGCTAGGGGTGAGGGTCTTATAACCTTCTGCGTAACATGAGGTAATAATTTGCACTAGTCCGCTTTACTGCCAAAATTCCGGCTTTAAATTCTGTAATTGCGTATTCGTATAATAGAAGTTCAAAATTTGGCGATAATCCCAGCCTGCTTTAGCGAGACGATAGGAACCAGTCTGACTCATGCCAACCCCATGCCCTAAACCACCACCGACAAAAGTATAGCCTTTGAGAATTGGTTGTTTCGGATTTTTGGGATTAGCTTCATATTGGGGTTGCAGATAGAAGAGCGTGCTATCTGGGGCATCAAAAGCATCGATAATCTCATCTTTTCTGACAATGATTTTGCCGGTGTCGGTTTCTACTTCTAGAGCCTGTACTCGTCCTGATAAAGCTCTTTCGGCAACTTTGACTTGTTTAATTGTCGTAAATTTCGTCCGCTGATCTCCCGATAGTTTAAGGAACTTCTGCAAAGATTGAGTCATTTCCGTTAAATTGCTGCTGCGTTGCCAACGAAAATTCTTCCAGCCTGATTCATTCATGGGACTAGGGGGATTCGCAATAAATGATTGAAAACGCTTCTCGTCATTGAGTTGCAGATTTTGAATAGCAAGGCTACCGGTAGTAACATCAACAATCGGCAGCAGATAAGGGCGGGGTGTGCCATCCCAAATATCGTTATAGTTGGCGGTAACTCCCCCAGTGGTTGAAGAATACAGCGCATCAATCACCCGATCTTTATAGGTCAGCACCTGTCCTTTGGTGTCACGGATGGCATTATCGGCTAATTCGGTAGTATCTTCTAAACCACGATAAACTTGGCACTGGGTATCGGCGCAAAGTTCGTAATTATCGACTTTGAAGCGATGGGCACTGGCTAAAACATAGGTGCGAGCTAAAATTGCTTGGGCTTGAACCGCACCATAGGGCGCATTGTAACCAATTTCATGGGGGACAACGCCGCGCAAATAGGTTTCTAAAGGAACTTGATTGACGAGGGTAAAACTATTATGGGCATTGGGTTGTAGCTGCATCGTGCCGCCGTAGGGACGATTTTTTTGATCTTTATAATTAACTTCTATAATTCCTGTGCTGCTGTCTAGTTCCAATTGATCGCGGTTATAACGGAAGCCATTAGCCACCCAAGTTAACACCGGCTTTTGTTGAATCACTTGCCGATCTAAGGAAACCGTGGGATTGTCTTGGAGGGCTAAAACATAGAATAGAGCCGTGCGGGAAACCCATGAATCATAAACATCCCGCTTAACCCACACTTGCCAACGGCGGGGCTGGGCAATTTCGGTGGGAATGCCCTGTTCTTCCCAATGGAAAGCGCTGGCAGCAGCGTTCTCAAAACTGCGGTGATGGCTGAGGATAATCTTTTCGTCAACTATGGGTGTGGCTAAGGGAAGTTGACCAATCGCGACGGTAATCTCATTGGTTTTGACACTAATTTTATTGCCATCACTGCCGGTAAAGCGCAGGGTTAAAGCCCCACCATCAGCGGCACGCAGGGTCATCTTATCATCGGGTTTTGCGCCAAAGCGTTGCACAATGCCAATTTTTAGCACCGGATTGGCGGGATCTGGCTTAGCAAAACCGCTGCTGGCTCCCGAAACACACACAATACACAAGGATGCCAGGCAAGCTTGTTGGCGAAAAAGTAAGGTGTAGTTCATGGTTAAGCCTGTGGAAGAGGGTCGATAGCGGGGGAATGTCTCTAGAAATGGCTCTAGAAGTGTCTCTAAGTAGTCAGTGGGAGTTGATCCCAAGGTTGGGCTGTCAAGATGCAACGATTCTCAAGATAGCATTTTCTGCTGATTTGTTGCCGGTTGATGATTAGGGTTGGTAATTAGTGATAGGACTTACGCAAATCAACCTGTTTCAACAGATTTAAGCTTTTAGCCCGCAATTTATAATTATTTAAAATTATTTTGGCACATCAAAAGCACTCGACCACCCCCCGCCTAAGGCGTACCCCTCCAAGGGAGGGGAATTAAAGAAAAAGATTCAAATTCCCCTCCTTTGGAGGGGTGGCAGGCAAAGCCTGACGGGGTGGTGCTATTTATTGCCTTCAAGCCGTGCCATTCTTACTTTGGTTGACTATATTGCAGGGCAAGTGCTATTGCCATTGGGCTAATTCATCTAATACATGACGCATTAATCCCCAAATAAAATCCCGTCGCGACTCAAAATTAGCGGCGACAAAAATAAATGCAATTCCGGCGAAAATCCCCATCACCCATAGCAGGAAAGAATATTGGGTGACTAGAATTATCGCCTGCACTAGCACTAACGCCACAAAAGTAATAGTACCAATAATTAGATAGGCTCTAATCCGCCATGCTAAACCACATATCACAAAAATACTGGTTAAGATCCACATGAATAAAGCATGGGAGACACTATTAAGCGTGGTCACAAAGCCAATGGCACACAGCAGACCAACTACAACCATGCGGCATAGATGGCGCAAGTTACGGGCATGGGCGGATTGTTGCAACATTGGCTCTACATGGGTCAGATATAGTCCAGATAAGCCAATTACCAACGCATAGGCTAACGGAGAGTTGTGTATCAGGTAGATAAATCCTGATATATCTTGGGTTCTACCAATTAAAGCCCAATCCCATAGTAAGACCGTGATGTAGGTAATGCGAATCTGTCGTTTTAGGTAGGCGTAAATGCTATAGAAAATCCCCACTAAACCCAAGGTGGTACTGGTAATTTGCTCTGTAGTCAAGGCGATTAAAACTAGAGGTAAGGCCGCTGCGCCCAAATGCCAAGGCAGCGCAAACCAGCCCCACCGTTGCCAAGGCAAGCCATAAAGCACGGCACTAACGACACAGATCAAAGCCGCACCGTAGGGCAAAATCAGTCCGTTAATCAGTTCATAACTACGAGCCGCAAACCAGAGCCAATAACCCACCGCCAGCAATGCTAAACCTAAACCACTAAAGACCCAGAGGCAATTACTCAAATCGACTTTGATTTCTATTGGTGCTTCAGGATCGGGCAGAGCTTGATTTGATTTAGCTTGATTGAATCTCTTGGGACTGGTAGTTAGGGTCGGGATTCTCGCTTGAATAAAAGCATAGACAGCCAAAGGAATTAACACCACTACACCGATGATGCCGCCCAGGGGTGACAGATGTAATGGCGATGTTAGTCCTAGCCGATGGGGTAAGTTACTGGCATTAACCACTAGGCCCACTGCTATCAACCAATGCAAATGGGCAGAAATATCCAGTTCGTGGCTCGATAATCTCAAGTAAGGCATGAGCCACCGCTGACACCACTGGGATAAATAAGCTAGACCACATCCCAAAATACTCAGCACCACTAAGCCATCACTACGATGGGTCTGCAAATTAATCCCAGCACTAAACCAATTATTAGCGCCCCCATCGAGCAATTGGTCATACAGCAACTCATAAAAAGCAACAGTAGCTCCAGCCATTGAGAAATAAGTTAGTAGCCGGAAGATAAACTGCACCCCAGCGGAACGCCGCCCCACACCAATCCCAATTAATGCCGTACTCAAAGACATTAATCCTGAAAAATCCGCCGTCATGCCCCACCGCAACAGGGAACCCATGCCACCATATACCAAGGGGATCAGATGCCAACTAAGGGGATAGGCAGTTTGTCCCGTGCGTTCGATCCACCAGTCCCCTAACAGTTGTGCCCCAAAACCTAAAGCTAAGTTAGCGATCGCTAATTCAATGGCCGAACCGTGACTAAAAATTACCGCCCCAGAAGTAATTAACTCGATGCCCCAGGCAATGCCCCACTCTTGCCAAAATTGCGGCTGGCTTTGTCTAGGGGCATTGTTATGATTTTCTTGATCGGGATTGTTACCTTGATAACAACTGCGATAAACCAGGCCCACCGTGACCAAAACCGTAACAGGCAGTATATGGGCAAAGCACAAACCCAAGGATAAAGGCTGAGTCAGGCTACTGAGGCTGTCCGTATGGCGGGGCTGGAAAACTTCGATAGTTAGGGCAGTGGCTATTCCCAATAAGCCAATGGCGATTAATGCCACCAAACGATCAAAAACCCGATTGATCCCGCTGATCACTGGCGGACTTATTGCTGAAAAACTCGTAATTTTGCTGAGCCAAGGGAAAAACTCCGCTTCTAAACCGCGACTAACGGCATACACTGCCAAAGCCACCGCCACAGTTAAAGCAATGCTGTAGCCCAAGCTGGAAAATGTAAATAATCCCGCTAGTCCCAAAAACAATAACCCTAAAACCCAATGGCAATGGGCCCAAAGACTGACTGCATCACGGGAAATCCTTAAATAACGCTGTATCGGCTTTGTGCCAAGGCGATAACCATAGCCCAGCACCACCGGCAATAGGGCAAACATAATCAAAATATTCCCCAGATTTGCGCCGGTACGCCAATCTAGCTGTGTGGGCATGGGGAAGAAGGGTTGCCCAAATATTTGCTGAATTAAAAGCACATATAAGCTATAGGTCACCCCTGCCATGCCAGTGTAAGTCAGGAATTTAAACTGACCATCTGACAGGTTGGGGGTAGCTCGAACTCTGCGCCCCACCCCCATTGCAATGGCAGCGACACCGAGGACAATCAACCCATGACCCCGAAAGAACATAAATAAAGATAAAGTCAAGCTCACCAAACCATAAACCAAGGGCAACCCATGCCAAGTCATTGCATAGGTAGATCTGGCATAGCCTGACCCATTGGTTAATGGGGTTTCAGTTAATGAAGTTTGCCCCTGAGACTGACATCTCACCCACCAATCCCCCGCATATTGGCTAGCTAAACCTAAAACCATTTGCCCCGCTGCTAACTCGAGGAAATCCCCCCCAGCGATCACCGTCAATGCTGCCACTGTTAAGCCTATGCCCCAACCAATAACCCACTCAGCCCACGCCTGCCGCTGTTGCACTGTGCGATATATCAAGCCGCCAGTAATTACCGCAATAGCTAAAGTGCAGTCGATCAGGTAAGAGTTTACAGAATTTCTCTGGGCAGCATCGGCAGTAAAACTCAGCGCAATTAAAGAAAAATGACTGATCACTGCCATCAAACTAATCAGCCCAGTCCAAAGGTCGGCACTGCGGCGGTAATGACGCTGATCATTTCCCTTAGTAAAGCTTTGACTAGCTGGGCTGGTTGCCGATGCTGCCAACAACCGCTGATCTTGAACCAGCCACCGATGATGCAAAACCTGCAAACCTAAAATAAAAATCACGGCAACCACTATATTAGGCATGGGATTTTGACTGCCTTGGTTGAACCAAAACACCATAATCTGCGACCAAACAAAGCCAAAACCAATGGTCAGCCAACTATTAATGCCATGACGGATCTGCCGCGTATTGAGCCACATTACGCCCCAGCCGATGGATAGGCTCCAAATCACTGGGGGCAACATTAGCGCTGTTTGGGTTTGGTCTAACCGCCAGAATTCAAACTGAGCTAATAATATAAAAATGACACTGATTTTAGTGGCCCAACGCTGGCGGCGAAAATAACTATAGTAATTCTGGTGGAGATTTTGGGCTGAGGTTTTCAGATAGCCTAAACCCATCGCTGCAATGGGGATGCCTAGCCAAATTAGCGCTTCATTCGTACCGATTTTAGAGAATGATACACTAAATAAGCGATAGCTGATCACGCTTAATATAATCCCCATGACCCAAGCACTATCAATCCATTCTTTAATTTTGAGATGGGATGGATGCTCACGGTTTCTAAGCCCATAACTGACTGCTGCGATCACGCCCCATTCCAATAAAGCCATCACCACAAACAAGATCAGCCAATTACCGGCGGTGACGACTCGCCCCGATAGACGCAACAGCAGAAATACCCCAGAACCCACCGCCCCCAACAAAACAATATGTGTGCCATAGATTAACTGCACCCATTCAGGCAAAAATCTGGTTTGGGGATCGTAATTCGTAGCTGGACGCTGGGCTTGAATCACGAATAAAGTCAGTCCCGACAGGGTTAAATTGAGGCATAGGGTGGCGGGGCTAAACATACTCATTCCAGTCAGCACCACCCCTAAAAATAAGGCGAGTTTTTCCCCAGTACGATTAATGGCGGTGATGGCTTGAGCTTTTTGGTTAGCAATTTGCTTAGTCTTGCTAGGGGTGCGGTGACACAGTGTCCCGATCAACAACGTGCCAATTACATAGGGAAATAAACCCACCCCAAATAATGGGAATAGCTGATCGATTTGAAAAAATGCCATGAGTTGCTGTCGGGAATTAACCTGCCACGGTTCGGGGATCACCCGCTGCACTAGCCAAAGCAAATGTAAGCCCCAGAAAAACAGATAATTTAAGGTGATCGGCTGGAGTTTTTGTTGCAGTTCCTCCCACAGCAACCCTAAAACCAATAAACCCACCCCTAAACTTTGCCAAGGTGTCGAGGCAGCCAGACCCAAGAGCCAACCCACACCTAGCAAAACTTGTCCCAAATTAAATTGCATTTTAAATGGCATTTTTCCCCCTGAATCAGGGATTGCCCCGTCAGATGCCACTTGAGGAGAATTAGCCCCAACATAACGCCCTTGCACCATCACCCAGCCAAAAATCCCCAAGGACAAGCCCAGATCTGCCATAGAGATTTTCGCAAAAATTAACGCCCGTCCCACCAGCAACAAACCGCCGTAAGTTGTAGCCACCATCGCGAGGGGAAATGTCGAGATGTCGGCCGTATTAAGGCGTTGGCGGCGATGGATTAGCACTGTCACTGCCACAAGGATCGTCCCCAGATACATCGCCAGCAAGCCATAACCGCCCATACCCCATCCCAAATGCAACCAACTCAGCAGCGGAATCGTAATAGTTGTCAGTTGGTGTAAAGCGTTACGGGGTATTTGCGGTGTTGGTGAATTTGTTGTTTTAGGGGTGAAATTTTGGGGCATAATTTGGGGCGTAATATAGGTCAGTGATGTTTGCCACAGAAAAGCGGCAATCAACGACAAAATGCCGCCACAGCCCAACGCCATCAAGATCCCAGTACTAGTACCGAGTAATCCCAAGCCATCCATCGCCCAAAAGTTAATCGGGATCAATAACAGCGTCACCAACTGTAAAGCGCGACTCGTCAGGCGCAACCGTTGATCGCGACTCGTCCAGAAACTTACACCAAAAAATCCCGCACTATAGGCAAACAACAGCAGATATTGTCCCACTGGTGCGAAATTACGCCACTGACTAGCGGCCAACAGCCCCGATGACACCACCACCAAAAACACCCCCAGAAACAGCAGCCACATGGTACTAAGTTCCGAAAAAAGCGCTTGCCAAGCTGCATTAACTTGGGCTGTTACCGGACTAGGCACGGGTGAGGCAATGGGCCGCTCAGAGCGATGTTTCGGCTGGCTTTTGGGGAAAAGTTCAGCGCGAGGTTTTAGCTCATAGGTTGATGATGTTAAATTTTTAGCTGTTACAGATTGCTCTGCTGCCGGTAATTGAGGCGATTGGGGCGGCACTGTAATTAATTCTGCTGATTCTGGACTAGATAAAACTTCCGAAATTTCTGGCGTAGTCGCTATTGGCTCAATTACCAATTCACTAGCTAATGCTTCACTAACAACATCTTCAGTGATTGGCTCACTTGCGATTAACTGACTATCTGATGCAATATCTATTTGATTTGGATTTGTTTGCAGTATCTCTTCGACTGTTGCGGCACTGAGTAAACCCAAATCCTGCCATAGCCAAAGAGCTTCGGCTAAACCGTGATTACGGCGAATTGAGATTTTTAATTGATTTGCGCTTAATTGATTTTGTGCTAGCTCAGAGTTCTCATTTATCGCCGAGGCTTGCCACTGATAATCTAAGCTAATTATTAACTCTTCTCTGTTAAACCAATCTGTCAGTCCTTGCAAGACAATGCTATGGGGAATATTACTCAGAGAAACCACCAAATCCAACGAATTAGCTGGTGATTGGGGGGCGTTGGCATCTGGATCATACTTACTCAAGTTCAATTCCTCCGGCATAGTCTGACTATTTTAGGAAATTTGCTTAAAAACTTTGGCAGTAGCTTACCAAGCAATTATACTAAGTCATTAATTATTCATGATTTCCATAGCATTGCCGCTGGTCAAGATATTCGGGAGATATTTATGGGATGGCGTATTTACGAACCGATCCCCCAGTATGCCGAATTGTTTAAGCGGGTGTGGCTCTAAAATTGTACTGATGTTAGTTGGTAGGTGTGTGGTTATGTCTCTCGAAAATTTTCAGGCTGAAATTTTGCGCTTAGTGGTTGAAGCTGAGCAAATGCAGCGATCGCCACGAGAGGGTAAACCAGAAGATGCCACCAAAAGTCGTTTATTAGAACCTTTATTAAATGCTCTGGGCTATACACCTGAATGCCGCACACCAGAGGGAAAAATTAAAAGTTTAATTCGCACTACGACTTGGGTTGACTATTTACTCAAGCCTGAAGCTGGGGCTAGACCTGTGCTGATGTTTGAGGCGAAGAGTCTATGGGATAAGGATATTTGGGAAAATAATAAGCAGCAGGTTTTAGATTATTTGCGCGATTACAGTTTGGATATTGCCAATGATCAGCCTGTATTGTGGATTGTTTTATCAAACTTTCGCGAATGGTATGTGTTGCGGTTGCAGGATAAAACTCCATTCTGGCAGTTTAAGATTGAAGATTTGCAAAATGATCCTGAGTTAGGGGAACGTCTGTATAGTTGTTTGGCTAGAGAGAATTTACGGGGTGATCGCCTAACAGCTTATTATACGGAAAATACAAGAGAAGGTTTAGGGGCAAGATTTCTAGCGGATTTAAAAATTTGGCGGGCAATTTTGGCGAATGGAATTAAAGCTTCGCAACCTGAAATGGGTTTAGAAAGAATTAGAGAAGCATCGCAGGTAATTCTCAATCGTTTTTTGTTGATTCGATTATTGGAAGCTTTTAGTTCAGAAATGCCCTATAACTATTTGGGGAGAATTTATTACAATTGGCAAGAAACCTTTCCTGATTTGCCTTTTATCGAAGAACTGCGTAAAGGATTTCGGAATACTTGGGTGGGCTATAATACTGAGCTTTTTCATCCGTCATGGGTGGACGAGTTAGATGTTGAGAGTGATTGTTTAGAGCCATTAATTATCGTTAATGCAGTACCAAATGAGGGGTTGCTGTATTCAATTACAGGGACTTTAACGGAATATCGTTCGATTTATAATTATGATTTTACGACTCTAACTCAGGATATTTTAGGGACTGCATACGAGCAGTTTTTGGCTCACCAATTAATTGAAGATGGCAATCAAGTTAAGATTCTAGAAAATCAACAAACTCGCAAGCGTGAGGGAGTTTTCTATACACCTGAATACATTGTGCGGCGCATTGTTTATCAAACTTTGCAGCCCTTAGTTGAACCAAAAATTGATCAGGCGATCGCTTTACTACAATCCCATAATTTTACCGAAGCCCATGCCGTTGCTAGTTCAGTTTTAGAAATTACGGTTTGCGATCCTGCCTGTGGTTCGGGTTCATTTTTATTGGGAGCTTTTGATTATTTATTAGATGAGTTAAAGCGTTATAACAAAGCTTGTGAAAATCCTAATTTGACTTCTGGCAATGGCGATCTATTTAGTCATGCTTCAGCCGAATCAATCAAGAATTTAGAAGAAAGTATTGTCGTGAAAATGTTGCATGGTGTCGATCTCGATCCGCAAGCAGTACTTCTAGCGAAATTATCACTATGGACAAGATTGCTTCGCGCTCGTCCTAATGTTTATGGCAAGCGCAAAACCCTTAATTCTAGATTACCAGCTTTGACTTTAAATATTCGGGTTGGTAATAGTTTAATTCATTCACCTGCTAATTTAGTGTCTGTATCGGAGCAGTTAGCAAGGTCAGCAGATTTGGCAGTTACGGCTAGAAATGTGACTTTATCAGAACGCGATCGCGCCCAATCGGTGACAAATTTAGAGCGTTGCATTGCCGAGATTAATCAACAAATTAATCCAGTATTAACGGCTTTTTTTGCTAGTGATGAGAGTTTAAACGAAGCGATTCAATCAATCAAAAATCGAGAAGCTAGTGAGAAAGAAATTAGCGCTATTCGTGAGTATCTTACATCAGAGTCTTCGAGAATCTTGCAGGAATGGACAATTACTGAACTTGAGAGATTGAAATCACAACTAATGTTAATTCCTACGGCTTTAGAAGATGCGATCGTGAAGCGTCCCTTTAACTGGCAAGTGGAATTCCCCCATATTTTCGATCCGCGTTTGTCAGAAAATCAAAGAGGATTTGCGGCGATTATTGGTAATCCTCCCTATTTCAGTGTCGATGCTACTTTTGGTAGAGGTGCTTCAGAATTATTATGGTTGAAGACAATTTATGCAGATATTTATACCGATAAGACTGATATTTTGTTTTACTTTTTGCGTTGGGGTTATGAATTACTCAAACAATCAGGAACATTGAGTTTTATTGTTTCACGAGCGTTTATTCAGGGTGACAAGTCAGAAAATTTACGCGAGTTTCTTAGCCAAAATACAAAAATCAACTATCTTCTCGATTTCTTGGGGCATAAAGTTTTTAATGCTGGAATTGCTACTTGTATTATTCAATACCAAAAAGAAATTCCTGATGCTGAAAGCAATTTTATTACTGATTACGTTCTCGACTTTGACAAAGCTAAAGTTGCAATTCCTAAAAAATTAGAACTATCTACTCAAAATGGTTTTGCTAAAGTTGAAGTTAACCAAGAAAATTTAAAATCCGATAGATGGGAAATTTCTCCCTATAGTCATATTTTTAGTGAAATTGATAGCAAAGGTCAAAAACTAGAGCTTTCTAATTACGGGAAATTTATGAAGGGAATAGATACAGGACTTGATGAGATTTTTGAAGGTGATTTTAGTCGTAAATTCCCTAAAGAGTTTCTGCGTCCTAGAGTTTCAATCTCATCTATTCATAGCTTTGGACATAAACCTTCAGAAACTCAAGTAATCTATTACAGTCGCGATACTAAATGGGAAAATATTCCTAAAGTCTTGCAAAATTATCTAAAATCTCACCGTAAGTCATTAGAATCAAGAAAAGTTTTTAAATCTGGTGGCTATGAATGGTTTCATTTACATCGCTCAAGAGTTGGATTGTTTGAACCAAAAATATTTTTTCCTCGCCGAGCTAATGCGAATAAATTTGCTGTTGATGAAGATGGATCATTAGGATTTAAAAGTGATGTTGCTGGCTTTGTGAAATCTGAAAATACGAGTATCGATTCCCTTTATTATATTTGTGCCTTGCTCAATTCCAAACCCTTAGAATTTCGTTACAGAGCTTTGGGCGGCATCGGCAAACTTACAGGTAAAGGAATGTTTGAATATTTCGAGAATCAAGTCGGTGATTTACCAATCCCTGTATTTGAAAATCCAGAAAATAATTCCAACTTCCAAGAATTAGCCCAGCTTGGTAAAGAAGCCCATCAAATTTGGTGCGATCGCTACTCGATCATCACCACCTATCAAACCAAATCATCAGCCATTCCTTATACCGAAGTCTCGGCAACCCATTACCACAGCATCACAGGCGACTATGGCGCAGATGTGGAATATGAAAGCCCTAACCCCAACCGTGAAGGACATTTACTCTCACTAAAAATAGAACCAACCATTGACGGTTATCGCCTCTGGGGAGAAATTACTGAAGATGAAGATTGGAAAGAAGGCGATCGCGAATGGATAGAACTTGTTATCGTGAAAATCCGTAATAACTTCCTGCGTCGCTATTTACTAGCTCGATTAATTTATCTAATTGAATTTGATCCAGATTTCCGCCGCAAACAAAAACTAACCCGCGATATCAGCAATCTAGTCATATCAGCTTTTGACTCATTAAAAATGTATTACTTTGATCGCGATCGCATCAGCAACTTGCGCGTGTTAGAAGTAATCGAGCAGCGAGTTCAGCAAGAAGCAGGGCGATCGGATTTGGAGAATATTCTGTTAAGGCAAGCTGAGATTCAAACACGAATCGATCAAATTGCTTATAGATTGTATGGAGTAACGGAATATCAAGAAGCGATCGAGCAAGCTCTGAAAGTTGTTCTTTAAATCAAATCACTATAGTTATTTAACTCACCTTACGCAGATAGAAGATCTGCCCTCATCCCCCAGCCCCTTCTCCCAGAGCGGGAGAAGGAGAGGAAGAGCCGTTTTTAGCTTTTTCCTTGTTCCCCTCTCCCAAAAAGGGAGAGCAGCTAGGGGTGAGGGTCTTATAACCTTCTGCGTAACATGAGTTATTGAAAATTATTTTGGCACATTAAAAGCACTTGACCACCCCTCGCCTGTGGCGTACCCCTCCAAGGGAAGGGAATTTGAATCTTTTTCTTTAATTCCTCTCTCTTAGAGGGGTGGCAGGCAAAGCCTGACGGGGCGGTGTTATTTATTGCCTTCAAGCCGTGCCATTCTTAATTTGATTGACTATAAAAATGACCCAACAATTGGTTACTCTATTTATGGGATTAGAGACTTATGGGACTAAAGCCCTTACTACATAGAAGCATCCTTAAAGCACCATTGCAGTAAAAGTTTTAGCCCCCATAAGCCCTTGCCCATTGCGCAATTTATGGACGAGACGGCACGGCTGGAGTCGTAGCACCGCTACCTTGGGAATTTTGTCCCCGCAGTTGGGTGGTAAAGAAAAACATATCGAACAACTGGAATAATTGTCCCACTCGTTGCGAAGGAACTAACTGAGTTTGATCTGCATCACCGGCAGGCTGGTTGTTTTGGGGTAACATAGCCGCGATCAAATCAGATAGAGAAGTCACCCGCACCTTGAGATTTTTCGCTTGATTCGGATCACGACGGTTTAATAATTCTAGTTCGTCCTGCAAATCTTGGGCATCCATAAAATAAACCTGAAAAGGCTTGCCATTTTGACCATTGACTACAGGAAAAGTGGGCTTGTCTGCGCCACTACTGGCATAAAATACGGGAATCCCTGACAGTAGAGTACGGATTTTATCTTCCGGCAGTTTATCGGCTTGGAGTAATCGACTCGCAGAAATCAGGTTTTGTCGCCCCGCAATTAAAGAAATGCGTAATTTACGATCTTTGTTCCCCGACTGCAAAGCGAAAAAATCCACCATTGTGCCGCCCGTGATCCCCACCTGTTTGGGCAAATTGGTAATAGTGTTGTTATTACGCAAAGTATTCCAGGCTAACTGGGCATCTTCAGGACTCATAAAGAAAGCGATTTCCCGATCAGGATCTTCAGGCTTGCGGTTAGCTCCTTGCAAGGGAATTTCTACCGGCTTGCCTTTGTCATCAATCAAGACAAATACAGGAATGCGCTGTAATCTTTCGGCTACCTGTTCTTGAGTTAGAGCGGCAGCAGGTTTAGCCGCAAGGGTCACCGTACTGGTAATCACCCCTCCCGATAAAGTCAACGCCGCCAGTACGGGGGTAATTAGTTTTTGCCAAGATTTCATCACAGGAATTTTCATCTCCTTGGAAAGGAAGTAATAACGTCAATTTAAAGATACAGAACCGAAATAAGGAGTTATGCCCAGTAACCATGAGTTAATTAAGACACAGGTTTAAGATAAATAGTGCCAGATCATGCGTGCTAGATCATGGCCCGCCACTACCGCTAGCATAAACATCGCTAGAATCAATGGCAATATCTCCATGAGCTTGGGTAATTAATCTCCGAGTGGAGCATTTATGGTTACGCCAGCGAGCTTAACTTATAGGTTGTGGGGCATGAATTAATTATGGTGTGATCATCATGGTGTGATTGTGCCACAAAAAACTTGCCATAGACCTTAGGCAAATGGCTTTAATTACTCTAGCTTTAATTACTCTAATTTTTTAGGGTAAAGTTAGCCTCTGATTAAAGGAGCTTAATTAGCGGCAAATTAGGGCAACTCCAGCGGCTTGATTAATGCCTTTTGTCATTGTCTAAATGTTGTCTAGTAAGTGTTGTCTAAATTATGTCTCAACCGTGTCTCTGAAACTATGCCTCCTGAATCTTGGGACGTGCGAGGGTGAGTTACAGTTCCAATTTAGCTTTGGCTAAGCCATAATTTAAGACCCCATAATTTAAGATATTTAATTTAAGATATTAGGTATTGATGATTAACTAGAAAAAGAGGCGCAAAAAGATGCAAACTGCCCCTAGATCTTCTCCCCCCTCCCTTTATGATCGGGATCTAAATCTCTGGTTAGAACAGGCGATCGCCCAGTTAAAGGCTGGGGATTTCCATAATCTTGATGTGGCCAACTTAGTAGAGGAGTTAGAGGGCTTGGCGGGTAGAGATCGGCGGGAATTGAAAAGCAGACTGAGAACTTTGCTAGAGCATTTGCTCAAGCGCATCTATGCGAGTATGCCTGACTGCTGCAATGGTTGGGAAAATACCATCAGAGAACAACGCTCTCAGCTTGAAGATATACTCGAACAGTCTCCTAGTCTCCGCACCATTTGGCAGGAAACTTTTGATAATGCGTGGCGATCAGCGCTGAAAAATGTCCGCCAAGAATATCGCCATCATAAATTCCCTGACTCATGGCAGTTTAGCCACGATGTGGATGCATTGTTAAATGTTGATTTTTGGGAAGCATGAAGGCTTAGAGCTTGGTGCGGCAGTGTACCCATGCAAAGTCCATAGGCTGTAAATAAATTGTAAAATGATATTTATAGTAATAGCCAAGATACTTAGGACATCTACTCATGCTATGAACAAGTGGCTTAAGCCCCTTGCCTGTCCTAACATTAATGACTACAGCTATAACTAGAAAAAACCTAAAAAGATGCAAACCGCCCCTAGATCTTCTCCCCCCTCTCTTTATGATCGGGATCTTAATCTCTGGTTAGAACAGGCAATCGCCCAGTTAAAGGCTGGGGATTTCCATAATCTTGATGTGGCCAACTTAGTAGAGGAGTTAGAGGGCTTGGCGGGTAGAGATCGGCGGGAATTAGAAAATAGACTAACCACTTTGTTAGAGCATTTACTGAAGCGGATCTATGTTAAAAGCGAGTATGACTACACAGGCTGGGTGAGAACTATCAATAGAACGAGGATGGAAATCGCTAAAATCCTCAGACAGTCACCGAGCCTTAAAAGTTATGCCAATAGCTCCGAATTGTTTGAGAATGCTTTTGCTGATGCGCTTAAGTTAATGAGAGCCGATCCAGATTATAAATCTGTGCCATTTCCTGACTCATGGCAGTTTAGCCGCGATGTAGACGCATTGTTAAATATTGACTTTTGGGAAGAAAGTTAAATCACTTAAATCACTTAAATTACTTAAAATTGTCTAAAATGCTAATTGCTGTGATGCCATAAACTCACTGAATAATATCTGACTCACCTCACCTTGACTAACCTATGAATGCCCCTAAGCCCAACTTTAATCCATCATCTCAGGGTGACTTTCTTAGTTTTGATGATATTTTTTCTGAATTACACTATCACCAAGCCCAGCGCACCCTCCGCTCCCTAGTAGACAATTTGGATCTGTCACCACGGGAACGGCGCGGCTTAGAGACGGAAATCGATGCCCTGCAAGCTATGGTCGAAAAGCTAGAGCAGCAGGTGATTCGCATTGTGGTGTTTGGGATGGTAGGGCGCGGCAAGTCCTCGGTGCTAAATGCTCTATTAGGACAAGATGTTTTTGCCACCGGTCCGATTCATGGGGTGACACAACGCCAAGAAACCGCCCGATGGAATTTAGGTGATTTTGATGACGACGATGATTATGGTATGAATCGTCAAGTTGCCTATGAGCAAGTGTTTGCTGGCAGTGAGCGGGAAATTACCCGAGTCTCTTTATCGCGGCGGGGTCAGGCTCGGTTAGAACTGATTGACACCCCCGGCATTGATGAAGTCGATGGCGCAGAGCGAGCAGAACTAGCCCAAACCGTGGCGCAACAGGCAGATCTGATTCTGTTTGTAGTAGCCGGAGACATGACCAAGGTGGAATATGAAGCGCTCTCAGCCTTGCGTCAAGCCAGTAAGCCGATGTTATTGGTATTTAATAAAATTGATCAGTATCCGCCCCAAGATCGCCTGACCATTTATGCCAAAATCCGTGACGAACGGGTGCGGCAATTGCTCACCAAAGATGAAATTGTGATGACAGCAGCGGCTCCTTTAGTGGCTAAGGCGGCATTTCAAGCCGATGGTTCCGTAATTGCCGAATTAGTACCGGGTCCGCCGCAAATTGAAGATCTCAAGTTGAAGATATTAGAAGTATTGGATCGCGAAGGTAAATCCTTAGCGGCGCTCAATTCCCTATTATTTGCCGATATGATTCATGAGCGGGTCGTGCAACGCAAGTTATTCCTGCGGGATCATCAAGCAAATCAGTTAATCTGGCGGGCTGTGATTACGACTGCCGTTGCTATTGCCCTCAATCCGGTGACCGTAATTGATATTCTCAGCACCGCAATTATTGACGTATCAATGATTGTGGCATTAGCGAAACTTTATGGCTTGCCCATGAGCGAAAAAGGAGCAATGGCTTTGATGCAAAAGATTGCCCTTGGTATGGGTGGCATTACAGCGGGGGAATTTCTGGCTAATTTTGGTTTGAGTTCTCTTAAGAGTTTGCTAGGCATTGCGGCTCCGGTGACTGGCGGCTTGACCTTGGGCGGGTATTTATCGGTGGCAGTGACTCAGGCGGCGGTAGCGGGTTTTTCGACCTATACCTTGGGTTTAGTGACAAAAGAGTATCTCGCTAATGGGGCATCCTGGGGCGAAGCAGGGCCCAAAGCAGCCGTGCAAAAGATTCTCGAAACCATTGATGAAAATTCTATTTTGGCGCGAATTAAGGATGAGTTGAAGTCAAAATTAGATTTAACTAAGTTCGGTAAATAGGTCATGATCAGTAAAATTATAGTCATTTAAAACTATTTTGGCACATTAAATTTCAAATTACCTCAAATTAAATCTTAATTCACCATTAACTAATAGTATGCCTAATTCCAACTTAAAAGATCCTATCAATGTCTTATTAATTGATGATCAACCCATGATTGGTGAAGCAGTAAAACGAATGTTAATTCCCGAAATTGACATTAAATTTAGCTATTGTAGTAACCCCACGCAAACGCTGCAAGTGGCGGCAGAATTTCACCCCACTGTGATTTTACAAGATTTAGTCATGCCTGAAATTGACGGTTTATTACTAGTTAAATTTCTTCGCGCCCATAATGCAGTTACGCGGAATATTCCTTTAATTGTTTTATCTAGCAAAGAAGAACCAATTATTAAAGCCAAAGCGTTTGAGTTAGGCGCTAATGACTATCTCGTCAAATTGCCGGATCGCATGGAATTAATTGCGCGGATTCGCTATCATTCCAAAGCTTATATTAATTATCTCAAACGACAGGAAGCTGAAGCCCTATTACAAGCAGAAAATCAGCGCCAAGCCCAATATATTCAACAGGTAAATAAAGTAACCGCTGCTGCCGTTGCTGTAGAAAAAAATGAATTTGATCCCCAGAGTTTAGCGCCAGTTGCGTCCCGTAGCGATGAATTAGGGCAATTAGCGCGGGTTTTTACGCAAATGGTACAAATAGTCAAAATTCGGGAGCAAGAATTAACTAATAGTAATACTAAATTATCTTCTTTATGTGATTCTGCATCACGATTTGTTCCCCATGAATATGTTAATTTCCTGCGTAAAAATGACTTTACGGAATTGCAACTAGGGGATCATGTAAGTAAAACAATGGCAATCATGTTTAGTGATATTCGCTCTTTTACGACAATTTCTGAAGCGATGACCCCTAGGGAAAATTTTGCTTTTGTTAATGCCTATTTACAGCGAGTAAGTCCAGAAATTCGCAATCATAACGGGTTTATTGTGAAGTTCTTAGGGGATGGCATGATGGCCGTATTTCCAGATGCAGCCGATGACGCGGTGTTAGCTGGTATTGACAAACAAAATCAAGTGCGGGAATTTAATCAGCAGTTAATAGCTCAAAATCAAGTACCAATTAATGTCGGCATTGGCATTCATGTAGGACATATGATGGTGGGTGTGGTGGGGGAGCATAATCGGATGCAAGGGGACGCATTTTCTGATAACGTCAATCTCACCGCCAGATTGGAAGGACTCACCAAATTTTATGGCGTATCCATGCTGATTTCGGAACAAGCCTATGATAATTTGGTTGATCCCCAACGTTATCAGTTACACTTTTTAGATCGAGCGATTGTTAAGGGTAAGAATGAACCGATTACCGTTTATGAAGTGCTAGATGGAGAAAAGCCCGAAATTCGCGAACTGAAACTGAAGACTCAAGCCGACTTTGCCCAAGGCATTGCTTATTATCGCCAAGCTGATCGCATTGCTCAATCTCAATCCTATTTTGAGCGAGTTTTAGCAGTTAATCCCCATGATTTGACGGCTCAGTTATATTTACAGCGAGTGACCCATTTAGTCAATCAAGGCGTACCAGATAATTGGCAAGGTATTTGGACTTTTACCGAGAAATAGAATTAGAACCCTAAACCTAGCTAAGCATTGATTTTGGGATGATTCATTTTGGTATTACGGGCAACTTCAGAAACACATCCTAGATATTTGTCAAAATATTGGCTTTGTTGCATGAATAATAAAGAAGCGAAAAGATGTAGGATTTTAGGATA
>JBAXSK010000300.1:0-4504 GCA_037130765.1 Pseudanabaena sp. ELA607
CTACCTGAACTACGACAATGAGTGGAAGTTGATGTTTATTCAGAATCAATTGAATGACATCTTGCTCGAAAAAACTTTTATAGGCGATTGTACTGACAGCAACATAGAGTTTGCGGTCTGGAGCGATTAATTTCCGAGTTTAAGCACTTCCATTGGTGTCAAGCGTCCCTGCTCAGTCTTGTCGAAATCTTTGTCAAAACTCACAATGGTAGCTCTTTTAATCTCCGCAGCAACATACTGATAAGCATCATCAAAATCCAACCCAAAGCGATCCATTATTTCTACGACTCTCTTCATTTTGTTGGCAGGAATGCTAACTAGTAGAACATCAGAATCAATCAAAACATCATCCACAAATTTGATAAAAACGTCTCTTTGCTTCAGCCGATTACAAATCACCCCGATAGAATGTAAAGTGAAATCAGTCATGCACATATCAGACGACGAGAGCTTATCAAGTAACTCAGAAACAACTTCTGCCTGTCCTTGTCCTAATAAGCGTTCTAGCCAAATATTCGTGTCCAGAAGAAACACTAGTCATTTCTCCATTCAACTGCAAGATGCTGTAACTCAATTGATGTGTAATCAGTTTTAAGCATCCCTGCCCAGTCTTGACGGAGTTTACGTCTTATGGGTTGGTTAGATTTAATCAATAGTGACTCTACAAACGCTTGTACTTCAACCTTTAACTGTGGCGATAATTGTCTTATCAGTTCTTCTAGTGGTTGTGGCGATGTACTCATAGACTCGACCAATTTAAGTTTTTGTAGGAGTTGACAAATGCTTACACGGTCAGTCTAGCACAATCCCATAAATTGCTAGAGTAATGGAGCGTATGACAACAATATAGGTTATGTTGCACGAGCCAACTCAACAAAACCATGAATTAAGCTTGGGTTAAGGGGAGTAGTGAAAAGCTTGTTAGGGTTGGGTTGAAAAAAACCTACGGCTAATTATCTCGTTATCGTATTTAGTTCCGTAGTGGACGGACAGGGCTAAAATAGTGCAGTATGTTTTAGGTTAAAAGCTTACTGCGTAAACATATCCAAATTCTTATAAAGCATCAAATTAGCTGTGTCTGTCCAGTAGCGTGTGTTAGCGGAGCGTAACGCACAAATGATTAGGATGAAAAAGCCTTGAGTGCGTTACATTGCATTAACGCACCCTAACTGAACTGCTCACGAATCAATCCCTAGACTTGTACAATCTAATCCAAATTCTCCTGACTAGAATTGAGAATCGAGCTGCCTAACGATCCCGCTCACCGGATGTAGATAACCTTTGCATCTCACTGATAACTTGACTTCGTTCCGGTGCAGCGGGATTGTTAGGTTGCGGAACGACCCCAAAAAGCACAATGTCATTCATCACTGATGAGATCTAAAATTTTATAAATGGAATCTCTATCGCTCGGCTGCAATGCCCATCTGTAAGCAGGATGAATTTCCCAGTCAAATCCAAAATCAACAGATGTAGAACTTAAGTACCTGTTTTCTTCAAAGTATTTTCTGATAATTTTTCCGTCGCCTGTTTCACGACGTGCTGTCAAAAAGTTAATTTTATACAAAAACGCTGCTAACTCTTTGGGGC
Source organism: Pseudanabaena sp. ELA607 (assembly GCA_037130765.1). GTDB lineage: Bacteria > Cyanobacteriota > Cyanobacteriia > Pseudanabaenales > Pseudanabaenaceae > JBAXSK01. Next base: position 1,591 of record JBAXSK010000300.1, read on the forward strand.
TAGCAACTAATTTAGGATCAGCAAATTTGAAATTGTGATTTTTGCTTATATTCTGAATCTTCTGAAGAAGCGCATCTGTTTTATACACATAACCTTGTTGTGTATTAGTCTCTTTTCTTGTGGGGCGCATATTCATCACAAGTTTGTCAATTTCCGGCAGTTCAAATCGATATTCGTTTATTGTATCCTGAACTCTTTCTTGAGAATACTCTTCAAAAATGGACTGAAAGTCTATTGTTTGAATCAAAGACGATTCTCTCTTACGTGCATTTTTAGCTGCTAGAGTACAAAGTTTAACCAAGTCACGAGGTCTTTTCCTAATCAATGACATCAAAATTCTGTGAATCGGTGCGTTCTCCCACTTGCCGATGCCAGTAAAACGTAGCTGCATTACATCTGAAAGGTACTGCCGTGCCAGTTCAGACTGATGGGTTTTCATTAATACAGATTCATCAACTGTCCTTCCAAAATATGTTTCCATTCGCTTGATAAGAAGAGCAAAAATCTCGTGATTTGTCCAAGATAGCCAAATCACTGATGTTCCAATTTTATCTGTTGATTCGTCTGATGTTCTAACCAAGTAATAAACATCGGATCTCAAAGAAATTTTGAATATAATGCCATTGTTTTCTCTGCTAATATCTCGAACAGAGTTAAGCAGAGCAGATATTCTCTTAATGTCCTCTCCCTTACCTTCCCATCCTCTATCTAAATCATCAATGTAAATTGCAATTTTCTTTGTTTCCAGAAATTTTTTAATCGAATCTTGTTTGGAAACATCATAACTATTGCTATCAAATTTAGGTCTCAAGTAATCCGAGATGAAGTCAATAATCTTTAAATTATAATCCTCAAACTCAGTCATTGCATCCTTTAAATTTTTCCCTCGAATTCCAATATAATTCAATATTTTATGAACAATAAAGTTGCTTAAGCCTTGTGTCCAACTTCTAACTCTGCTGAGAAAGTCTGTCTGTTCTATTTTTAGATCAGCAATGTCATTAGGTCGAATGAGGATACATAAATTTTTCTGCTCCTCATTTTCTGCAATTGCCATCGTAAAAAGTGCCGATTTTCCAATTCCTTTATGACCAACCAAGATACGAAGCGGTGACTCAGCAGTAACCTGCTCGTATGCTGAGCGTTTGAAATAATACTCTTTCAAACGGCTTGGATTCTCATCTTCTGCTGCGTCACGTCCAAATAACCCTTCGATGGTCGAGTCATTAAATTCTAACTGTGTAGGCATCGTCTATGTTTCCTCTTAGATGGTCAAAATACATTACAAGACAAGCTATTCAGCCAGACTGTAGCCCTTTTGATTGAGTTGTAATTGCATCTGTGAATATCGTCTTTAACTGTGAAGACGTTGTAAAATCTGCTCGCGTAAGATCTGTTCTCGTAAAATCTGCTGCATCCAATTTGGCTTTAGAAAAACACGCACTCACTAAACTTGAGCCTGTAAAGTCAGATAACTCCAAATTTGAGCCTGTAAAATCTACTCCTCTCAAGTTTAATGTTACAAATCTTTCGCCCCTAGATAGAAAAAGTTTAAAGCTATCACTGCTAAAATCTGCTCCCTTTAAATATGAAAAGCTAAGATCTAAATTTTTTCGTTTTGGATCTTGAGATGCCTTTCGTCTTTTAATAACAGTTACCGCAGCCTGAATCTCCCCAGAAATTGTTTGCTGATTGCTATAGTTTTTCTCTATTGATGATCTATGCCTGATAAAGGAACACAAAACCTCCATAACAATCCAATGGTCCTTCTCAGAATCACTAGCGATTCTCTCTAATGCATAAATTCCACCCATGCAAATTTCGGGCTTATCACTTCCCATTTGCTCAATTGCTTTTGTAAATCGTTCTGTAACTTGTTTATCCTCTGCGGCAACTAAGTTGCGCCAAGTGAAATACACCCCAATTACCAAAACTATCCCCCCTACAGTTTGTGATAATGTCCCAAAGGATTGAGCAAATGATGATCGTGTACTATTCTCAAGTTCTATCTGTTCTTTAGGAGTCAGTCCCTTCGCAGAGGTGATTCGCTTCTGTGGCAATGCCCAGAAACCCCAAATTCCAGCAGCAACGACACCCGTCAACAATAATATGACTGCTGCATACACGACCAAAAAGTATGAAGAACGCTTGTACACCCTATTTACCCATTACCTGATACTGAAAAAGTCTTAATTGCTTACAAATAATCTTGAACTGCGTCTCTAGAGGATAACCTAAGCAACCTAACGACCCCGTTCACCCGCCGCTAGTAACCGCTCGAATTCACCGATCAACCTGATATGGTCAGTGTGCAACGGGATTGTTAGGCTGGCATTCCTATATATTTCTCCTCGTAATCTCAATCATAGCTTTCAAGTTAGAAGAAATGATTTTCCTCAAATGTTCTGTGGATGAGTAGTATTGAACACGCAAAGTCGCAATATCGAAATGTAAAACTGTACCTTCCTTTGCAATCAAAAGAATATCGCTACCTTCGTTACCAACACCATGAGCATAACCCAACTCGTAGTAAACATTAGGGCGCTCATTCGTGAGATCGCAAATAATGAACTCAGAACGCTCAATCAAATCTGTTATTTCTCGAATCACAAACCCTGAACCAACATTCTCATCGACACGCCTAGCGCGAAGTTCTAGTTTAGTACACTCATCTTTGATAGCTGAGTAAACATCTGTCATCTCCTGACCACGAAATTGCATGATTACAAAAACTAGCCCTTGTTCAAAGTCTCCCACATCACTGGGATCATAGTTGGATCTTCCAAATTCTCGATCCATAAATGTATGGCTACGACCCATTTCATAACTCCATAGAACAAATAACTTTGTACTTGCAGCCTAACTATGTATTAGACGGAAATTTTCTGTCTAGTACAACTATAAGCGATATAGG
>JBAXSK010000301.1:0-4474 GCA_037130765.1 Pseudanabaena sp. ELA607
AAATAACTATAATTCATGGCATCTGTTGTGAGGCAGGCGCAAAATAAAACCAACTTGTCTGATGCAGATAGTTAGAGTCAATTTAGATTAAGGGGCAGGGATAGTCATGCAGACTCACAGCAGTAAAAAATGAGGTGGAATCTATGGGTGATGTATCTCTAGAAGACTTAATGGAACATTATGCAGTGAGTCTTGAGGCTTGGCAAGACAAAGCCACGATTAATAAGAGAACTGTCCTAACGGTACTCCATGCAAGAGATGGTTTAGTGGTGGCATTAAAAAACGCTGTTGATGTTTCTGCGGCTAGCATCACAGTAATGATTGACTATGATCAACTGTTGCGAGAAAGAGCCGTTTTAGTCAATCAGGTTCTGTCTGGCGATCAGTTTGTCAAATGGCGGGAAACTATCCAGCCGAACAAAGAAGCTTGGTGGTGGTGGTTAGAGAATTTTACGCCAATTCATCCGATGAATCGATTAGATGGGGTATGGAAGTTAATCACCATTGCTGGATGGACGGCTAATGTGAGTTTGTTGGTGAATATTGCGAGTAAGTTTCTAGGGGGTGGGGTAGGATTATTAGGGGTCGCAACGGTAGCACTGCCAAGCATTTTAGCGTTATTGCAGTTGGGTACAGAGTTTACCAAGATGGGGCGGGACAGTTTCGAGAAAATCTTAACTTCTCTCAAGATTCCTGCGGAGTGGCGTGAGGAAGCGAAACTAATGATCACTCTGTTGCTGTTTGGGAGCTTGTGTGGGTTATGGCTGAATTTACCCAGTATATCTAAGGGCTATAGTTGGGAAGGTGCGGTAAAGTTTCGGGAGGGGAAATTACGAGAAGCAGAGCAGAACTTTTTAACGGCGATTTCCCTTGATGGCACTAATGCGGAGGCGCATTATAATTTAGGTTCTATTTATGATCGTTTAGAACAAACTGAGAGCGCTAGTAAGGAATATTTACTGGCGGTGGCGGCGGGTTTGCCTGATGCTTATAACAACTTGGGACGGCTCTATATTAAAGACAAAAAGTATGATCAGGCGGCGTTCTTTTTGAATCAGGGTATCAAGAATATCGAGTCTAAACAGTCGGTAGATCCTAAATTAAAGTATGCTTTACATAAAAATTTGGGTTGGGTGAGATTTTATCAAGAACGCTATGAGGATGCCGAAATTGAATTGAAAAAAGCGATTGAGATTGCTGAAGTCACAGCGTCGATTAATCCGAAGCCAGCTTTTGCCTATTGCGTGGCGGCGCAGGCGCGGGAAAAGTTGAAACAGCCTGCTTTGGCGCTGTGGCAGAAGTGTAATGAGTTAGGCTCGGTATTCAATCCTGATGAAGATCCGTTGCTTTATGAAGCTCGTCAAAAGTTAAAGAAATAATCTCAAATCATCAAAAATTATCTATTAACAATCTACAATTATGCGATTACACAATCATTCTTACGGTGTTTGGTTTGGGGCTGTGGTGTTGGCTTTGGGGCTGGGGCATTCGTCGGCATTAGGCAATGGTAAGGAGATTTTCCATTTGGTGGAGCGGGTAAATGGCACGGTCGAGGTGCAGCGAGGGGGGCAAACTAATTGGCGAACGCTCCGGCAAGGGGATCAACTGCGCCCAAATGATTTGCTAGAAGTGGGGCATAATGGCTCGGTGCGGGTAATTTGCACTAGTCTTAAAATTTGGAATAGCCCTCGGTCGGGGGAATTTCCGGTGAATGATATTTGTCCTAAAACTTTAGATAATACTTGGCTTAACATTCTCGCTCCTGCTAATTCGGGAATCATTGACCCTCGTGGCATCACCGATTTTCCGGGCACTCCTTTTATGCTGAGTCCGCGCCATAATACCGTTGTTTGGGAGCCTAAGCCTGTGCTGCGATGGAATCCAGTGCCGGGAGCAAGTTATTATGAGGTTTCAGTCTGGGGGCAGGATGTTAATTGGAATAGGCGGGTGAAACAGTCAGAGGTGGTCTATGACGGGCCGGAGCCGTTGCAGAGTGGGGTACGTTATCGGGTGGTGATTAGGACTAATGGGCGTTGGTCATCGGCGGATGAAGTAACAAATTTCTGGTTGTTGGGTGAGGAGGATCGCCAGCAGTTGCAGGAGATGATTACGAATATATCGCAGCAAGTGGCGGTGGAAGAGGCGAAGGTTTTGGCAATAGCCTATGTGCAACGGCATAAGAAGCTATACGGCGTAGCTATTGAAGGTTTGGAGCAGTGGTTAGCGCTGGGTAATCGCAGTGGGGCAGTGAGTCAGCTTTTGGGTGATTTGTATTGGGAGGTTAAGTTAGGCAAGCTGGCACGGGAACGGTATCTGACTGGGTTGGCGTGGGTGAAGCAGGATGGTAATTTAGGGCGACAGGCGGCGTTGCTGGAGTCTTTGGGTTTAGTGGATGAGTCTTTGGGGGATCTGCAATCCACAATCCAATGGCTGACAGAGGCGCAGGAGATTTATCGCACTTTGGGGGATGAGGCGCGGGTGCAGCAGTTGGCAGAAAAGTTGGCTAGGTTAGCTTATTTAAAGGAAAGGTTTTGAGGTAAAACAATAAGGTTGTGTAAGTAACAAAAGGATATATCTATGAGCAATCAATCTAAAAATCAATTATTTTACGGGGATAATCTGGAAGTTTTGCGGCGGCACATTAAGGATGAGTCGGTGGATTTGTGTTATATCGATCCGCCGTTTAACTCGAAGCGCAACTATAATCAGATTTATAATAATGTTGGTAAGGAAGATCAGGCGCAGGCGCAGGCTTTTATCGATACTTGGACTTGGGATGACTATGCTAATCAGGGTTTAGCGGAGATTCAAGCCAATTATTTGGGGCATTTTACTTCCCAAAGTATTGATCTGATTTCTGGTTTGGCTAAGGTTTTAGGAAAAGGAAGTTTGCTGGCTTATTTGGTCAGTATGACTTTACGCATCGCTGAGATTTACAGGGTTCTCAAACCTACAGGCAGTTTTTACTTTCATTGTGATCCAAGTGCTTCTCATTATTTGAAAATAATCTTGGATTCTATTTTCTGCGCTCAAACTGGGGATTATATTAATGAAATCGTCTGGAAGCGTTCTTATGGGCACGGTGATTCTCAAAAAAGCCTAGGAAGAAGTCATGATGTGGTTTTTTACTATGTAAAAGACTCTAGTATTTACTCACTAAATCGTTTCTATCATGAACATGATCAAAAATACATTGAATCATTTTTTAAGTATACCGATTCAAGAGGAAGATATAAATTAGAAAATTTAACATCTCCTAACCCTCGCCCAAATCTTGTATATGAATATAAAGGCTATCCATCACCTGATAAAGGATGGAGAGTCAAGCTTGAGAAAATGGAAGAATTAGATAAAGATAATAGGCTCCACTTTCCTGCAAAAAAGAATGGGAGGATAATGAAAAAAGTCTATCTTAATGAATTGGAAGGTCAACCAATGATAGACATTTGGAATGATATTAAACCTCTAAGTGCTCATGATCAAGAACGACTAGGCTATCCCACCCAGAAACCAGAAGCTCTTTTAGAAAGAATTATTAAAGCGAGTAGTAATGAAGGTGATGTCATTCTTGATGCCTACTGTGGCTGTGGTACAACTGTGGCAGTATCTCAGCGCCTTAACCGTCAATGGATTGGCATTGATATTACCTATCAGAGCATTAGTTTAATTCTCAAACGGTTAGAAGACTCTTTTGGCACAGGGGTCTTAGACAATATCGCGCTCAACGGCATTCCCAAAGATATGGAATCCGCCCAAGCCCTTGCCCACAAAAGCGATGACCGCACCCGCAAAGAATTTGAGAAATGGGCTATCCTCACCTATACCAACAACCGCGCCACCATTAACCACAAAAAAGGCGCAGACAAAGGCATTGACGGCATGGTTTACTTCAGAAGCGAAAAAGATGATCCCGAAAAAATTATCTTGCAAGTTAAATCCGGCAAGGTCAAATCTGGCGATATTCGCGATCTGCAAGGTACAATGACCCGCGAAAACGCCACCCTTGGCATCTTCATCACCCTGCAAAAGCCCAGCAAAGACATGATTAAAGAAGCTAAAGAAGCCGGAATTTATAAAAGCCAATATATGAGCGCCCCCGTCGATAAAATCCGCATCGTCACCGTGCAAGAAATCATCGAAGAACAAAAACGCCTTGATATTTTACTGACTTTAGAAGTACTCAAATCCGCTGAGAAACAAATGGAAGTCAGAAAGCAGGGCACACTAGATTTAGAGTAAATTGCTGATTTAGATAGCTAACTCTAATCCCCCAATCAAACTATAATCTGAGCAAAACTAAACACCTCCCCCCTTCACCAAAAGCACCACCGCATGAACGGCGATCGCTTCCCTTTGCCCAATCGCATCCATTCCTTCATTCGTAGTCCAGTAGGCTGCTTTAGCCTTAGCGTAAGGCACGATATTTTTTATATTCGACAGGTGCGTTACATTCCATTAACGCACCCTACTGGAC
>JBAXSK010000302.1:0-4447 GCA_037130765.1 Pseudanabaena sp. ELA607
GACAACTTTGTTGATCAAACTTTCACCGTTATTGCCGACACAATCCTGAAATTTTTTCCTGCTAGTCAAAAGGAAAAGGAAGCTTTTGCCTATTATCGTGATGGTATGTCTGCCCAAGGCGATGGGGAATATGCTGAAGCTTTAGGCAACTATGAAGAAGCTTTAAAACTGGAAGAAAATCCCTATGATCGCAGTTACATCTACTACAATATGGGGCTGATTTATGCCAGCAATGGTGAGCATGATCGCGCCCTCGAAACCTATCATGAAGCGACAGAACTTAATCCTCGGATGCCACAAGCGCTCAATAACATTGCGGTAATTTACCATCACAAGGGCGAAAACAGTGAAACCACCGAAGAAGCAGAAAAATTCTATGATTTAGCCGCTGACTATTGGGTGCGGGCAATTCGTTTGGCTCCCAACAACTACATTGAAGCGCAAAACTGGCTCAAGACTACCGGTAGAGCCGATATTAATATTTTCTTCTAAGGCTGCTGCATATTATTTTCTGATCAAAAAATCTGATCAGAAAAATATAGTCATTTAAAATTATTTTGGCACATTAAAAGCACTTGACCACCCCACGCCTGTGGCGTACCCCTCCTTTGGAGGGGAATTACAGACAAGATTAAAATTCCCCTCCAAAGGAGGGGTGGCAGGCAAAGCCTGACGGGGTGGTGTTATTTATTGCCTTCAAGCCGTGCCATTCTTAACTTATTTGACTATATGCAAGCATAACTAATCACAAAAACTACTTAATTACCCTTAACTCAAACTCGCTTTGTTGCACAACATTATTATATTGACGCATCAATTGATTAACTTCTGAAAAATCATATTGACCAGCAATATAATTACTGCGCCACGGCTCATCTAACCAGTAACAACCATGCACTAAAACAAAATCAATATTCAGATATAAACCAAGGGGAGTATTAGCGGCTCTTTGCTCAATACATTGACGATTAAATGCTTGGGAAAACATCATTAATCCGTCCCAAGTAATGGCTCTGATATGGGTGGGATCGCTTAAAAAATTATCATGGCGGGGATGGGGTACATAAACAAAAATGCTGGCATTAGGCTGGCAAATGCGATAAATTTCTTGCCAAATTTGTAAGTAAATTTCTGATGTCTGTCCCAGATGTTCTAATACGTGACTCATCAGAATATTTGACACAGAATTGTCTCCCCACGGCCAAGGAAATTGCTCTAAATTTAAATGTAAATCAGGGTTGCCATACTGATCTACATTGATAAATCCCGGACGTAAATCTTGACCACAACCTAAATTTAACTGCAAACCTTCAGGTATGCCAAAATGTTGTGCTTGATTGTGATTTGGTGAGATAAAAAGTCCAAATTTACCTTGATCACGATAGATTTCATTTAATAATTGATTTGCAGTATTTAATAACTGAAGATCACAATTTAGCACATGACTAAAGCTAATTACTTGTCGCAAATAATCATTACCTAAAGCTTGATAATCTGCTTTTGCAGCGGGATTTAATTTAGCTTGCTCAGTGCTTAACGCGCCTAATTGCGTCAGATTATGTAAATTATTTGGTTGATTGAGATAAAGATATTGGCGCAACAGCCACGCTGTTTGATAGTTAGCATCTTGGGTTTGTAATGTGGCGATAATCTCTAAACGCTGATTAATTTCCTCTAACCAAGTCTGATTATCATCATCGTCATTGGGCGCAGTGAGCCATACCATTTGCGCTTCTTCTTCGCGCCCTTCTAAAAGCAAAGCAATACCTAAATCCCAGTAGTGGCTCACCGTATCGGGATCATTGGCAATCGCTTCTTCATAGAAAGCTACATCTTTTAAATTAATATTCTGGTCTATAAAACTTGGTGCAGCAGCGCTATCAGACATAAATTCTAAACATAAAAGAACTTTCCATAGCAAAAATAAATCCCTCGTCGCCTAACTTCCCAAGGTTGCTAATACTTCATTAAAGCAAATATTTGCAGAGGCTAACGAGGGATCTGATTACTGAATAATTAACTAACCTCCAGCAATAGCAGGCACAATACTCACAACGTCATTATTTTTTAGCTCAGTTGCTTCATTGGCAAGAAACCGAATATCTTCATCATTAACATAAAAATTCACGAAGCGCCGCAGTTTACCTTGGTCATCACAGAGCCGTTGCTTGATTTGAGGGTAACTTTGATCTAGAGCTTCAATCAGTTCCTTGACATCCTTTACACTTTCAGCATCGCAACTTATCTCAGCCTGATTTGCAGTCAAATTTTGCAAGGGTGTAGGAATTAAAACTTTTACGGCCATAGGTTTATTGTTTGCTTATTTCCATCACAGTAGGTTTTATTCTGCCACATCTTCTGATGTTGTGGGTTGCTCCTTGGTGTCAGGTCACAGTAAACCAACTCTAATTACAGGGACTGGTTACAATTGCTGTAAGTAAGTCAATAAATCTGCCATATCGTGCGCATTAGGCTGAAATTGCGGCATGGGTGGAGTTTCGCCACTGACTACTTGATGAATTATTTGTGAAGGGGACTTCCGCTCTGAGACACCGCGCAAACTTGGCCCCACCTTGCCATTGGCCCATTGTCCATGACAAGCTACACAATTCATTACAAAAATCGAGCGCCCCTGGGTGGCATTACCTTGGAGTTGCAACACTGATTTAGTGTAAGGATCGAGATTCGGTTTTAGCACCCACATCAGCAGCAAGCCAAGACAAACCGCCATAAGTAAGACCAATCCGCCTATCATCCACGGACGAGCCATCATCCACGGACGAGATGCTGGCTGAACAATGGGTTTGGTATTGTCCGCTGAAGGGGCGGCGGTGTGTAGATCGGTAATTTCGTTAGTCACGGCGGTTCACACTGACAAAGGACGAATTAAACCCAAAACATTAATAATATCGACGGTTGCCCAGCCTTGGCACAAGTTACTAACTAATGCTTGATGAGGAGTAGCTTAAACGGCGAAATAGTTAAGATTTTTTAACTTTACCAGCAATTCAAGCATAAGCAATGCCAGCAAGCAATCAGGGAATGTTTAAGGTGTTATTTATTTTGGGGATTGGTTCATTTGTGAAATATTTTATCAGATATTTCGTGAGATATATTTTATCTTTGTTAAGTAATTTAAAATATTGTTGAGATTGCTTGAGGGCTTGACTAGGGGGCAGGAGGCAATAGCTCGGTCTATTCTCATTTTAAGCATACAATTGATAACATATCTTAAAAAAAGTATAAATAATTCTATATTCCATTACTGATTGCGGAGGGACTTGTTTAGGGGGACGGCCTAAGGGTTTATAATGCTTAGCCATAAATGATAAAAAAATATTTAAAAGAAGTACAGGATACAAAAACTATGGGAGGTAATGGTCGCTCCAATGATCTACTGTTACGGGCTGCTAAGGGCGAGGCGGTAGAGCGTCCCCCAGTGTGGATGATGCGCCAAGCCGGTCGGTACATGAAGGTATATCGGGACTTGCGGCAGAAATATACTAGTTTCCGGGAACGGTCAGAAAATCCTGAACTAGCGGCAGAGATTTCGCTTCAGCCATTTCGGGCGTTTCATCCTGATGGGGTGATTATGTTCTCGGATATTTTGACTCCTTTGGCAGGTATTGGCATTCCCTTTGACATCATTGAGAGCAAGGGCCCAATTATCGATCCACCAATTCGGACTCAGGCACAGATTGATGCCCTGACCGAGTTTGATCCTGATAGTTCTGTGCCTTTTATCCGCAAGATTTTGTCAATCCTCAAGCAAGAAGTTGGGGATCAAGCGACTTTGTTGGGCTTTGTGGGTGCGCCTTGGACTTTAGCCGCCTATGCCGTAGAAGGCAAAAGCTCTAAGGAATATGCCGTGATCAAGGCGATGGCTTATTCTGAGCCAGAGATGCTGCATTCTTTGCTCAAAAAGTTGGCGGACATGATAGCCAATTACGTCTGTCATCAAATTGAGTGTGGGGCGCAAGTGGTGCAAATGTTTGATTCTTGGGCGGGGCAAATGGCTCCCCAAGATTACGAAACCTTTGCTTTACCCTACGAAAAAATGATCGTGGATCATGTCAAAGCCAAATATCCTGATACGCCTTTAATTTTGTACATCAGTGGCAGCGCCGGTATTTTGGATCGGATGCCTAAGTCTGGGGTTGACATTATCAGCGTCGATTGGACAGTTGACTTGGCAGAGGCGCGGCAGCGTTTAGGCAGTGGCGTGGGTGTGCAGGGTAATCTTGATCCCTGTGTATTATTTGCCAAGCAAGACTACATTAAAGAGCGCATTTATGACGTAGTGCGTAAGGCTGGTAATCGCGGTCACATTATGAATTTGGGTCATGGTATTTTGTCCACGACACCGGAAGACAATGCTCGTTTCTTCTTTGAAACCGTCAAGGGTATGAAGTATTAATAATACTAATTAAAATCTAGAAAATATCCT
>JBAXSK010000303.1:0-4435 GCA_037130765.1 Pseudanabaena sp. ELA607
AAGCAATAAAGGTAAAAACATTACTTTAATTGGGGCAATGAGTGATGAGGGTTTGCCAATTCAAGGATGAAATGCAACACCCTCTTGTTAATTCTAATTATTATTAATAACCTTGAGTTTTTTGGCAATCATCACCACATCCCAATGTGATTGCTCATCTTTCCACATCAAATAGACCACAACCGCACCTGCAACTGCAATAAGAATCATCAACTGCCTACGACTCTTACCAGTTTTTGCCCTTGTGCAATTTGCCCCCACTAGAACAGCCCCGCGAAAATCACAGCCCCGCAGATCTGCCCCTGTGAAATCTGCCCCCGCAAAGTCTTGCCGCCCCTTGAATGAGCGATTACACAAATCTTGATCAACAAAAAATAGAGCCATGAGGTTGGGATTAACTGACTGAAGTAGTGGATATACCCAAGAACTTACGTCATGCATAATAGCAATTAGCAGGCTATGACGCTAGTGATTGCCACTAGTACCACGAAGCTTCTAGTTAGCCCATGCTCACTGAGATAGCTTCTCAATCTCCTTGATGGTATAATTATAATATTCCTCATTACCCTGTTGTTTATACAGTTCCGCCGCCTTTTGAAAATCCATTTTTGCCCCTTCAATGTCTTTTGAAGTTAGCTTTGAAGAACCCCTAGCATTATAGGCATAGGCATTCTCAGGCTCAATGCGAATTGCTTCGCTAAAGTCAGTAATCGCGCCTTTATAGTCCGCTGATCTATACTTTGCCTCACCCCGACCCACATAAATCCCAGCAGAATCTGGTTTGAGACGGATCGCTTCGTTAAAATCGGCAATCGCTCCATCCCAATCTTTTGATTTACTCTTGACAATTCCACGATTATAATAAGGAATTGCATTATCAGGTTGAATGCGAATCGCCTCACCAAAGTCAGTGATTGCCCCTTGATTGTCCCCTGATAGAGACTTTACGGTTGCCCGGGAAGAATAGGCTGCGCCATAGTCAGGCTTAAGACGGATCGCTTCATTAAAGTCGGCAATTGCTCCCTCTTTATTGCCGGATCTACCCTTATCTACGCCGCGATTGTAATAATCTTCGGCATTGGAAGTTGATTCTTTAGCGGAACTAGTTTCAGATTTGGGGCTAGAAGTTTCTTTAGTAGTATTTTCAGTAGTTCCCACTTTGTTGACAGGCTCCCCTGATGTATTGACTTTAACCTCGCAGGCACATAGAAATCCGCCTATGAGAGCAACTAACAAACATCTAATAACTAATGAATTCATGATAGGAAATAATCTGGTATATTATGGAAATCTACAAAAGCTAGGGCATAGCTAATAGAGTTTTAGAGAGAAGATATCGCGCAATTTTTCGTAATTCTCTCCTTCCCAAATCTCTAGCTCCAGTGAAAGTTTATTAGGACTTACGGAAAACCCAAATTACTCTCATCCCCTAAACCCTATTCCCAGTGCGGGAGAAGGGGAGTAAGATTAGTTTCTTGTTCTCCTCTCCCACTTTGGGAGAGGGGTTAGGGGTGAGGGTCTTAGACTACAATCCAAGTCCCTTAATCGCTTCCATTACATCATTCAAATCTTTTGTATTACCCTGTTTTTTATAGAGGTCAGCAGCTTTTTGCAGATCGGCTTTAGCTCCTTGCCTATCGCCTAAGTCTACCTTTGTGACTCCACGACCAACATAGGCATCAGCATATTCAGGATCAATTACGACAGCTTGAGTAAAATCACCAATCGCACCTGGTTTATCATTTGATGACATCTTTGCCCCACCACGGCTGTAATATGCACTTGCATTGTCAGGTCTGAGGCGGATAAATTCATTAAAATCAGCGATTGCTGCGGTATAATCTTTTAAACCCAAGTTTGCTTTGCCTCGGTTAAAATAGGCTTCGGCAAAATCTGGTTTGAGACGGATGGCCTCACTAAGGTCAGGAATAGCTCCTTTAAAATCTTTGGTCTTCAAGCTGTCTAAGGAACGATTGTAATAAGCCTCAGGACTATCAAGGGCATCTTGCGGAGGGCTGGCAGGCTTGCTGCTAGGGGATTCTTTGGCAGTTTCGGCAGGCTTCGTAGCCGATTCACTTGATGTATTGACCTTAACTTCGCAGGCATAAAGAGAACTACCTACGAGAACTAGCAGTAATAATCTACCGACGGTCGATAATGAAGCCATAGTAATTTTTTGGGGTTTTTTGAGAATTATTTAATTAGATTAGATTAGATTCTTAATGAAAGTCTTGCTCACAAGTGGAACCAGCATAACTCAACTTATAGCGAATGCAAATGATCAAATGCTTAACTTTTAAAGGCTAATACCTTTTACAAGGAATGCTGGTAAGAGGCATAAATATTCGCACTCTATTCTCATGGGGATCAAACTTAAAATTTAATCCCTCCCCCAATTTCAAGAAAAGAATTTTAGGAGAGGGATTTTTCGGTTCGGTTCTGATGTTGTTATGTAATTACCGTAGGTTGCTCCCGACCAGTCAGAGTCCGGATTTGCGCAATCTCATCGGCAATGGTAATCAAATCCTTGAGAGCAACTTGGGGATCTAAACCATGTTTAGCTACATTAGGTTCATAACTTTCTAAATAGACCCGTAACGTGGCTCCTTGAGTGCCTGTGCCCGACAAACGATAGACAATCCGAGAGCCATCCTCAAATCCAATGCGTAAGCCCTGTTTAGTGCTGATGCTGCCATCAACGGGATCGGTGTAACTGAAGTCATCAGCAAAAGCTACGGTATAGTTCCCAAATTGCTTGCCCGTTAAATTAGCCTGACGCACATTCTCAATTAAAGTATTAGCTGGATCAGTGGGAATCTCTTCGTAATCATGGCGCGAATAGAAGTTCCGTCCATACATTTGCCAGTGTTCCCGCACAATCGCTTCTACGGACTGCTGCCGCACTGCCAAAACATTCAACCAGAAAAATACGGCCCATAAGCCATCTTTTTCGCGCACATGATTGGAACCTGTGCCAAAGCTCTCTTCACCGCACAATGTCGCTTTACCGGCATCAAGTAAATTACCGAAGAACTTCCAGCCGGTGGGAGTTTCGTAACAGTCAATGCCCAGCCTTGCCGCGACACGATCAGGGGCTTGGCTGGTGGGCATGGAACGGGCAATGCCTGCCAAACCAGATTTATAACCAGGGACTAGTTTGGCGTTGGCAGCTAAGACCGCTAAACTGTCGCTAGGGGTGACGAAAAATCTTTGTCCTAAAATCATGTTGCGATCGCCGTCGCCATCGGATGCAGCACCAAAATCTGGGGCATCCTTGCCAAACATGATTTCCACTAAATCATGGGCATAGACGAGGTTGGGGTCAGGGTGGCCGCCACCAAAATCTTCGAGGGGAATGCCATTACACACCACCCCAGCCGGAGCGCCCAAGGTTTGTTCAAAAATTTGTTTCGCATAGGGCCCAGTTACGGCATGGAGCGCATCAAAACACATCCGAAAATTAGACTGTTGCAACAGGGCGGCAATGCGGTCAAAGTCAAACAACGATGCCATGAGTTGACTGTAATCATTTACAGAGTCGATCACTTCAACGGTCATTACACCAAAATCATGGTGAATCGCAGTGCTGCCAAGGCGATCTAGATCCACATCACCAAAGTCAAGCAATTTATATTCGGTGATGGTTTTACTGTAGCTATAGATGGTATCAGTAATTTTTTCAGGAGCGGGGCCGCCATTACCAGTGTTGTATTTGATGCCAAAATCCCCATCTTTGCCCCCCGGATTATGGCTCGCTGAAAGGATAATACCGCCAAATGCGCCATATTTACGAATTAGGCAAGAGGCGGCAGGAGTAGATAAAATCCCCCCTTGCCCCACTAAAACTCGCCCAAAGCCATTGGCTGCGGCCATTTTGATGATAATTTGAATGGCTTGGCGATTGTAATAGCGCCCATCACCGCCGACCACAAGGGTTTGCCCACCAAAACCATCGAGGGCATTAAAAATGGCTTGGACAAAATTTTCTAAATAATGGGGTTGTTGAAATACGGTGACCCTTTTGCGTAGCCCCGATGTACCGGGCTTTTGATCACTAAAAGGTTTGGTAGACACAATACGCAGGCTGGATGATTCACTCATGGGTAATACACGGCATGGTTACTTAAAGTAATTAAATTGTCCCCTGATTGTGACCCTACCAATTCAAAAATCAAATTTCATGGACATAAATTTTTAGGGTATTTTCGATGATTTGTGAGCAGTGGGATTAAATTTTAGAGGTGATGTCATGGGTCAAAGCCTTGACGACAATCAGGATAATGTTTAAGACTTCTCTTTAATTCAGCAATTCATCAAGTACCAGCAAGTTATAATCTGTTAAATCTCACCAATCACTTCTCATTACCCATCAATTACTAATGGGACTTACGCAAAACCTAAATTGCCCTCATCCCTCAACCCCTGCTCCCAGTAC
>JBAXSK010000304.1:0-4393 GCA_037130765.1 Pseudanabaena sp. ELA607
TTA
Source organism: Pseudanabaena sp. ELA607 (assembly GCA_037130765.1). Taxonomy (GTDB): domain Bacteria; phylum Cyanobacteriota; class Cyanobacteriia; order Pseudanabaenales; family Pseudanabaenaceae; genus JBAXSK01. The sequence goes on from JBAXSK010000304.1 coordinate 4, forward strand.
TTTACCAGATATTTTAATCTTGAAGCGCTCTAACTTAGTGAATGAGTCATTGTGGGCGCAATATTCTACCGTGACGCACAGAGCCTCTGTTGTTATAGCAATTGAGGTAGTGATTAATTTGCCTGTTAATCTAATTCATGTAAATCATAAATTTGTGATATGTTCATTTTCGCAACTACATAAATGCTGCCCAGTTACTAGCAATCATTAACCAAAATTTCAGTTAGGAGCAACCCACCCCATGAGTACGGTGCAAGGAACCACCCAACTTCTCGGCATAATGGGACATCCCGTGAGCCATAGTCTTTCACCAGCCATGCATAACGCCGCATTGCAAACTCTGGGCTTAGACTATATTTATGTACCCCTGCCAATTCCGGTAACCCATCTCCCCACCGCCATCGCAGGACTCAAAACTATTGATTCTCTGCAAGGGTTTAATTTAACCATTCCCCACAAACAGGAAATCATGCCGTTACTGGATGAAATTGATCCCTTTGCCGCCGCTGTAGGAGCGGTTAACACTGTAAAACGAGTCGGCGAGCGTTGGGTGGGCCGCAATACCGATGTGGCGGGTTTTCTAGAACCTTTACAGAAACTGAATCATGATTGGCAACAAACCCCAGCGCTGATTCTCGGTAGTGGCGGTGCAGCTAAAGCCGTGATTACTGGCTGCTTAGAGTTAGGCTGTTCCGTAATTCATGTGGTTGGTCGTGATGTCAAAAAGCTGAAGCGCTTCCATGCCGAAATGTCCCATACTCTATCTCATATCCTCCAAGATCATCGGTTACGGGTGCATCCTTGGTCAGCCCTAGAGCATTTGTTAGATATTGCTGGCTTGGTCGTTAATGCCACGCCCATCGGTATGGCCCATGATCATGACCACACGCCCCTAGATGTGACACTGATGGCGAAATTGCCCGCCCATGCCATTATTTATGATTTAATTTATGTGCCGCGCCCGACGAAATTCCTGCAATTAGCCCAAGAAAAGGGTTTGCTTACTATTGATGGGTTGCCGATGTTGCTCCATCAAGGGGCAATTGCTTTAGAGTGGTGGATTGGTCAAAAACCGCCGATTGCCGTAATGGAACAGGCTTTACTCCAAGGTTTACAGAATCGTGCTTAATCTTCAATGAGATTTACATTAGATTTACATTTCAATAATGTCAATATCTGGCTCTTTAGGGGTATTAGACCGATCATTCTGCTGCGATTTGCGATGACGGGAGCGCCAATACCAAGTTAAACCCAAGGGCACTAACCAGTAAGGCGCAAATACCAATAACCAAAGACTCAACTTCAATAACCCCAGACTAAAGCCAGCGACGGCATTGGTAGCACTTTGCCAAGTATCTTGCACCTGTGAGCCTAAATCTCGCTGGGGCGCAGGTTTGATCACCGTATCAGACAGTCTAACTTCAATGGTTGAATAGGCAACTTGACTCTTTAAATTAGTCACCGTTGCATCTAGTTGCTCAATGGATTCCCTGACTCGACTTAATTCCTGAGTCACCTTGAGCACGTCGCCCACCGAGCCAGTTTGCTGCAAGATATTCTGTAATTGTACTTCCGTTTGGCGTAAATTCTTGAGTCGCGCTTGCAAGTCAACTAATTGACTAGAAACATCTTCGGCTTTAATGGAACGATTGCGTACCGTTCCTAATTGGGCAATGGCATCAAGAGTCATCTCTAGTTTCTCTTGGGGCACACGCATTTTAATAAAAACGGTTTGATAGATTTCGTCACTACCAGAACGCAGATCTTGCAGTTCTAAAATATCCCCTTCAGTCTTCTGGGATAGAAGATTTACCGCTTTGAGGCTATCTTCAATAGATTTTACTTGCAGAGTAATTTGGGCTGATTTGATCAGTTGCGGACGACTAGGAGGAATTTTAGCCGAGGGCGCTTCTTTATTAGATGAAGTATTTCCTTCTACGGCGGCAGGTGCAGCAGCAGGCATTCCCAGTTCAGGTGAATTACCTTTAGCTTTATTGGCTTGATTAATCGCGCCACAACTAGCTAAAGCCAGAGTCGCAATTAAGCCAAATCCCCACCACAAACCACGACGGATCGGCTGAATGCGATGGCTAGATTGAGGTAAGCGGGATATTTGAATTGGAGGCATGGGGAGAATTTCCTTGATCATAGTTCGTCATAATTTCTTTGGCAAAATTTCCCTGACAAATCGCACCAAGCCATCAGATTTTTACTGCCTAGAGCATACCCAAACCAACTAAAATTTAGTGTATAAGCCCATAAATCTTGACATGAATTTTAGTTGAGTATTCAGTCGAGTGTATTAGGAAAAGTAGCACTGGAAAGGACTAGCTAAAATACCGAGTAATTTACCAATTTCTTTGATGAAGTAATCCTCTTGGTCAATCCAAAGTGTTCTCTCTTGGAGTCGTAGAAACTTCCAAATCATGCCTGTTGTCACTACACCATAAATAGGGAAGCTATTATCATTTTTCGCATTAAAGCGCTGAGCCGCCACCATTTCGGCAATACACTGACCTAATCCGCCTTTAATATTTTCGTTTTTTGCTTCGACAAGGATAATTACTGGACAGGAAATTTCATAGATTTCACTGGAGGCGGTCAAGAGAAAGTCACAAAATCCATTTAAGCCAGATTCCACATCAACATTAAATTCCGTCCCAGAGAAAAAGCCCACCTTTTGATCAAATATTTGCCGAATTTCTAGCAGGATCGGCGCAATCAGCAATTCAGATCTAGCTTTTTCGGTATTGATAGCATTGGCAATGGAGAGATTACGTTTGAGGGTTTGTTGCAGATAGTCACTGATCGTTAAGGGCTGAATATCTACAAATAAATTTTCCGATTCTTTTATCGTCAGCCCAAATTTTTCCTGTACTTGGGCGATCGTTTTAAATTCGCTGTATGACATTGGTGTTAGTGATTGATTTGCTAGAGCGATCAGACTGCTAATCTCTAGTTTAACGTTTTGAGATCAGTTGTGATAGTAGTGATCATCAGCCTGTAATATATAGCACTTTCGAGATGTATGAGGCACACTAGAACGTATAGTGTATGAAGAAATAAAATGAAATCCTACTAAGTTGATTTGCGGAAAAAAATAGTCAATGCCTACGACAGCGAAGACACTTCAATCAAGAAAATAGCCGCGCGATTTGCTGTAGCTAAAAGCTAAAAGCTACTTCCAATAAATCCTCAAAAGCAAGGTGGGACATTGAAGGGAAAATTAGATGAGTATGGCAGGGAATTAGCAGCAATAGCGCAAAGCGAATGCAACTCTAACACAATATTGTCAGTATTTTGGGGAGCAATATAACGTATGGGTTTGTGTCAGTGTGATTTGCTATACCTTGTAAGAGCGCCAGTTAACTCGAAAAGAAGACGTTATGCAGTCCAGAAGGGCGCGTTACATTTCATTAACGCACCCGACTAGAACTGATTTTTGGTGAAACGACTAACTCAGACAACTCGCCTGTCTACGTTTTAAGGTTTAGATCCCCTCTAGACCCCTTACGAAAGGGGGATCTCTCTCCACACACACATTTTTATTAAACTTTCAGTTCTAATCATAATTCTCCTCTTATGTTTAGATATTTTCACTAATATTTAAGTATTGCAGCCGTCTGATGTTTCGCTTTCTTAGCATGAGGATTTCGCTAATTTCGCTAATTTAATTTAAAACTCGCTTAGGAAATATATCAAACGCCAACTGCGATCGATAAAAGCACACGTCAAACTCTATGAAAAAATTTAGTTGACCTAAAATAAGTGGAGGATTATTAGATTTAGCCCAAGCAAAAGCCAATAGAACTGGCGGAAAATCGTCAATCTGTCCCATCACAGCTAACCCTTTTGCCTCCACTGGTGCAAGATTACCTGATAAAGGAATTGCAAGTTTCTGATCTTCCCAAACTGCTCCCAAATCTAAGCCCAAATTATAGGGCATAACATTCAAGCTTGATCCTGTATCCAATAGCCCAAAAGATTCTACTGAGCGATCACCATAACTCAAAGTAATTGGTATACAAGGAAAGACGTTTACTTCACCTTTTTGATTTCTTCGCTCAATAAAAGGAAATCGTTTAGGAATTGCCACTTCGTTTTACCGCTTCAGGTTCTAATAAACTCATTAATTTCTGAGCAGCATCACCATAATCATAGGGCGACCAAAGACGATAAGTTGCCACATTGTCTAATGGCTTTAGCCCTTCTTCCTTGGCTAATTCTGCCATTAAAAACTGTACCATCTGAAACTTTTCGGCACGAGACAATTGCCCAACTTGAGTCAGTAATTCAATGTTTGACATAACTTACTATCATCACTGTTTGTCGCATTTTATCATTATAACTCACACAACTCGCCTGTCTAAGTTTTAAGGTTTAGATCCCC
>JBAXSK010000305.1:0-4360 GCA_037130765.1 Pseudanabaena sp. ELA607
TAGGACTTACGCAGAAATTTCTAAGACCCTCACCCCTAGCCCCTCTCCCAAAATGGGAGAGGAACAAGAAATTAATCTTACTCCCCTTCTCCCGTTCTGGGAGAAGGGGTTGGGGGATGAGGGCAATTTGGGTTTTGCGTAAGTCCTATATTTAAGGAACTTAATCAAACTGATCAGCCCATTGGGAAATATATTCTAGGGTCTGTGCCACTAAAGCTGGGGTAGGTGCTTCACAATATAACCGCAATAGAGGTTCCGTACCACTAAACCTGACTAATAACCAACTACCATCATCTAAATAGAACTTATAACCATCGGGGGCAGTGACTTTAATTACCTTGCGTCCGGCAATTTCCGTTAAAGGGGCAGTAGCTAGGGTCGTTTCTAGTTTAGTGCGGGCTGCCATTGTCGGTAAATGTTTATCAATGCGGTCATAGTGGGCGAGGAAATTAGTTTCCTGTTGTAGAGCGCTGTACAGGGTGCTTAAATCTTTACCAGTTGTGACCACTGCTTCTAAAATATACAAAGCGGAGAGCAAGGCATCCCGTTCCGGAATATGGGTTCCATAACCAATGCCGCCGGATTCTTCCCCACCGAGCAATACTTGTCCTTCCCCTTGGCTGAGCATCCGTTCTGCAATATATTTATAGCCTACGGGAGTTTCATATACTGGCAAATTATACAAAGCGGCAACTTTAGGCATCAAATCGGAACCGCTGATGGTTTTAATAAATTCTCCAGTGTAACCACGAGCTACCGTGAGATGCTGCAATAAAATGGGAATCAAAATTTGGGAACTAAGGAAATTCCCTTGACTATCCACAGCGGCAATACGGTCGGCATCGCCATCAAATACTAAACCAACCACCAAGCCATCGGGCTGATTAGGCTGATAATCTTTGACGGACTGTAATAAATTGCCAATATATTTAGGCAAAGGTTCCGGCGCACCGCCACCAAATAAAGGGTCGGCATTGCTGTTGAGTTCTACCAAATGCTGAGTATCCGTGGCAGATAAACCAAGAATTTCCCCCAGCCCGCCTGCTGCTGCACCGTGCATCACATCCACAAATACGGTTAACTTACCCGTCACAATTGCTTGACGAATGGCCGTAATATCAACCTTAGTGCGTAAAGCTGCGCAATAGCTTTGCCAAGGATTAAATAACTCAATTTGACCAGGAGCTACATTTTGCCCTGAGACTGTTTCATCGAGGGTAGCCAACTTAGCTTCTACTTGCGCCGTCAAATCAGGACTCACGGAGCCACCAAAGGGCCCTTTTAACTTTAGTCCAGAATAAGCCGCCGGATTGTGGCTGGCTGTAATCACCAAAGCCCCAACGGTTTGCCGCTCATAAGCCGCCCAACTAAATGCCGGAGTTGGCGCAAACCGATCCGCTAAAAGCACATTCATCCCCGTTTGACTGACCGCCTCAGCGGTGCGAGCCGCAAAAGCCTCCGATAAAAACCGCCGATCATAGCCCACCACAATCGTATTGCTGGAGTTATAGGCAGCGCTATAGGTCTGCTTTAATACCGTTGCCGCCACCGGAGCCACTGCCGCAAGCCGCGCAAAAGTAAACTCATCGGCAATCACGCCGCGCCAACCGTCAGTACCAAAACGAATAGGTGGATTAAGCATAGTTAAATTTAGCCCCGAGGCAGAAGGAGTCATGCAGTCGCGATCAGCAAGAAATAATCATTAAACAAACTAGCAAACAATGTCACCATAGCTGATGGGATAATCTAAAACCTAAGATTTTACAAAAAATACCAGAAAATCTTACCCTCAGATGCCGTGAATCATGGATTAATTGCTGAGTTGATCCATAGTCTACCCAGTAAGTATGTCGGAATTCTCAATTTAAAATTTGACAATTCTGCAATTATGACATCAAAAGCAGTTCGCAATTCTTAATATTTCGACTAATTGCTAAAATGACCGAAAATTCTTCTAAATTTGGAATTGTTGTAGGACGGTGGATCGGTTAGATTTGAAGATAAAACATGGTAAATTTTAAAAATATCTATAAAAAATACCTAATATTGATAATCTAATTCAGTATAATTAATCTGAATTATTGGGACACACTTCAGTTTTATGGATTTATCCTCGTATTAGTCCTCATCTATCAGTCTAAACTCGGCTCTGTCATTTAGAATTAGGAAAACTGGCTTACAATCATTCGTTTAAAATCATTTACCCAAATAGGGGTAAGCATTTAGAGTGAGTCTAGAGAGTGAGTCCAGAGCGAATTGGGTGAGCTAAGATAGGCTAGATTATTTATTTTAATTGTTTATTTTAAAATTCTACAAATAAATCTATGGATTATCAGATAGTTGTAGGTAAATTTAATTGCAAAAATTGTGATTTTTCTAAAACTGGTAATATTACAATTGATAAATTACAGCGCTGGTTTAAATGTCCTAAATGTGGTCAATCAGCCCAAATAACAGTCGATCTAAATCATGACTTTAATCTTAACTTAAACAAATCAAATTACCCTGCTCACGAGACTAAAATTAATGTTACATCTAGTGCTTATCAGTTAGCTATAGTGCAGCAATTGGCTGAATTGACTAAAGTTCTACAAAATTTATCGACTCATGTAGATCATTTAAATCACAAGTTAGATAATTTTTTAAATGAGTCTAATCAGCATAAATTAGCAACGAAACATTTCCATGATCAAGACCTAGATGTTAGGGATAATTCGGCGATCACAAATAATCATCATTATTCCGCATTAGGTGACGCTCAGATTAATTTTGATCTGATTAGTGATGTAGATGTAGATTTAAGCCGTAATGTTTCTTTAAGTTTAGCTAATCCTAAAGAGATAGCTCAGCAAAAATTTGACGAAAACAAGCATATAGAAACTGTATTTCGCGTTAATGATAATCGTGAGATTCAAGAATTTCTTAATAGCAAAGAAATCAAAATTAGAAACCTGCCTGAAACCCATGAGCATGATGAAATCTTAGATAGAATTGCAATTTTAATTGGGGTACGCTATCCCTTAGTTCGTAAGTTTCATGAAAAGGTTAAGGGGACGATGAATCACGGTGAACCATTTACCCTCAACCTGAAAAATGATACGCAAGAAGCGATCGCTAGTATTTGTCAAATTGCTAATTTTCTGTACAAAATTGCTTTTTTAGAAGAATATAACTATCAGAAATCGCCACGATTTATTCTTTCTGCTAGGGTCAACCGGATTCCCCAAGCGATCAATTTTTTTTCTGGGGCATGGCTAGAAAGATTTATTAGAAAACAAATCATCGCTGTGATTACAGAAATCAATCCAGAAATTAATTATTCTTTTTTAATTAATCCTCAAGTTATTTTACCTAATGGTAATAATTTTGAAATGGATTTATTTTTTAAGGTAGAAGAAGAAATATTTTGGTTTGAGGTTAAGAGCGGAGAATATCAAAAATATGTCAACAAATATGCCAAAATTAAACCATTATTGGGTTTAGATAAAGAACATTCCTATTTAATTTTATTAGAAGCCAAGGAACTGTCTACTCAAGCCTTATCTAGTTTATTTGATATGACAGTAACTAGTTTGGAAATATTTACTTTAACTTTCTCTCAAGCAGTGGAAAAATATAGAATTAATCGAGAATAAATACTAATAATTTCCTCTAATTAAAGAGCCATAATCTATTTAATTAATCACAAATATCATAAAAAACAGCTAAACATATTGTCCACTTTATAAATAATTGCAGATAATTGATAAACTTCAACAGTGTTACAAACTAGCCATATTTTAAATGTACTGCGTCATGAATATTGACTTTATCCCGATGATTTCCCTGCTGCCTTTGAGTAATTCTTGCAGTGGGGCATAAAGGTTGCCATCGTCAAATTGATCTGGTTTGCAGCAGTTAATTTCGCTATGGCTCATTGCGCTATTTTGACGAGAATGCTGAAAGTATCTATAATTAAAATCAGGAATATCATCATAGAAATTCGAGAAATTATTGCGAGGCATTGTTGCAGCTAAGTTGCGACTTATATTTGGCAAGATTATTTGGCAAGATCACCTTAAAAGTTATTTAAAGTTATTAACGATAGAATTAGGGGCATCGCCAGAAATTTGCACTAATCTGTGATTTACATTAATCTCAGATTTACGGTCTCCTGCATCGGCTTAGGTCAGATGCAGACAGCACATCATCGTTTATATCTTTGATATTCATCACTTTTGCCTAGAGTCAAGTCTGCTTAGTTAAGATAGGCTAAAGCGATAGGCTAATTTCTGATTCGCCCAACTGAATCTGCCAAACTAAATGTTTAGGACTTACGCAGCAATTGCTAAGACCCTCACCCCTAGCCCCTCTCCCAAAA
>JBAXSK010000306.1:0-4315 GCA_037130765.1 Pseudanabaena sp. ELA607
GATTGGGAGCAACCAGATCATGAAATATACCAAGAATTATGTGATATAGCTTGCAATATTATTAATAATAAACATAGTAATAGCCTGCCTTTAATTATCTATGCTAATGAACAATATTTTGAGAAAATTAATCAAATGCTATTGGCATTAATGATGGATTTGGCAGTTGATCCCAGCCTAACTAACTTAGTTGAAAATATTGAACCAGATATCAGTATTGTCAGCGAGCTTACCCTAGAAGAATGGCAAGATTTGCAAAGTCAGGGCTTACAACAGATCAAGCTGAATAACTCGTCTCTGGTAATGAATATTTCCTTACCGTTTAATTTACCAATTTTTAGCTGGCAAAATTCTCAGCCAGATCTTGAAGATCAAGGAATCTGATCTCAGAGCTGTACATTAAAATGCATGATCAATTTAATGTAAATTGATCAAACTAAACAAATAAATTAACTATGACCAGCAAGCCACCCATCCCCGTCATCGTCGCCGGAGCCACCGGCAAAATGGGGCGAGAAATCGTCAAAACCATTGCCAATACCCCTGATATGAACCTAATTGGCGCAATTGGCAGAAAGCACATTGGTGAAGATATTGGTGAAGTAATTGGTATAGGAGCATTAGAAATTCCTGTTACCGATAATTTAGAAGTAATGCTCGCCCAAGGGGCCCAGGAAAAACAATTAGCGGTGCTAGTGGATGTAACCCACCCCAGTACTGTCTATGAAAATATTCGTTCCGCGATCGCCTATGGGGTACGTCCTGTGGTGGGCACTACAGGCTTAACCGAGCGGCAGCTAGCCGAATTAGCCAGTTTTGCTGACAAAGCCAGTACCGGCTGTATTATTGCGCCAAATTTTTCCCTTGGGGTAATTTTGATGCAACAGGCCGCCATTGCCGCCGCCCGATTTTTTGATCATGTAGAAATTGTCGAGTTGCATCACAACCAAAAAGCTGATGCTCCCAGCGGTACAGCCATCAAAACTGCCCAGATGTTATCAGAATTAGGACAAACTTTTAATCCGGCTCAAGTAGACGAAAAAGAACATCTCGCTGGGGCTAGAGGGGCAACCTATGGCGAAAATATTCGGATTCATAGCGTGCGCCTGCCGGGGCTAGTGGCCAAGCAAGAGGTGATTTTCGGGGGCATGGGCGAAACCTACACCATCACCCACAATGCCACCGATCGCACTTGTTACATGGGGGGAATGCTGCTCTGTGTGCGCAAAGTGATTGATTTAAAATGCTTAGTTTATGGCATGGAAAAGTTACTCTAGTCCATCAGCCCAGCCTTGGCATAGCTCGGGCTAGCAAAACAGCCTCAATCTCACCTATATGAGATACAACCTTGATTTAGCTAAAATGCTTCTATCATTTGAGTGAAATGTGTCATAATTTTGGGGAGCGCTTTCCCCAATACCTCAAAACAATTCAGCCATAATCCCAGTACCACTCACCATAAACATAGAGCTAAATATATGGCTAGACAGTTTTACAGTGATGAAAATAATGAAAGCCATTAAAAAAAATCAATCTAAATAATTGATTTTTTAAATTAATATCTAAAAACTGGTCCAAAGGCTTAAGCCACATTACATAAACCTAAATTACATAGACCTAAAACCGAGGGTGAGGGAGATTGGTATTTACAGATTAATGTTTCCTAGTAGAATCAAGAACAATTCAAATAAGTAATTGCTAAGAATAGTTTTTAGAGAGCAGTTTGCACCTAAAGTTTAGGCTTAAGTATAGAGTTACAGCTTTTTGACATAAGTAACAGTTATTAGCTTGCGGTAAAAGTAAAATCGCCCTGTAAGCTTCTCGTAATGTAGATTTAATTGCTTTTACCCCTAATTAACAACAAATAATTTATATGAAGAAATTATTTCTATGAAGCCAATATGATGATAAACTTTCCCCATTATGATGAAGTATCTATTCATGATTTGTCATAATTTGGTTATTGGTAGCTAATTGCTTGATCACGAATATCTAGTATGATTTAGCTAATTCTGAGGTAATGTAATTTATTAATGAATAGTAAAATATAAATTGTTGCAACGGCTTTCTGTCCTAATTTTAATGACTAAATCATTAATGAGTAAATCAGCCATCATGGGGCTTCGTTAGAAATGCTGACTAGGCATCAGTATTGCAATGTTGCATTCCTTAGTCTTAGGTATGAATTTTTTAGCCCTGAGCTACCCTGTGCATTGGTTAATCTGGGTGAGATGCATTTCTTGCTAAAACTAAGGGTAAGTTAACTATAATTGTCTTCTGCTTTTCTCCGCTCTTTAGCTAAACTTTTTACGCCGTACATGCTGCAACAGCCTCGTGCATTTCGGATTGATCGCGGTATTGGTCAGTATAACTTTACTGACTATTACGCCATCCTTGGCTTGCCAATTACTGCTGATTCTTTACAAATTCGCAAACGTTACTTGGCTGTAGCCAAAAAACTACATCCTGACTTATTTGAGGGGACAGAAGCGGATAAATTATCGGCTATCCAATATTTTTCTAAATTAGTTAATCCAGCTTATAACTTATTAACCCAAGAAAGAGAGCGTACCGAATATAGTGCCTTGTTGCGTTTATTAGCCAAACGACTGATGCGGCGCAGTGAAAAAATTCAGCCCCAAGGGGACATCGCTTTACAGTTATTGCGCAGTAGCAATAGCAAAGCTTATGAAAAATCTATTCGGGATTTAGCGAAAATTCAGTATGATATTCTTCCTGAAGCCTTAGACAACATTGCTCATCTGAGCGAGATCAACCTAGTTTATATTTTATTAGAAGAAGGGTATCGCCCTTTTGCCCAAGAGAGTGGCAAAGTCAAGTCGGTTAATGCTGTTGGCGAAGATGCCACGGTAATTCAGCGGGGGCAAGGGGGAACCGCAAGGGGGAATTCTGCGGCCATGGGGTATGCCAATCGGTTCAATAGTGGTGCTGAATTCAGTGATGGTGACACCACAGCTACGAATTTAGCTAAGGAAAGTGCCGCCAATCAAGGAGCTAATAGTCAGGATATTAGTGAGCAATTGCGGACAGCCGAAAAATATATTGCCCAAAAACAATGGGCGGCGGCGTTGAAAGAACTCAGGGAAGCGGTGAAGCGGGATCAAAGTCATAGTCGGGCCCATGCTTTATTGGGTTTGACTTATATGAATCAAAAACTCATGGGGATGGCCAAAGTCAGCTTTCAGCAGGCCTTGAAAATCAATCCCAAGGAAGAACTGGCACTTAAATATATGGCGCAAATCAACGGTACTGATGCTAAGGCAGATAGCAATACATCAAGCAAAAATAGTGGGCAAAAAACTGATGGCAATCAAGGCAGTACTGACAAAAACAAAAAAGGTGGTTTCTTTGGTTGGTTAGGCGGTGGCTAGGGGCAGCAAGTCTGAAATATTATCTAAAATATTAAATGATCGATAATAAAATCTCCAAAATGGGGATCATGAGGTCAGAAAATATAAATTCATTGCTTTGTCATAATTTCTATGGTACGCACTATAGAATATCTTCAAGCAACAGTGTTTTGGCTCTGATCTGTTTGGGCTGGTGAGAGGACAAAATATGTTGACTGACAACGGATACATCCGTCATTAATCTGTTACTGGGATGGCTATGGGCGAAACTCAGTTGCGTCAATCCTTATTTTTTCGGATTGATCGAGGTATTGGCCAGTTTAATAATGATTATTATGCGGTGTTGGGCGTGCCTATAGATGCCCCACCTGCTTTAGTGCGGCAAAATTATCTCCGCATTGCGCGGCGGTTACATCCTGATGTTTATGGTCTGAGTCCAGCAGAGAAAGAAATTGCCACGCAGTTTTTAGCTAAGTTAGTGAATCCAGCTTATAACGCCCTGATGCGCCCCCAAGAACGGGAAGCTTATCAAGCAATTTTTAAGCTGCTGGTGCGGCGGCTGATGATGAAAGAGCGCCAGGTGGAGATATTTTCGGAATTAGCCCAAAAACTATTGCAATCCCCCAGTGAATGGTTATATCAGCAGTCTTTAGAAGAAGTAGCTGCTTGTCAGTACGCTAATATAGAACATATTTTGGAATGTAGTGCCCAACTCAGCGAACTGAACTTAGTTTATATTTTCCATAAATATGCCGATGAAAGTACGGCAAAAAAACGTGAAGCCTCTGCCATGACCAATGGTTCTAGTACGCATAAGAGTAACGTTTTAGTTTGTGCTAATCAGATTATCAAATTGCCGAAGGTTTTACCCATAGCTAATTTAGGTAAACCGGTGATCGCCATATCTGGTAATAATTCATCTGGTAATAGTTCAGCCAAGCCTT
>JBAXSK010000307.1:0-4295 GCA_037130765.1 Pseudanabaena sp. ELA607
AAAACAAAAATCAATCGACAGGGATTTTGTATTTAGCTTGTAGTAATCTCGACTTAACCGCATCTGACATCAACACAATCTATCAAAAACGATGGACAGTTGAAGAATTTCACAAGTCACTCAAATCTAATCTCGCTTTGGCTAAGTTCCCCACGGGTATTCCACATACTCAGAAAAATCATATCTTTGCTTGCTTTTTTGCTTTTGTTAAGTTGAAGCGTCTCCGCATCAAGACTAAACTCAATCACTTTGCTCTCAAGGCTAAACTTTACCTCAACGCCATTAAATCTAGTTTCTCTTTTCTTCAAAAAATGTCCATTCCTTCCACGTAACATCAGTTATTAAAACATTTAAACTAACTGTAAATCTAAATTTCTCTCCTAATCTTGGAAAATAAGAAGTAAGAACGCACTTATTTAGAATTTGTCAAATGAGTTAGAATAGCGGCTCTAGATTCGTCTCTTTCTTAAAAAAGTTGAGGATCTATTTAAGAGATCACCTCGTAATATGCTTTGCCAAAAACCAAGTCAACACCCCAGTCCCGAAAGTTAAGCCACTCAAAGCCAAAATCACTGCCGGTAATCCGAAATAAGATTCTGCAATCCCTGCCACTGCTAAAGGCAAACTCAAAGCAATATTTACCGCGTTATTCTGCAAACCAAAAACCTTGCCCCGCATCTCTTCTGCCGTTTCTTCTTGAATTACCGTCTGCATCGGAATCACACATAAACCAGCAAATACCCCCGTTAAGGCAATCGCTCCTAAACCTAGCCAGAACTTGTCCGTAAAAAATGCCAGTAAACCTAAACCCACCGACATTCCCAACGAACCAACTAAAGCTAATAATTGCCGTGAGCAACGATGCCCCAACTTCGCCACAATTCCCGCCCCAATTGCCATGCCCACACTGGCATCCGCCAATAAAAAGCCAAACTGCTCTGACTTAATCTCTGGCATCACCTCCGCCAAACGCACCGCCAAAACCGTCAACGCCGCAATTACCGAAAACGTACAAATTAACTGCAACATCGCTGCCAAAGAAGCATATTGAGTGCGCAGATAATTCAAACCATCTTTAATATCCGTCCAAATATGGAAATCTTCATGGTGCATATTCTCCCTAGTTTCACCAGTTTTGAGAAATAGCAACAATACCCCTGCCACTAAATAACAACTACCCACCACTAAATCACGCCCGAACCCATGCAGCCAAGTCCCTGCCAAAGCTAACAACGGCTCACCCAAGGCAAAACCTAAAATCAGCGCCCCCATAATTGTCGTGGTATAGAGGGAATTCGCCGCCAATAACTTAGTCTTATCCACAATCAGTGTAATCGTGGCTTGTTCAGCGGGCGTAAAAAACTGCGTAAACGTAGATACCAAGAATGTAATTGTCAGTAACCCCCAGAAACCCACCGGCGCACCCCAAGGCAAACGATGAGTCCCCGCCACCCACAGCATCGGCGGAATTGCCAACACTAAACCACCCCGTAACAGATTTGACCCCACCAAAACCGCTTTTTTAGACCAGCGATCCACATACACCCCAGCAATAGAACCAAACAAAATTGCTGGAATCGTAAATGCCACCATTACCGCTGAGACCCAACCGCTGATCGTCTCCCCCGCCTGCTGAAACTGCGTGGAAATAATGGCAATAATCAGCACCAAAAAAATCTTATCGGCAATTTGCGAGAATATTTGCCCCGACCACAGGGATAAAAAATTAGGATTAGCCAAAACTGAACCAGCTTCCACCGGTATATTCGTTGGCGTACCATCAGGATTATGGTGTTCAGCTAAATCTGGGGTCGGAGGATCAAATAAATGGGTCATATATATAGATGGGTAATGAAAATCGCACGCCCTGAAAGAAGATTTGGTCTTGCGATATACAAGTTAGGAATTTTAATTAGACACTTTAAATCAACGCTAGGGCTGATATTTGTGGCTGATATTTATTTTAATGACTTTTAAGGAATTATTTCATAAAAGTTTTGTCATCTGGCGCTTAATCTAAACTTTCCATCTAAACTTTTATTTTAGAGTTTTGTTGCAGATATTTGCCTGAAATTTAACTAGAGACGAAAACAGCTATCAATCAAAGCCGCCGACTGAATTGCTTTACCCAAATAATATTGGGCATATTGCCGCAACAGACGCTCGATCACTAACCAAGTTGTTAAAGGCATTGCTAAAACATTAGCAGGTAATTCTGGACTCGGTAGCGACTGCAAAGCAGAGAGTTCCGTACTTGTCAAATAATGCTCTACTTTGTATATGCCACAATAGGAATTAGCCCGACCAAGATGATCACCTACAGGCATTTCATGGACTGTGCCGCCACTACTGACACTAAAAGCAATTTTACCTAATGTTTTCGGTAGCGGGTTATGGCCATTAATTTCAGGCAAAGGATTACGGCTCAGACAACATTGATGCACTTGGGGCGCAAATCCAGCGATCGCCAACAGATGAAAGATGCCATGCACCAAACTAGCTAAGATCTGCGTTTGCCAAGAAACTCCAGCAATGGGATTAGCACCAAGGGGATTAGTGGGGCGACAATTTTCGATGCGTTGCAGATGTTCTAGCAGCAACAGGAATAATTCTTCTTGGGGATGATTGCTCAAAGCCTGCACGAGGGACAATTCCGCTAAATATTGCGCTGCCGTGAGCTTGGCTAGATTTTGCCCCAACCCCACAAAAGAAGACACCATCTGCGCCTGTTTAATGCGATCAAGGGATTTCCCCTCACCTACAATCAAATCATTCACCACAAACAATCCCGACAGTCCGGCAATGGGTGAGCGATGTTTCCGCGCCCCCGTCGCTACTAACTGTAATAGTCCCCGCTCTCGTGTTAAAACCGTCAACAGTCGATCTTGCTCACCGAGGGGCATTCCCCGCAGGTTAATTCCGGTAACTCGATATTCGCCCATCGATATTAGCCTATTGACATTAATTCAGAAATTCAACCTAAAAGCAAAATAGCTAGGCAATACAAATTACCTAGCCACATCATGGCTCAATCATGATTTTTATGCGGTTTATATATTAGATTTTAATGAACTCCCCAGATAGGATTTGAACCTATGACCAATCGGTTAACAGCCGATCGCTCTGCCACTGAGCTACTGAGGAAAGTAGTCGTGAGTTAATTACTCAGCGGAAATAATAGTAGCGCAACTTTTAATGATTTGTCTAGTGGTTTGAGCAAATTTTTTTGAAATTATTTTGCTAAGAATTTTTTGAAATTCTTTTTAAGGTCATTTACAGTTCCGTTAAAGAATTTCAAAGAAAGGGGGCGGGAGGTTTCTAAGCCATCCAGCAAGGTGATTACCCGATCCTTTACCTCATCTCTGACACGACGAAATACTTCTATGGTTTGACCTTCGGGATCGTCAAGTTGCCAATCAGCAAAAACTTCTCGTGATAACCACTCTTGGGGCAAATTGACCCCGCAACCACAAAGGGAAATAACCACGTCATAATCTTGGGGCACAAAATCACTCAAGGGTTGGGAAATTTGCTGACTTACATCAATTCCCACTTCGGACATTACTTGCACCACTATGGGATCAATTTGGCTGGCTGCTAGTCCTGAACTGGTAACTATTACTTTGTCACTGCCCAGAGCCTTAGCAAATCCCTCTGCCATTTGGGAACGTCGTGAATTTTTTTTGCAAACAAACATTACTCGTTTCATGGCTACTCCTGTTGCTTTAAGTCAGCAAAATTGTTGGACAAATATCCATAAATTGATGTTGCTAGTTGTGCGCCTAAAATTGGTGCCAGCCAATATAACCAGTGGTGCTGCCATATGCCACCGACTAGGGCCGGGGCAAAAGAACGGGCTGGATTCATACTAGCTCCAGTGATTGGCCCCATACAGGCGGCTTCTAAACCAACGGTAAGACCAATTGCTACGGCAGCAAATCCAATATGGGCACGACGATCTAAACCAGATCCTAAAATGACCAACATTAAAATGAGTGTGAGGATCGTTTCTAAAATGAAAGCCCGCTGCCAATTTTCCTGTAGAGGTAGTGTGGCTCCTAGATTTGCCACCGGACCAAAAGCCCATAGCAATACGCTAGCAGCCAATACAGCCCCGAACAGTTGCGCTAAAATGTACGGTATAACTAGATTTCTGGGCAAAAAACCGCTCCGCCAAAAGGCTAGAGTCACAGCCGGATTAAAATGTGCTCCACTAATATGACCGAAGGCATAAATTAAAGCTGTGACCACTGCCCCAAATACAAAGCTAATCCCAATATGAGTGATGGCTCCTT
>JBAXSK010000308.1:0-4245 GCA_037130765.1 Pseudanabaena sp. ELA607
GGCGGGCTAGGGTGATAATTTCTTGACGGGTTTGCGGATTATCCAAACCAAACAGCGCTAGAGGCTTCGGATCGTCATAACTATAAAAATTGAAGACATCATAGGTACTTAAACTATTACTACGACTGCGAATATAACGTTTGAGCCACAAAGTTGTATAAGGCTGACCCAAACTGCGAATTCCCATCAGCCCATATTTTTGCCGGACTGGATCGCGGCTACGACTGTAATAGTTTAATAAAGGATAAATTTGCGCTCCATATTTCTCCCAAGCCGGATTGGAGATGCCTGATTCAGACTCGCCCCATTTTAGTTTCATAATATCAAGGCGGACATGATTTAAAATCGGTTGCCAACGCGGATCAAAGCGCAACTGATCGCGGAAACTATCATTGATTTCAATTTCGGTTAATTCTTCAGGGGTCATGGTGGCAGCTTTTTGGGCGGCTTGTTCAGGGCTAGGTAATTGCCACGCCTGGGAACTAGTATCACCAGTAATTGCCACTAAAGCCAAAGAACCCGCTAGGATCGCTGAAGTGAGCGATGTCATCTGGCGATATTTTAGGTGTTGAGTACTATGACTATCGAAATACTGAATTTTGCGACCCATCTTATTGCCTCCGCAATAACCATACAAATCATCTACTACTATAAATTCTCGAATAAAATCCGCTCATTTCATCGGTTAACCGCATACATTATCTTAGCGATGCTGACAAAAAGATTGCCACTACGGTTACAAAGCTTATTTACGATGCCTATTGACGCTGACTGACACGGCAGATCCTCAGGAATGTCAATAAAAAATCCCCTTGGAATTTGGCATTAGGGTTGCATTATTCCAAGAGGATCATTAAATTAATCACAAAATCAATCAAACAAGTAAAGGTGAGACACCGCTACTTTGACTGAATCTTTAATCGTGATAAAACGAAGACAAATTGCTAGAGACAATAAATTGCCTTAAATTAAATCGTCAAAAATAAGTCGCCAAAAACTACTCGCAGAAAATTAGCCTTGGGAAGACAATAGCTGTTGTTTCAACATTTCTAACTGGTTGGCCCAGCGAGGATCGGGCTGATGGGCTTCGGTACTAGTGGTGGTGCTAGTTGTACCAGTGCTACCAGCGGGCTTTTTCTTTTTCTTGTTGCGCTTAGATGCAGTACCACTGCCGGCCGGAGTGGGTTTTGGTGTTGCACTGGTGGGGGTGGCGACAGTTGCGGTATTAGCTTCAGGAGCGCCATCATCTTCGCTGCCTCCTTCTCCTTCGCCACCTTTGGCCCTGGGCAAAGCTTTTTCTAGCTTGAGGACAGTGCCGTTAAAATCATAGCCGTTGAACTTCTCGATCACTGTGTCCGCGATTTCTGGTGTGTCTACGGTTACGAAACCGAAACCACGGCAGCGCCCAGTTTTGCGGTCAGTAATGACCTTGAGCGAAACTGCTTCACCTGATTCGTTAAAAATGTTTTCCAGTGCTTGGCGATCAAGTTCTGCTGGCAGGTTACCAACATAGAGACGAATGGACATAGTGACGAGAACCCTTTACATCGTTGCGGCTTTCAAAAAAAATTACAAGTCAAAAATTAGAAGTCAAAAACTACAGAAACTCTGTGCTAGACACAAACTTGTTGGCAGCGCTATTACGCCATAGATTACAATAACATACGTGATGCGTTTTTTATTGCAACTAATTCTAAGACAAAAAAATTAAGGCGAAAAGTTAAACTCTGTCATTAAGCTTTGAAAATATAGTCAATCAAAGTAAGAATGGCATGGCTTGAAGGCAATAAATAACACCACCCCGTCAGGCTTTGCCTGCCACCCCTCCCTTGGAGGGGAATTTGAATCTTTTTCTTTAATTCCCCTCCAAGGGAGGGGTACGCCACAGGCGGGGGGTGGTCAATTGCTTTTAATGTGCCAAAATAATTTTAAATAACTATAAATCTTTGACAATAAGCCTTGAAAACAATTTTTGATCAATGCCAAGCTGAGTGGAAATTTTCAGTAGAGAATTTTGAGTACAGGGGCAAATAATTCTTACATCGCGAATTGGTTAAGGATGACAGGCTAAATTCTGATAGCTCTATCACAGGCAATCAATAGTTTTTCGTGATGGCTTCGGTAACTGTTTCCGTTCCTGAGAGTGAGTGTTGGCTTCTTTTTCTAGGCTAACCCGAAGAAATGGCTGACTGATTCTATGATCTGCTTAACGTTTGGAAGAATACTGACGATGCGCTTTAAGGCTCTGATTGTTTTGCCTGCAAGGGTTGGGGCTTCATCGGGCTTATCTCCTTGGGCAATCTTGGCTAGATCTGCTACGTGTTCGAGGGCATCGGCTTTGTCTTCATTGCTCAGATTTTTGTCAGCGTCAATAGCTTCTTGCAGTTGGGTTAAAAGTGCTTTGATGTCACCGCGATCATCATCTTTAACTGGGATTTGGTTGATGGCATTGGTAACATTACCTTTGATTTCGCCAAGGTTGATCACGTTACCGGAAATATCTCGACCGGCTCTGATGGTTACGGGGTTTTGTTCTGCCATGCTTTTTGCCTCTATTTTTGTAATTAATGTAACATCACCTTTCTTTGCCTCAGCTAAAGCAAAGTACATATCTTTCATTGTCTCAATAGTGCGATCTTTCTCCTCTAATAACTGAGCTTGATGTTTTGCTGCAATTTCCTTGAGTGTAGTTTCGTACCCACTATCAAAGCTACGCTCAAATTTACCTTTATCCGTATCCTCTGGAACGGCGACCGTTAATTCCACATCTTGACCTTTTTTCTTGATTTCTTGAATATCGTCAGGATTTATGTCTGGATATTCTGCGGTAAGTTTTTGCCATGCGGCGATGAAGGCTTCGCGGTTGATGCCGTTGCGGATGAGTAAATGCACAATGTTGATGGTTTCGCTGTAGTGTTTAGTGAAGTCACCTGCTGCAAAATCTTTCTCTGGATCATGGGGGCGACGTTCGCGGCTGCCTTTGGGGTTGGGATGCTCTAGCTCGAAGACAAAACGACAATCGACATCATCGAGTTTGGTGGTGTGGTCGTAGCTCCAACCTTCTAGACATACGCCTGTCATTTGTGCGCCAGTAAAATCTGTGCCAATGGCTTGGGCTTCGGTGAGGTTGACCCATTCGAGATTTGCTTTACGGAAACTGGCTTCGCTGAGGATGGCGCGTTTGAAGTTGACACCTTCTAAAACAACTCCATCGTCAAACTTTGCACCACGCAGGTTTAAGCCTTCGTAGGATTTGCTTGGGTTGGGTTTGCCGGTGACTAATAGTTCGCGAACTTCGGAATTAGAAAGAATTGATTGTCCAACTCTTGCGCGATCTAGTTTTTTCGCTTGCTTCCAAAGAGTGCAAGTTAAGTTTGTATTGTGATCGCGAGAATTGCGAAAGTCACTGCTTTTCAAATTTGCTTCCGTAAAGTCTGCATTCCGCAAATCTGCACCACGAAAACTCGTCCCGCCAATACTGGCAAATGCAACAGCAAATTTCAGCAATATATCGAACTTAGGATCCCCTTTTAAAGTGCGCCAAGCAACATAGATACTCAGTAAGATGGTAGCCAAAGCCCCAGCCCCAGCCAAAGCCACAGCCCCAGCCCCAGCCACAGCCACAGCCAAAGCCACAGTACCGAATGCTTCTGCTGTAAAACCCTGACGGATAATGGCAAAAAACAGTACAGCTATGATAAAGATCATGGCAATTGCAGGAATGATCGTGAAGTCCTTGATATAATTAGGCGTAAGAAAAAGCGCTACCCAAAGACCAGCAAAAGCGGCGAGAAAACCTGACAATGCCGCGATAACGAAGGAAATAACTAGCTGAAAAGCTAACCACCGTTTCTGCACGCCAGTCTTAGCCTTCGAGAAATTTGCCTCTCTTAAAATTGCATCTGTAAAATCTGTGCCCCTCAGATCCGCACCGCTAAAATCTGCTCCTGAGAGGTCTTGGCATTTAAACGAGCGCCCTCGCAAATTTTGACCAGCAAAGTTTTTCGCAGTAGAGGTCATAGAAGTAACTTATGGGTAATGCGCCGATGCAACTAGCTTATACTATTTTTTTTCTTCTTATTCCTTGACAACTATAGTCATTTAAAATTATTTTGGCACATTAAAAGCAATTGACCACCCCCCGCCTGCGGCGTACCCCTCCAAGGGAGGGGAATTAAAGAAAAAGATTCAAATTCCCCTCCCTTGGAGGGGTGGCAGGCAAAGCCTGACGGGGTGGTGTTATTT
>JBAXSK010000309.1:0-4169 GCA_037130765.1 Pseudanabaena sp. ELA607
TGTCCCCAGCACACATCCAAGCTATGCGCATGGAAATGGATTTAGGCTCAGCCGACAGTAACTATGATTTGCGATTTATTAATGCGATGATTCCACACCATGAAGGGGCTGTGAAAATGGCTCAGGATGTATTACAAAAATCCCAACGCCCTGAAATGCGCCAACTGGCAGAAAATATCATTAAATCGCAGCAGGCGGAAATCAAGCAAATGAAACAATGGCGCAAAACTTGGTATGGAGTTTAGAGGGAATGGCAACTTGATTTCTGTGAGCTTAACTTAATCAATATAGCCGCCATAAATAATTGCTGCCGTAAAGCTGCCGTAAATTTTGTCTGGCAATAGGAATTTTATCCGTTAATTAGGAATAATTAATCAATCATGCCTAATTGATCGAACCTAATTCACAAAATTGCACTAAATAACCACAGCGATGCTCACCGTCCACTAACCAATGGGTTCGCTCTACGGGACAGTCTAATACCGCCGCAAACATTTCCAATTCATGACCGCATACGGTGGGAAAAGTCTGCGCCACCTGAGCAATAGCGCAGTTATATTCCGTAAAAATAAAATCCTTAGTTCCTTCCACTGGAAAATATTCGGTGACATAACCTTCCAAGCGCCGCAATTCCACTAACTTGATTAATCGCTCCCGTAACGTCCCCTTGCCCAACTGCTGGCGATAATTTTCTGCTTTGCGTTGCCACTGTTTTTCGAGAATATACGTTACCTGATCTTTACCTAAAGTATCGATCAGCGTATCCAAAAAATTCACCGCAAACTGATTATAACTATCGGGAAACTTTTCCCTTGCCTTAGACGTAAGTTGATAAAAATGCTGCGGTCGTCCCATGCCCACTGCCTCAGTGCGATAGGTAAGCAAACCCTCCTGCTCTAAATCTTTCAAATGACGACGAATCGCTTGGGGACTGATGGCCAACTTTTCGGCTAAATCATGGGCGGTGGCTTCTGACTGTTTTAACAGCAACTGTAACAAATCTTGTTTAGTGTCTGCCTTGAGATCACTGGTAGACACATCAGCATTAGGGAGTAACGAATTGATGGACGGGGTAAGCATTATAGGAAATCAACTCATGCAGTGCGTAAACTTTTAGCCTTCTATCACCAACCGCGAAACCTCGGTCGCAAAATTATTTCATATAAAATACATTTCATCTAGAAGTACATTTCATATAAAACTACTTTGACAACTGGTATGTTGTTAATGTACATTACATTATAGTTAAACAACAAGCAAGTTGTTTAATAGGTAATTCAGCCAATCAAGCAAGCCAGGACTATCTAGAAGCAAGCATCCGTAATCAATACTTGCAACACCCCACTTGTAGCCGGTATTTTTTGAAGCAAACCCCATCTTTAGCCAGCATCACCTTTAGCAATAAACCTTTAGCAATAAAATTCCAAGGATGACAGTAACATGACGGCAACGGTTCAGGCATTAGTCAATCAGCCTTATAAATATGGTTTTGTGACCGATATTGAGTCCGAAACCATACCCCGTGGGCTGAATGAAGATATTATCCGCATGATTTCGGCGAAGAAAAACGAACCGGAATTTATGCTGGCTTTTCGTCTGCGTGCCTACCGTCAGTGGCTGAAAATGCAGGAACCCCAATGGGCAGAGGTCAGCTATCCCGCTATTAATTACCAAGATATTGTCTATTATTCTGCGCCGAAACAAACCAAGAAAAAAGAAAGCCTTGATGAGTTAGACCCCGAACTGCTCAAAACCTTTGAAAAACTGGGCATTCCTCTCACCGAGCAAAAGCGCTTGGGGAATGTGGCAGTGGATGCAATTTTTGACAGTGTTTCGGTGGCGACCACATTCCGTAAAGATTTAGCCAAAGTTGGCGTGATTTTCTGCTCTATTTCTGAAGCTTTACATGATTATCCTGATTTAGTCCAAAAATATCTTGGCAGTGTGGTTCCCATTGCGGATAACTATTACTCAGCATTAAACGCCGCCGTATTTAGTGATGGTTCTTTCGTGTACATTCCTAAAGGCGTAAAATGCCCGATGGAATTGTCTACCTATTTCCGCATTAACAACGGTGATTCGGGACAATTCGAGCGCACCCTAATTATTGCCGAGGAAGGCAGTTATGTTAGCTACCTCGAAGGCTGCACTGCGCCTATGTTTGACACCAATCAACTCCATGCAGCAGTGGTAGAGTTAGTTGCTCTAGATGATGCGGAAATCAAATATTCCACCGTCCAAAACTGGTACGCTGGCGATAAAGACGGCAAAGGCGGTATTTATAACTTCGTGACCAAGCGCGGTTTATGCAAAGGCAAAAACTCGAAAATCTCTTGGACTCAAGTAGAAACCGGTTCAGCCGTGACTTGGAAATATCCTAGCTGCGTTTTAGCTGGTGATAATTCCGTGGGTGAATTCTATTCCGTTGCCTTAACCAATAATAAACAACAAGCCGACACCGGCACAAAGATGATCCATGTGGGCAAAAATACCCGCAGCAAAATCGTTTCTAAGGGGATTTCTGCTGGTGGTTCGCAAAATAGCTATCGGGGCTTGGTGAAAGTTGCCCCTAGCGCCACCGGAGCGCGGAGCTATGCCCAGTGTGACTCAATGCTCATTGGTGATCAGTCCCAAGCCAATACTTTTCCTTACATTCAGGTGCAAAACAGTAGCGCCCAAGTAGAACATGAAGCTTCTACTTCTAAAATTGGTGAAGAGCAGTTGTTTTACTTCCAACAACGGGGCATTGATGTTGAAGCTGCGGTATCAATGATCATCAGTGGTTTTTGTAAGGAAGTATTTAACGCTTTGCCGATGGAATTTGCCGTTGAAGCCGATAAACTCTTGGCGCTGAAGTTAGAGAACAGTGTCGGTTAGTTTGACTAAGTAATTCGCTCCTAATTAATTAGCGCCTAATATCCTTTGATGGCGGTTGACTCTTGAAGCGCAACCAAGTCAAGGGATATTTTGATATCAAGGAATATTTGGCTAGGAATTATTTTCGATAAAGATTACAGCATTGATCATCAAGGTAATTTCAGACAGCTTATTTAAGACGGGCTGTAATTCACATAGGTAATAGTGTGATAGAACCAGCCCATCATAATGCCTGACAAACCTAAAACCCCCACCCCAATCATAGAATTGATTTTGGGTAATTCAGCATTATGAATCTGCGCACCCAGCAAGGCTAAACCACCGGCAAAAATCCCTAAACTATAAGCTCCAACAGTGATCGGAACCATATTAATAATTGCAAAAGATAGGGGGCAAGCTAAAGCCATAGTAACTAAAACCGCGAGCCATTCGGGCCAACCTAAGGGAGTTTCGGTGACAGGTTCTCTTTCTGGATCGACATCTTGCAACCCGACCCATAGCAAAACCACCGCAATACCTAAAGCCCATAGGGACATTTGCCAGCCATAACGCCACAACGCAAATCCCAAGGGCAACAGCGCCGCAACTACACCGCCTCGATTTTGGCAGATCGACCAAGCGCCACCCACCAATAACCCCGCCACCCATACCCATGTAAACCAATCAGTCAGGCTATGGATATAGCGAAAATGCAACGATGCTCCTAAACAAATATAGGCAATTAACACAATAGCAGCAGCTAGCAAGAGGGATAAGCCCACCCAAAAACCACGAATTTTGATATACATTGCTTTACCCGTAGAAACAAACCGATTGACAAATTAAAAATAATCTAGAACTAAATTTAGAGCCGAGAATAAGAAATCACTAAACTAAATATTGATATAAATTTAACTGTGAATTTATATCTTAATTCAGTTCTTGGGAATTAAATATAGAGATGAGTTTCCATACATCAGATAATTATGGTCGCCCTAGTAGGTTGATCGATGGGTTGACTGATATGAAATTTACTTGCAATAATCAGATATATAACCTAAAATCACCTAAGTACCACCTTACCTCACAGCAAATTTTGATTAGATTATTCCCAGCTTAGAGTATTCCCCAAATGCTTCTAAAAAGAGCGCCGTCGGAAAAACTCTACACATTCTCTTAGGTTGCTGAGAGAAGGGACAAGGGGATGAGGGTAAATCTTTTGTGATCGGTAAGGTGAAGGGATTAACTAAAAAAGTAGCGAGCCAAATTAATGAAATTAGCCAAAATTGCGTTTAGTGTGGGGGTAGCGGTAT
>JBAXSK010000031.1:0-25880 GCA_037130765.1 Pseudanabaena sp. ELA607
TTCCCACGATTACCCCCGATATCAATCTTGATAATGCTGTTGGTATTGATATGGGTCTGAAGGATTTCTTGATTACCAGTGACGGTGAAACTGTACCTATCCCTCAGTTTGCTAGGAAAGCTGAGATCGATAAAAAGCTGCGAAATAAATCTGTCTCTCGCAAAAAGAAAGGCAGTAATCGCAGACGTAAAGCGGTTAAACGCCTTGCTAAACATCATCAAAAAATAGCAAGGCAGCGCAAAGATTTTTATTATAAATCGGCACACCAACTACTCGATAAGTATGATGTGATTGGCTTTGAAGATTTGAATGTTAAAGGTTTGGCTAGAACTAGGATGGCAAAATCGATCCTAGATGCTGGTTGGAGTGAATTTCTGGATATTCTGGTTTGCAAAGCTGCGAATGCTGGCAAGTTGGCTATAGCTGTGAATCCAAACGGCACTACCCAAAATTGTTCTAATTGCGGTACTCACATCCCTAAAACCATTGCAGATCGTTGGCATAGTTGCCATGTTTGCGGGTTGGAGCTTGATAGGGATGTGAATGCTGCGATTAATGTTAAAAACATTGCTGTCGGGCGGACAGTGATTAAAGCTCAGCGTGTAACCGAAGCAAAAGCTGGTGTTGCTGAGAAGCCCACCCTATACTCGTCCGCGAGTTAGGGCTGGGAGTCGTCACTTTAATCACGGTGCGAAAATTTGGCGATGATGTCCAAATTATTAACCCTAAAGCTATTCCTGAATTGATACCGAGAATTATTTTGATAATGCCATATCTAGTCAAAAACTTACGACTTGACTCAATCTCGGTAGTGCTATTTATGGATGGGTTAGTGGTTGATTCAGAGGTATTTTGCGACATATCGAGATTTACACCTCCTTTTTTGTGGTGATCTTCGGCTGTAAACGCCAATAACACCATAGGCCAACTACCACCACAATCAAATTAGAGAAAATATTGGCCCCCACATCTCCATGCCAATAGTCAAAACTTGCTCTATTTTGCCAATGGACGAATAAAGCCAGCATCATCAACCGCACCCCATTAATCATAAAAACTAACACCATAGATGTAACGATAATAAAAATTTGCTTGCTGCGGGAGGCGGGAAATAGCGCCAATAAAATCAGCACCAAAGACAATATCGTCACCATTGGCCCCATACTTGAACACCCCCAATTTACATCCACTGCCCCACCGGGCATTGCCACCGTTGAACCTTGGCGCACCACTTTAAATCCCAGATAATGCAGCCAAAAACTCATATTTTGAGCATCCCAAATCCGCATATTTTCTCTTAATGCCGATAACCAAGCATAGGGGATTGATAACACCCCCGCTAACCCTAATTCTTGGTTAAATTTGCCCCACTGGCGCACACCCACCACTACAGCTAACAGACCACCCAACGCCATGACCGGAAATAAATTGCCAATCACATCAGAGGGACTAAAAGCCTCTCTGATACTCAGCGCCGTCAGATACACCGTAGCCAGAAATATTTCTACTCCACGCCATCGGCTCCATAAATGCTCTCTGACTAAAGTTTCTAAGCCATGTCGCCGCCGCCACAACAACACCAAAATACTGCCCCAAGCAATCCAAAACGTCATCGGCAAAGATGAGATTTTCATGTCATTACGAGACAGTGCCATCATTTGTAGTGCGGCCATTAGTATCACAGCAAGCATCAACCAAAAAGATACTTTACCTAAAAGTTTCGTGGCGCGGTTGGAGTAATCCAGTAATTGATCTTTTACCAATGGCTGCGGTGGAATGCCTGTCATAGGTTTGCCATGATTGGTTGATTTTTGCGGCTGATTGATGATTGTAGGACGCTTGGGATCAAAGTCAGCTAATTATTAACTAACTAATTTAGCCAATACTAATTTAGCCAATTATGAAAGTTAACCAATAAAT
Organism: Pseudanabaena sp. ELA607; assembly: GCA_037130765.1. Lineage (GTDB taxonomy): Bacteria > Cyanobacteriota > Cyanobacteriia > Pseudanabaenales > Pseudanabaenaceae > JBAXSK01. The sequence continues at coordinate 1,921 of JBAXSK010000031.1, forward strand.
AACTTACGCGGTGGCTGAGAGCGCAAAAATTGCACCATACCCACCCCAGAACTTAAACCATAAACTATGCCTTGAGCCAACATTCCCCACCGTTCTGAAGCTAAATAAACCGTTCCTGCCCACAACGCCACGCTACCGAGTACTAAACCCAGAAAACTCGAACCTAGCCACCACCATACCGCCTTCATCTTGCGTAATAAAATCCAATGAAATAGCGCCACTGTTGCTCCTACTGCGCTCCATACCGCCACCGTAGAAAGTAACTGAGTAGTGTTCAAAGACACACCAGCAAAATAAAACCCTAACCACACCACAAACCAACCACTGGCACTAAGCAAAACCCACCAATTCCGTTGCGGCAGCCGTCCTTTTAATAAAATTGACTGCAAAGCCGGTAAGCTAAACCCCTGCAAAAAAGCATCCACTAAAATGCGCCCCGTTACACTATAGGCTCCATGCCAAGTGATTAAAGGCAAAAACACAAAGCCCGTCACACTGGCCACAGTCCACAGCAAAATAAATGTCCGCTTACCCGAAAAATTACTACTGCGCAGCACCATAGCCTCAGGGATGTTACAGAGATGTGAACTGGGTCAAAAAGAGTCTACAAAATCAAACTTAAACAATACACTGGCAAAATCTTAAGACACAATTCGCGCCAGTTTGCTATTAGAACCAGCTTAATTGTCAGAACCAGCTTATATGTACCCTAGATAGGTTTGCGCTGTGCCTCACCAAAGGTACACTAAAATGATCGAACCTGTGTGAAGGAAAAACTCCCCATGTCTGTTCAAGTTGGTCAAAAAGCGCCAGATTTCACCCTGCCTAGCGCCCAAGGGGACATCACCCTGAGCCGTTACGAAGGCAAAAGCAATGTCTTACTAGCATTTTATCCGGGAGATTTTACTCCAGTTTGCACCAGCGAAATGCAATGCTTTGCTGACGATTGGACAAAGTTTCGCGAAACTGGTGCCGAAATCTTGGGGATCAGCACCGATCCCATCGAGAAACATATTGAATTTTCTAAAAAACTCGGCTTGCAATTCCCTCTCTTGAGTGATCGTAACCAAGAAGTCAGCAAACAATATGGTGTCGCTGGTTTATTTGGCAGCAAACGCGCCTATTGCATCATTGATATTCACGGCATTGTCCGTTACAAATACATCGAATTTTTGCCTGTGTTCAAACGGGAAAATAGCGAATTGCTGGTAGCTTTACGCAGTTTACGTCCTTAATTTTTACTTTTATTTTGATTTTTGCCATACATAGCAATGGGGAAAAGTTCAGATCCGTGATGCTCAAATTATGATCGTCAGTTATCCTGCCGGATTAGCTCCCGATGACAAAGGTAAAATGAGTCGGCTCAAAATCCGATTATCTTCTAGCTGATATAAGGATAGTTCGCCCCCAACCTCATTCATCAAACCCTGACAAATCATCAAATGCAGTCCAGGGGGCTGATCCAAAATTGACGGCATTAACTGGTCTGGACTACGCCCCTCATGGAGTGCCGCTAATAAGCCACCATCCACTTGCCCATAGTCTGTGATGGACAATTCCAAGAGCTTATCGTCAATCTGCCTACACCATAAATCCACCCGACCGCCTACTTCCGAGCGCCCACAGGCAAACAACAGCACTTCATTAATAATCATCTCGATCTTGGCAATATCGCCGCCGATCACCACATTGGCTTGGCTATGCACCTGGGACCAAATCTGGCGCTGTTTCACCAAGGGATCAACCCGCTCTAGAGCACGCTTGAGCATCCCAGCCAGAGGAGCCGTCTCGTAAGTTGAACGCAAGCGCCACTGTTCTTTGCGGATAATCTGCGGCAATGGCGACAAAGAAGCCTGTAACTGCTTCAGAGAGCTTTGCAACACAATATTACTCATGCCTGGGCCGCTCATATTGCTGCCCCTAGACTCGGCATCAAGTAACCGCTGCACCCCACTACCCACGGAGCGATATAAATCCTCTAAACGCCGCTGTTTGTACCAGTTGAGCCGCTCTAGTTCTTGGCGATGATGGCGCATTTGCTCGACTAATACCAAGTGACGGCGTGACCAAGAAATCTGATTAGACAGCATACTAAATGCCTGCAAGTGGCGATCTAACCAGCGCCTCCCTGGTCGATCCGCCACCAGTAATAATCCCGTCGGTTGATGTTCAGGCGTAGTGCGTAAGGCAATGCCTAAGATTGAGCCGATCCCTGGGGCATTGAGCCATGCTTTGGTTTGGTCGGGTAAATCATGGGCTTGCAAGGGTAAAATGCCTTCCGTATCAAGCACCCACTGCACCAGCGGATCATTCTCAATGGGCAGCATGGTTTCATTGACGGTCAGTTGAAATTCATCCCGACTGGAAAAACTCGAAGCAATCTGCCCGCCCGGTCTGCCCGGCAACCAAGTTAGTAACAACGACAAAGGTGCTTGCATCACTTGGGCGATCAGTTGAGTGCCGGTTTGTTGCAGTTTTTCGAGACTAGTGGACTGTTGCAAAGCCACTAAACCAAACTGAATCGACTGCTGCAATTTTTGTCGCTCGTCGGCTTGCCGTTGCAATTCACTCTGATGCACGATTAAGCCAATCTGCTGGGCCACGGCTTGCACCATGTCTTTTTCTGGTTTCGCCCAAGTGCGGATATTTTCGTGCCCCACTACGACAATCCCTTCAAAATTGCGCCCCACAGAAGTACTGCTGACAATCAAAGATTTCATATCTAGTTCGAGCAAAGCATTACGCCAAGCCAAAAACTTAAAATCTGCGTCTAAATTTTCGATGGTGACCGGCTCTAAAGACTGCTCCATCATCTGCTGATCCACTTGAGACAAGCCAGCAAATAAATTCGGCAGGGGGCGGCGGTTTTTGGGATGATGTTGAAAGCTCACCCGAAACACATCACTATCGCGGTCATAGGTGGCAATCCAAAATCTTTCTACCCCTAGCCTTTGGCATAGTTGATCGGCGGCCATATTCAAGGCATCTTGCAAATCCCGCTCGGAATAAATCGCCCGCGCAATCCCAGCAGTAATCACCTGATCCGTGGCAATGCGTTGTAATGTTACTTCCATTTCTTCGAGGGGAGCCGTCAAAGCCGCCATCTGCGCTGCACCACGAATAAACTGCCGCTCATCTTCCGTCCATAAACGGGGCTGATCGCTCTCCACCGACAAGAAGCCTAATAGCTCCGTCTGGAAGAAAATTGGTGCGGCCACTAAAGCCTTAGCGCCGAATTGTTCCACGGTCAGATAGCTAATGTCACTGCGCCCCATATTGTTGCTGTCGGTAATCACAATCACTTGATCTTTAGCTAGGGATTGATACAAACCTGGACTATTCTGGGCATTCAGGGAAAGATTTTGCTCATTGGTAGGGCGGCGATTGGCAGGGGCGGCTTGACGGTTACTGGTGCGCTTCCAAAAATACTGCTGCTCTCGCTCAAACCAAAAAATATTCGTGCGGCTCGCCATGATAAATTCATGACTTTCCTGCACAATCACCTCTAACCGCTCCGGTAAGTTGGTAATTGTATGTAACTTGTCTAACAAAGACAACAGCGGTTCATGGGGCCGTTTCTCGTTTTGTTCTTGCCAATGGGTATCTAAACGGTGCAAAGTAGTGGCTAAACCACCCAAAACCATTGATAGACGAGATTTTTCCTCGGCACGGGGCGAAACATTCCACTGGGTTGATCCCAACAGCACCAAACCATAGGTGTGGTCTTTCTGATAAATAGGCCAAACCAATGCGCCTTGAATATCAAATTTTTGCGCCACTTTTTGCCATTCGCCGCTGCGGATTTCTTTGCGCAGATCCGCGATGGGCACAGGACGACGTTGCAAAATCACCTGATCAAACAAGTCCCCCGCATTTAAGCCAAATCTTTCGCGCAGAAACTTGATCTCACCGGCTGGGGTAACTCCTCCCTTACCCACGAGACGATGATTGGGTTCGTCATAAAGAGCCAGCCAAATCAGCTTATAGTCAAAATTGTCCCGTAGATAATCTAGGGTAGCCGTTACCAAATTATCAAGGCTGGCTTCGTCTCGCAAAACCTGCATGACGCGACCAAGGTTAACAAACTGTCGCTCCCACGGATTGGCTCCTGCTTGGCTCATATTGCTTTTCCTACAACTGCTTGTTTGGCTACCCTAGGTGCGCACTTACAAATTAACATCTGCAATCAATATCGGCAAAGATCCGAGGAAGATATTTTATCTCCACAGTCTTGATCACCCATAGCCTTGATCCCAATAGACCAATTATGGCTGATTCACGATGGGCTACGCTATGGTTTAAATCGCTGATTCCATAACATCATTAGCTAGAGGCATAACTTAGGGTATTAATGCTGACGAAAAAACATTGAAGCAATGCTAGATTGGGCTTAAATGCTAGATTTAATCTCAGAGATTTCATTTTGGGCTGTGGGGTGATTGTAATTCCCGAATGTCAATAATACCTATAAAATCTCAATAGTAAAACCTAAAATGATAGACTTTTTTCAATGATTAACGATTAGCAATGTAAATAAAATGCAAATAAAGCAAACAAAATGTAAATAATTACAATTGCTTAACTGATGTCCTACTTAGATTTCTATTCAGGTTTATATGTAGATTGGTATGAAGATATTTGCATTGTAAGATCAGATTCCTGCGCTTGCAAGGAGTAAGTTTATAAATAGCAACAAAAATAGCAACAAATCAAATATAGGGAAATGAGTCCATAAATAAAGTATTGAGTTAAACCAAGTATTGGGTTAAGCCAAACGAAATAGATTGGTTAATATTGATTGGTTGCTTGAGTTATTGCTTGATTTCAGTAAAACCTTCCTGAATTATAACAATAACTCTAGGCAAATATTCGTATCCCTCGTTGATGTGGTGTGATGCCCAGATTAACATTCTATAATTTTGAATTTTGTGTCGATTGATTTAGGGTATTGGCAATCTATTTGGTTGGATCATTGCTCGCTGTTTCACCTAATTATTTAAAAATTACTTAAAAATTGGGACTTCAATTGCCATCATTTTCCGAAATCATGCAAAATACATCAACTAAGATGCCTAGATTTTAGTATTATTAATCAGGTAATATTAATCAGGCAAAGTAATTTAGGGCGACAGGGCAAAGATGACAATTAAAGTTGCTAATAAGATTGATCGCAAGTTTGATTTGCCAATATACAAACTTGTAAATGTAGCTTAGAGGTGCTTTAGTATTAGTTTTAAGCAGTCCTTGGACAGTATTTAAACAGCAATTTTCTTAGAAGTTCTCTAAGTATTGGTCGCTCTCAAGTTATTAAATAAGATTATTAATAAAATTATCAACTAAACTATGGAAGTTCAATTCAGAGAATGTGATTGGTTTGACTTGTGGATTTGGTTAACATTTCCCGATGTGCCATCTGATGCCGAAAAACAGCTTTTAGATGAAGTTTTTGCCTCTTGGTTTCTATTAGGTAAGTTAGGGGGATTTAATGCTGTAAATATGCAGGTACAGGAAACGGGCGTAGATATTAGTCATTTTGACTATGACCCTGATGCAGAAGGAGATATGATGTCAGTAATGCATAATATGCTAGATTTGGAGTATGATGGCTGCCGTGCTCGTTGCTGGGTAGATCTTGGTACTGCTGATGCCATTGCTCTTGATGTTTTAATCAATAGTTTGCGCCAATTTAGCCATGAATATATGGTGATTGAACAGTTAGTTATTGGGGGGAAAGATCCGGATTGGCCTATCGAAGAAGCTCAAGATTTTAATGAATTTCGCTAGAGAGAACTTATTCAAATTCTGGGTTCAGTATATTTTTTATAATTGTATCTTTGATTGCTTTTAGTCTGTAAATTTCAACCTCTAAACTTGGCGACTTAAATCAAACTGAGCTACTTCACGAGATAGATCATTGGCAACTATATTCTCAATAAATAATTAGTTGGTAGATTGTTTATTGATTAATTATCCAGATGTAATCAATGATTTGTTTTTAGAGGGATAGAGTTGCCAATTATGAGCCACAAGCTTCAAAGATCCTAATTGTGATAAAATAAGAGTTGATTGATGTAAAAGTACTAAAAATATAAAATCAATTACTGCTAATTATTATAAATCAATTACTCCAAAATTAAATTTTGGTCTACAGTAAGTTCATTTGCAATAATTTTATCATGATTATTTCATAGGATATAATATCAATGTCAATTATTTCTAAAAAAATATGCATGATCGGTGATTTTAGCGTTGGCAAAACCAGTTTAATTCGCCGTTACATGGATAATCAATTTAGTGACAAATATCTAACTACCGTTGGCGTAAAAATTTCGCGCAAACTCATATCACTTAATAACTATTCTGCTGGTAAATCATTAGAATTAACTGCCAGTTATAAAGATGGTAACAAAGCTAATCTTAACGAAGGTGAAGAGACCAAACTGCAAATGCTGATCTGGGACTTAGAGGGTAGCACAAGATTTCAAGGCATTGTACCTACATATTTGCAAGGAGCTTCAGGTGCTTTAATTGTCGCTGATATTACTCGATTAAATACCATTGACCATCTCGGAGAACATACTCAACTTTTCAATTCTATTAATCCCCATAGTCCCATTATTATTGCTTTAAATAAATCTGATTTATGTCTTGCAGAAACTCAGCATAATATGCTATTAGATGTTAAACAAAAAATGTATCCCAACATATTATCTATCTTACATACTTCTGCTAAAGAAGATATTGGTGTGACCGAAGCGTTTCAAATTTTAGCTAATCATATTGCCAAGTCATGAATAAATCCAATTTCCTCAAAAAAGTACTTGGACCTACACCACATTGTTTTATTACCATCAATCGAAATTTCCAAATATTAGAAATGTCCTATGGGGTAGATCGGTTTGCCGAAAAATCTACGGCAATTATTCCTGGTAATGATATTCGCCATGCTTTTCCGGAAATAATTGGTTTAGAGGCTGCTTTTGCGGAAATTTGGTATAATTCCGGTCAAACTTTAGAGCTTAAGGGCGTGATGCGCAGCCGTAGTGATGAAATGCCCATTTATTTTGATTTATATGCGGTTTTATCTGGGGAAGATCAAGACCATAAAATCATGTTTATTTACTTGGAAGACGTAACAAATATCATGATTAAATCTCAAAACTTAATGCAAAGAGTTAATGAGATCGAGTTATTTTTTAGCGTGTTATCTAGCTCTAAAGAATATATTGAATGCATCCTTACTTCTATGGCGGATGCCTTAATTGTCACTAATCAATCCCGCCGCATTAAAATTGCAAATCCAGCGGCTTTAGATCTTTTCGGTTATAGTAAAGATGAATTAATTTATCAATATATTGATATGTTGGTTACTGATAGTAATCAATTAGAAATATTGCATAAAAATGCAATGCAAATCACTATGTCCGAGCACAATTCCAAAGACGAATTTGCTAATCATAATAGATTTAATTTGGAATTAAGCTGTGTTACCAAAATTGGCAAGAAAATTTTAATTGCATTTTCCTGTGCCCAAATTTGGATTGAGAAAGAAAAATCCTACAATTATATTTATATTGGGCGCGATGTTACTTTAATTCATGAGAAAGAAGAATTATTAAGACAGGCCAAGCAACAGGCTGAATATTCTTCCCAAGCAAAAAGCATTTTTTTAGCGAATATGAGCCATGAAATTCGCACCCCAATGAATGGAGTTTTAGGTATGGCTGATTTATTAGCAGAAACACCATTAACCCAAGAGCAAAAATTTTTACTTGATGGGATTCGTCTGAGCGGTAATATCTTATTAGACTTAATTAATGATGTGCTTGATTTGGCCAAACTAGAGGCAGGGCAAGAACAAATAGCACCATCCATATTTAATATTTATGATTCCTTAGAAGAGATTCTCGAAATATTTGCTTTGCGGTCCCATCAAAAAGGTTTAGAGATTAATAGCATCATTGATCCGTTGATTCCTGAATATTTATTGGGCGATAGACACCACTTACGACATATTTTAATTAATCTAGTGGGCAATGCTTTAAAGTTCACCACTGAAGGCAATATTTTAATTAAATTAGATTTAGTGAAACTCAGAGAAAATCAAAATATCTCGATTATATTTTCGGTAATTGATACTGGTATCGGCATTCCTGATGATGCAATTGATCACTTATTTAAACCATTTTCTCAGGTAGATGCTTCAACGACCAGACGCTTTGGGGGCACAGGTTTAGGCTTGTCCATCTGTAAGCAATTGATTGATCTGATGGGTGGTAAATTAGGGGTTAAAAAAAATCAACATAATGCTGATTCAGGCAGTCATTTTTGGTTTGAATTATCTTTTGATTTGACCGGTAATCATCTTGACAATAGTCTTAATAGTAAGATTACTAATGAACTAGCTCATCTAGAAACGCTCGTAAAAAAAACAAATTCTTCTTTAGAGCAATCATCAAATATTTTGTCCCATAGTTATCCATCTGCCCCTAGTAACTCCCAGTTTAAATTAATCTCAAATCGCCCTATAATTACGATCTGTCATACTCCTTATTCTCAAGAAGCTTTAGCAAATCAGCTTCAATTTCATCAAACTCCGACGATCAAAATTTTAGGTAACGATCAGACATTTTCTGTTAATGGTAATACTAATTATAATCATGAATATATTGTCAATCAATTGCAGGAATTGCAGTTAACCTCTACACCACTAGGCATATTAATTGATTTAGATTTGCTCATTCAATCAAGCATTAATAAATTAAATGCTAAAGCAAATATTAATTCTTTGATAATTACTAAGATCAAAGAAATTCCTATCATTGGTAAAGCTCCTATCATCGCGATGATTAGGGTTCATCAACAAGAATATAAATTTGCCTTGCTCAAAGCAGGATGTAGTAATTATTTGATTAAACCATTTAATCGAAAAAGAATCATCACTTTACTGTCAGAGTTACTCGCACTGCATCTAGCACCACAGTCAGAACCACCTATTACATCTAGCACTACAGAAAATATCCTCCTGAGTCTTGAAGCTGAGTCGTTAACCAACTCCGTAGAATCTGACCTTTCATCCCTTAGAGTCTTGATTGCTGAAGATAATAAGGTAAATCAAATGGTGGCCACTAAACAACTGGAAAAGTATGTGGCTAAAATCGATGTGGTTCCTGATGGACAAAAAGCTATTGCCGCATGGCAAAAGCAAAATTATGATCTCATTTTGATGGATTGCCAAATGCCTCTTGTGGATGGCTATGAGGCAGCAGCTATAATTCGTCAACAGGAGCGGGAACAGGGGATTCAGCAACCAGTGATTATTATTGCGATGACGGCTAATGCCATGAGTGAAGATCGAGATCGCTGCTTACAATCTGGGATGAATGATTACCTCAGCAAGCCCTTACGTGCTGGTCAATTAAAAGAAATGTTGCAGCAGTGGTCAATTAGGTTACATCAGCATTCTGCCACCTAATGACATATTAAGTTTTATTGATAGAATAAAGCTCAAGCTTCTACATATCCTAATTTCTGGCTCTTGACTGCCAATTGATCAATTATGCGTAAAATCTTCTGCTCTGAATTTAATCAATTTCAACGCATTAATGCAACTCAAGCTTGGTCTCTATTTCTATCGGTTAGCAATCACCAACACTTACTAGGCGATAATCCTGCTATTGGCCGCTATTTAACGGTAGGAATTTTAGGTATGTTGATGGCTGTATTAGTGGAGATCATCGTGCATTAAGGTTCCCAATTATGCTGAGAAAATATACCCCAAATGCAAAAGGGCCAAGTAGAAGGCTACTTTGACCCTTTTGCTTCCGATGAACCCAAACAGATATCTAGCAAACAAAAACAACCAATAGGTAATGTGAACATTTGCAGAATCACTCAATTCACTTGCACCATAGCGACTCATTTCAAATCAAATAGCTTATCTTTTCTGACCACTCATGACACCTGAGTTAGGTTTCTTGCTTGCTTACAATGAAGCTATTCTCAGTCTTAAGTATGGGCATCGGTCATCAACCATATAGACTTTATGAACAATCTCAATTACTACAATTTCAGTTTCCGCATCCTAATAATATGCACAAAAAACTAAATTAGTGAATTGACAGCATCACCTTCTGCTTTAAACCAGCCTTCACATAAGGCTCGTGCATTGTGGGTGATTGGCAGAAGCAGTAGCAAAGATTACCCAAAAGAATATCAGCGATTCCGGCTTTCTACTCCGAGATCAGAGCAGTTTCACTTTAAATAACAAGCGTTATTTGGCAGATTAAGAACTGTCTAAGTCAAGACCGTCTAAAATAAGAAACGATTCAAAAACTAGAAACTACGAGACAAAAGAGGAATTTAGTAATGTCTACATTTGGCTGCGGGAGGAGGTACTGCCCGTCGAAGCCGATCCGTTTTGCTTTGTACCTTGGTAATAATCTAATAGAAATGGCGCAGATAATCAAGCTTTGGTAACAGAAGTTAATATTAGGGTTGTGGTATCATGACGGATTTTGTTTTGGGTGCTTCTGGTATTGGGGGAAAGATTAAATTCAGACAAGCTCAAATCGAGATGCGGCGCACCGCTAACAAACTGCCTAAGATGCCGACGGTAGTGCCGAATAAGCCTAAAATCAGGGGCAATAGTAATTGAGATCGCAGATCAGTGAATAGACCAATGGAGAGGGACTTAATCAATTCCGGTTGATTGAGGATGATGCCCGAAAATAGTCTCACGATGACACTAATGGAGCCATAGGCTAGCCCTGCGCCTAATAGTCCAAAGCAGACTCCTTGCAAAATGAACGGAAAATAGATCCAAGCTTGGGTTGCGCCGACTAGTTGCATGACTTCGATTTCCCGTCGTCGGGCGATCACAATAAAGCGAATGGTGGTGACAATGACGGCTACTGCCACTAGGGTTAAAATGCTGACGGCGACTATGCTGCCATTGCTGACGGCTTGGCGTAATTGACTGATGCGTTCTACGACTTCGCCGGTGTACCACACTTCATTTACGCCTTTGAGTCCGCTGATACGTTTGGCAATTTCCATCACCCGATCGGGGCTAATGGTTTTGACCTTGAGTTCATCGACGAGGGGATTACCGCCTAATTGTTGGGTGGCAGATTGTAGATCACCACGTCCTAATTCTTTTAATAATATGGGCCAAGCTTCTTCTTTAGAGATTAATTGCACATGATTAACCCCTTCCATTAGGCGCACGCGGTTTTGGATTTCTGCCCCTGAGACATTATCATCTAAGTAAACCGAAATTTCTAATTGATTGCCTAATTGCCCTAACACGGTGTCTAATTGCCATGAAAATTGCAAACTAATGCCAAGCAAAAATAATAAGACTGCCACCGTACTAATGGCAGCCCAGTTCATCCAGCCGCCCCGTTTTAAGCCCAGCCAAGTTTCTCGCAGTAGGTAGTCAATTTTGCTCAAAAAACGCATCATGTTAGACATATTTCCTTTGCCTGATTCAATTAGTTACCACAATAATTGTTAATTCTTAATTCATAATTCATCAGACTATGGAATCAGAAATTAACTTTTCCAACACCATAGACTAGAACACTACAGTTTCCAGTATTCTTGCCAAAGGATCGCGATCATCTTGGAGCAAGTTGGGACGCAAACGAATTTATGTCAAACTTTGACCTCTTACTCACATTATTGTTGCAATTGACAATTATTTTATCTACTTGTCGGCTTGTAGCATTTGTGGCTAAACGTTACTTTGGGCAAACTGATGTGGTGGGTGAAATGATTGCCGGTATTTTGCTCGGCCCTTCATTGTTTGGCGTAATTGCGCCAGAGCTGCAACAGAAATTATTTCCTAACGCACCGATTATCATTGACGCGACCCACAAAATCCCGAACCCTTCCATGTCAGTGCTATTTGCCCTGAGTCAAGTCGGATTAATCATTTATATGTTTTTAACCGGCTTGGAAATGAATACGGATATTTTGCGCAATCGGGCTAGAAGTGCGGGTTTAGTGTCTTTTGCGGGCATCATTACGCCATTTGTGTTAGGGGGAACTGTAGCCCTTAGCCTTTATGGTGGGGGGAATTTATTTGGCGCAAAAGTCACGCCTTGGGCTGCAGCATTGTATCTGGGGGCTTCGATGTCCATTACGGCTTTTCCGATGTTGGCACGGATTTTAAATGAAAAAGGTCTGACTAAAACTCGGTTTGGCACTTTGGTTTTAGCGGCAGGTTCTTTAGATGATGCGGTAGCTTGGTGTTTGTTGGCTTTGGTTTTAGCGAGTATTCAAAGCTCGATCAATATCGCGATTTTAGCCATTGGCGGAACCTTCCTTTATGTGCTTTTCATGTGGTTTGTGGGGCGGAGAATGCTCTGGATGTTTACCCGTTGGTATCGACGGGATGGCACAGTGACCCTTGAAGCTTTGACATTTCTGCTCATTGTGGTCATGCTTTGTGCTTGTTTTACGGACTTCATTGGGGTTCATGCGGTATTCGGGGCGTTTATTTTGGGGGTTGTGATGCCCCGAGGACATTTTGCCGAAGCGGTGCGCCATCATTTGGAATATCTCACCACGGCTTTATTAGTACCCATTTTCTTTGTTTTTTCGGGACTGAATACCCACATTGGTTTGGTCAATACACCGCAGCTTTGGGGCTTAACCTTACTCATCACGTTGATTGCTATTTTGGGTAAGGGCATTGCCTGCGCTGTGGCGGCGAAGTGGTCGGGGGAAACTTGGCGCGAGTCGGCCACCATTGGCGCTTTAATGAATGCGCGAGGTCTGATGGAACTAATCATTCTTAATATTGGTTTAGAACAGGGGCTAATTACACCAACCCTATTTACGATTATGGTGATTATGGCGATTACTACCACCTTGATGTGTTCACCTCTGGTGAATTGGATCGGTGTTTCTCGCCACACGGAAGCCGCGATGTCTACGCCGCCGGAAATTACTGAGACTGAATCTTGAATTAACGTCAGTTCGATGATTTAGCAGACCCTCACCCTAACCCTCTCCCAAGACGGGGAGAGGTAATAAGAAAAATTCCTGTGCTTTCCCTTCTCCTATCTTGGGAGAAGGGGTTGGGGGATAAGGTCTAGTTTTTAGCATCGAACTCACGTTATCTAAGGTTTAGCACGAATGGTATATTTGCCATTTTTAGTTTGGGGCGAATTTTGATTTGATGTGACCAGTTTCATGTAAGCATCAAGGGCGCTTTGTTTATTAGGATGCTCTGAGATGACATGAACTTTACGGGCAGACATTTCTAGAACGACTTGGAACATAGAGGGATGCCGTTTGATTTATAGATTAAATGATAAAGTTAATTATAAATATAAAACTTAGCAGACTATTTCCCAAATATTTGCAAAGATGATTTAAAAGATGATCCTAATTAAAACTACGTCAATTAATGTTTTCTGTTGATTCTTTTAATATTTTTTTGTTCTAAGGCTGGGTCAAGTGATGAATTAAACGGCGTAATAAAGGACTGGCATTGAGCATCCTTAAGGTGTAGTGAGCCGCAAAGGGTAAAAATAAAATCAATGTCCAACACAGTTGATCTGGCAAATCGATCTGAAATATATTGGGCATGGTAAACATTAATATCATGCTTACCAACAGGGAAATCAAGCCCACAGCGCCCGCTTGTCGATTCCGCCACAAGCTTTCCCAATGCCACACCGAAACGTTCGTGCTATCCCAAAACACAAATAGCCCGAAAATCATGCCCACAGAAATAGATACCGCTTGAGCTTGTTGGCGCACCGCTTGGTGCAAGTCTACGGAAGCTAAGACCGTAGTTTCGAGATCTCTTTCGAGATCAATGCCGCCTAAATAGAAAGTCATCACATAGCCAAGGGTCATGGCCACTGCGCCAATCGTACCGGCGACGAAGCTATAGCCTAAAACATCTTGCAAAAAGTTTTTGATGCGTTTCGGTCTGAGCCAGCCCAAAGCAATCCAAATTGTGGGCACAGCCACCGTCGATAGGGTTAACAAAGTCATTTGCCTTGGCTCAATGGGGAAAGGCAACTGCACAAAACCAGTGAATGTAATGCACAAAATCACCATCCAATTTTTTGAGAGGTATAACAAGGCGGCAACTAGAATTTTCTGCTTGATTAGATCTCCTTCCCTAAAGGCTTGGGGCAAAGCAGCCAGATTATTATCTAGTAAGACTATATCGGCAATATCTTTGCTAATTTGTGCGCCGTCGTTCATGGCGATCGCTAACTGGGCCTCTTTAAAAGCTGGCACATCGTTTACGCCATCGCCCACCATCGCCACATAAGACCCGCGTTTGACCATAGCCGAGACTAATTGACGTTTCATATCTGGCACAATGCGCCCAAATACTGTGCCCGTAGTCGCTGCATGGCTAAATTCGGGCCATTCCATCTGCTCTAAGGTTTTTTGGGTATAAATCCCATCTTCGGGAACCGCAATTCCGGCTTGACGCGCAATGGCGGCCACAGTTTCGACACTATCCCCAGAAATGACTTTAATCCGAATATTTTGCTCCTGTAGGTCGGCTAAGGTATCGATCACATCGGGACGCAAGCCGTCCTCTAAAAGCACTAAACCACGATCACGGCAATTTTGGGGTAATGCAGGGGACTTAGGCAGATCGCCTGCATAGACCTCAGGACTAGTGACCACGGCGATCGCCCTTAAACCCTGTCGCCCAAACTCTTTGCCGATTTCCCTAGAAGCTGCGTCATTAAAAAGCATTTCCGGCGCACCGACAACTATGGTTTGGCTGCCATCGGGTAGGGGACTAGCTAAACTAATTGCCCCCCATTTTCGCGCCGAACTAAAGGGAATTTCACTGGCTTTGGGATGGGCAACTAACTCTGAGTCAATGGCAGCATTAATGGCGCTAATTGCTGCCGGATCATCATCAATGGGGCGATGGGTAAACTCTGCCATAGCCTTAGCGCTGCTGTTGGGCGTAGCAATTAAATTGGCATACAACGCCACTAATTGCCTTAATTCGTCCGGACTGGTTTGAGCTAAGGGGTGTAAATTCCGAACTAACAGCTTATTTTGGGTCAGCGTACCGGTTTTGTCGGTACACAACACCCGCACACTATTCATCGAATCAACGGCATTAATTTTTTGAATTAAGGTACGGCGTTTACTAATGGCCACTGCGCCAAGGGCAAATGCCACACTGATCGAGAGAATTAAACCGGCGGGCACAAAACTATTGACAATGACTGAGGCATAGCGAATCGTATCCACCATCGAGCGCCCAATATTGATGCTCGAAGACCCATGCAGAAAAATCGCCACCATCAAGCCCAACAGAAAAATTTCCACCAAAGTATCAATTTTCTTTTGCAGTGGCGTAAAGACCCGCTTATAAACTCGGGACGATTGGGATAACTTCACCGCATAACTTTCATTGGCAATTTTTTCGGCTACATAAACACAGCTACCGGCCAAACAAAACGATCCCGATAAAACCACATCCCCCATTTGTTTCGCCACCGGATCAGATTCCCCCGTCAGCAAAGATTCATCCATCTCCACATTTTGACTACTGACTACTGGGCCATCCACAGGGGCCCGATCCCCCGGACTAATCTCAATCAAATCATGGCGTACTACTTCATGGACTGGAATCTGTACCGATTTACCATCCCGCCGCACGGTTACCCGCTGTACCGACAATAAAGCTAATTGATCAAGGGTAAGCTTGGCTTGAATTTCCTGTATCACACCGACAATAATATTACTAAATACCGAAAATCCCGAAAAAATGGCATCGGTAACCTGACCTAAAGCCACCATCAAGCCCAAGATAATCGCAAAAGTAATATTAAATAGCGTAAATACATTTTCCTTAAAAATATCAGCATAGGTGCGACTAGAGCGCAACACCACCACATTAGTGTCACCTTGCTGCACCATTTGGGCGACGGTATGGGCCGTTAAGCCATGGAGATCAACCCCACTCAGATCAAGATTATGGCCTTGGTTACCGCGATCTGAACTAGCCATCTCAGCACTGTTTACGGCTAAGGATTCGGGAGATTTAGCCTGTGGATCAGCCATTAGTAAAAGCCTATAAAATTACTGAATGAACACTAGATTTTTATATTGCTGATACATCAAAATATCTTTAGAGCGTTGATGTAATAGTTAAAGTAAGCTAATTAAATTAATTAAGTTAATTAATTTAAAGTCAATTAAAAATCAAGTATAAGCTAATCTTTGAATGCGGCAATACCAGAAAGCTACCAAAATTGGGATCTCAAGACTGCAACAGGCGCGATGCTCGTCAGTATTTTGGGATTTTGGACAAATTACTAAAACTGATTACTAAAACTGCGGACTAACCCAACTACTGCTGCCGTCCAACCAATATTCTTTTTTCCAGATGGGGGCTTCTTGTTTGAGATGATCAATCAAAAATTGACAAGCCGCAAAAGCCTCGGCACGATGGGGCGAACCAACCGCCACCACCACACTAAGCTCACCGACTGCTACTGCTCCTAAACGATGGTGAATCACCACCTGACGAATCGTAGGGTATTTTTCTTGGCAACGGTTAGCCAAATTCTGCCAACACCTTAACACCATGGCATCATAGGCTTGGTAGTCTAAATGACTTACTTTGCGCCCATTAGTTTGATTGCGTACTACTCCGGTCATGGCCACCACTGCGCCATTACCGGCATCCTCTGCCCCTTGGTAAGCTCGACCTAAATCTAAAGGATTCACTGTCAGACAAAAGTTTGTCCCCAGAAATACGCTCTCCAAAAGCTCACGATCTGGAAGATCATTTTTTAGTCCATTGGCATCTGATGCATCTAGCGTCACTGAAGCCGCATCGACCGAACTAGCTGAGGCAGACCAAGACGTAGACATAATTTTATGCTCGTTTATTTGAGATTTATGGATGAATATCTAAAAGTTTTTATTAAAGTGTTATTTGGATTTTATATTATTTAAATTTTTATTGAAATGTGATTTGACTTTATTCGCAAACTCAATCAAACCGAAGCCAACTTCAAGCAAAAATCTGAGTTACTGACTCAAGCCAGAGTTTAGAAATAATAACCCAGAATCTTTTACCTGACTTTTACTTGGCTTTACCTCTGAATTGTTCCGGAGCTTAATAATGCGGGGCAAGCTCTAAACTGCCCCAACCATATTCAGCCCAAATAGATTAAATCGAAATTTAACCAAAATCTAAACTTGCTGACCAGATTACTTAAGCAAACCTTGAACAAAACTAAGATCGATCAAGATTAGTTCAGTCAGAATCCCATGATCTGCGGCTAATCTTCATGATCCTCAAAGGGGTCACCCAAAGCCTTACTAGGCGGACCAAAAGCGGTATAAATTGAGTATCCAGTCAAACAAACTACAAATACGGCGATAGTAATGCCGATTGAGACAGCACCTGAGTCTTCCATGATGGTTAATTGGGGGGTAATGGTTCGCAGCCAGTTCTAGCTGGCACTATGTCGAAACTGTTTAGTGACAACTTTGGAGCGATCGGCTAATCAGAGATCGTCTTATTTAGATTTAACCGCTTGATGGGCTAAAGGATGATGTACCTTAAGGATCAAGTTACTTGCAATTGGGGATTAGCCGTTTGGGATTAGTGCTTGAGGATGAGTCGCTTTTAGTGTCATCGGATGCCAAACTAAATGCCAGAATCGCGGCTAAAGTTTTTTGAGCCAAAACCCAAAGTGTTGATACAATTATACTATTTTGTAACAATTGCATTGCTGAACCAATTTCCTGCATCAACTTTCCTGAATAAAACCTTAATCTGAATCACCCTTTCTAAATAACCCTTATACATTAAAAAAACTATGTCACAACGCACACGTCTCGGCGATATCCTCAGACCCCTCAATGCAGAATACGGTAAAGTATCTCGCGGCTGGGGTACAACCCCTTTGATGGCAGTTTTCATGGGCTTGTTTTTTGTCTTTCTGCTTATCTTGATCCAGTTGTATAACTCCTCTTTAATCCTCGAAGGCGTAAACCTGACCTGGGGCGGCTAATCGTTATCATCGATTTAGTCCATATTTGACCGCAAATCCCTAGCTTTTATCGCAACTGATAGGGATTTGCGTCCCTTATTACGACTAACCATTGGTCATTATTTTGGGTCAGTGCCAAATATTTCGTCAGTTCCTTTCAGTCAGTTAGTGAGTCAGTCATTAGCTGGGAAAACGCTACAGCAATGTATTATCAGTCCACCCCCTAGCCCTTTAAATTGTCTCAAACTCCCCTAAGCACATGAATATCTTTGGTCTGGGATTACCAGAAATAATAGTTATCTTGGTGGTTGCTCTGTTGATCTTTGGCCCCAAGAAATTACCTGAAATCGGTAAAAGTCTCGGCAAAGCAATTCGTGGTTTTCAGGATGCTTCCCGAGATTTTGAGCAAGAATTAAAGCGCGAAGTCGAAAATCTAGAGCAAGCTAAAGCTGCCCCAGTTAATTTACCCGCCGAGAAGCCGGTCTCTGAAGTTAGTGCTGCTACCCCAGAAAAATCTGTCACAGAAAAAGACAGCTAAGCAGCTTGGCTCAAGTTAGGCATACTTAATTAGTAATGCTTGATTAGGAATCAGTATTTGATAGCGGCATCTAATTTGAGCCTAATAAATTTAAGCCTAATTTAAGTTTATTTTTTTAGGTTTTTTTCTGGTCAAATACCCACAAAAGATTCGGCAAAATTCTATCTAAAGCGCTGATGCTAATCATTGGTTTGGGCAATCCGGGCAGCGAATATGAACGCACCCGTCATAATATTGGTTTTTTAGCCCTTGATTATTTGGCACAACGCTGGGGCATTACTTTTAGCAAGGAAAAACGCTTCCAAGCTTTATTTGGTGAAGGTAATTTGCTGGGGCAAAAGGTGCGGTTATTAAAGCCCACTACTTACATGAATAATTCCGGTCAGGCGGTGCGAGCTTGTGCCGACTGGTACAAATGCAGTTCGGATCAGGTTTTAGTCGTCTATGACGATATGGACTTGCCGGTGGGTAAAATCCGCCTCCGTTCCAATGGCTCTGCTGGCGGCCACAATGGCATGAAATCGATTATTAGTCACTTAGGCACTCAGGATTTTGCGCGGCTCCGCTTAGGCATTGGGCGCAGTCCCCATCAAACCGCCACAGGTAATGCTGTAGGTCATGTTTTGGGCACTTTCTCTAGTGCGGAGACAGCGACATTACCTGAATTGTTTAATTTAACCGAAGCAGCAATTATTAGTTTGCGTCAAGAAGGTTTACCCAAAGCCATGAGCTTGTATAACAACCGCAGTATCGTTACCCAGTAAGATTAACCAGCGCAACTTGGCTATGCTCAATGATTCAACTCTAGTGGGACAGGCATCCTGACCGTTGATGACTAAGAGCTTTGATAAATAAGATTTAGCAGTCCATCAGGTGGGCAATAATTTGTGATTTGCTAGGCAAAACTAATTTAGCGACTTCAGCGACACCCTCCAGCTAAATTATTTAGGTGATTGCGCGTAATTTAGAGATAATTTGCCACCGATTAACTATCTGAGCGTTTAGGGCTAAATAAACAGGTTATGATGGTGCGAGCCTAAATTACCGATAAATTTAGTTTTAGGGTTGATAGTTTTAGGGCTGATTTTGTCCCAATTTGACTAGCAAATTTGCTATGGGTAAATCCAGTTTAATACTTGGTAATTTAATACTTGGTAATATTTATCCTAAAAATTTTGAAGCCTAAAGCCCCTGTCTTTTGGTTGGGGAAGGCAAGCCATGCACTATATTACTGATTACCGCAATACTGACGGAGAAAGCAAGTTATGAAAGCCATGATCTTGGCTGCCGGTAAGGGAACCCGCATCCGCCCCATCACCAATATCATGCCTAAACCCATGATTCCCATCATGCAAAAGCCCGTCATGGAATTTCTGGTGGAATTGTTGCGGCAACATGGGTTTAACAAAATTATGGTTAACGTCAGTCATCTGTCCGAAGAAATCGAAAACTATTTTCGCGATGGGCAAAAGTTTGGCGTAGAAATGGCTTATTCCTTTGAGGGCACGATTGTCGATGGGCAGCTTGTGGGAAAGGCGATGGGGTCAGCGGGGGGATTAAAGAAAATTCAGGATTTCTCACCATTTTTTGATGATACTTTCGTAGTACTTTGCGGTGATGCCTTAATTGATTTAGATTTAACCTATGCGATTAACTGGCATCGTCAAAAGAAATCTATTGCCACAATTATTACCAAAACTGTCCCCAAAGAAGAAGTTTCTAGTTATGGGGTGGTGGTGACCGATGATGATGGGCGGATTAAGCAATTCCAAGAAAAGCCCGCCGTCAGCGAAGCCCTCAGCAATACCATCAACACGGGGATTTATATTTTTGAACCAGAGGTCTTGAATTATGTGCCGTCGGGTTGTGAGTATGACATTGGTGGGGATTTATTTCCGCAGTTAGTGGCAGCTAATTTACCTTTCTATGCCATTTCGATGGATTTTCAGTGGGTCGATATTGGTAAAGTACCCGACTATTGGCAAGCCATTCAGGGGGTTTTGTTGGGCAAAGTTAAAAATGTGAATATTCCTGGTCATGAAGTGCGTCCCGGAATTTATACAGGCTTAAATGTGTCAATTAACTGGGATAAAGTCAATATTAAAGGGCCTGTCTATATTGGTGGCATGACTTGCATTGAAGATGGTGCGACCATTATCGGCCCCACCATGATTGGGCCCAACTGCCATCTGTGTAGTGGGGCAGTGGTAGAGCGTAGTGTCATTTTTGAATATTCCCGTTTAGCTGATGTGCGGTTAGTGGATAAACTGGTTTTTGGGCGCTATTGTGTCGATAAAAATGGCGCTACCATTGACCTGCAAGCCGCAGCCCTAGACTGGTTGATCACCGATGCGCGTCAACCCCAGCATAGCCAAGTACCGCTAGAAATTTCTACTACTTTACGCAGCTAAATTAACTAACAATTAAATATCTAAAAATTAGCTGATTTGGAATTGGCTAATTTAATTGAGCGAGATACACTAAATCTGCTACGATGATAAGCTGCAACTTGCATGAGTAGCAGCCATAAATTCGGGATGTAGCGCAGCTTGGTAGCGCATCGCGTTCGGGACGCGAGGGTCGTAGGTTCAAATCCTATCATCCCGATTGAATATCAGAATTTACGCCAATAATTCCACAGGATAAATCTCTTTCTACGGAAGAGCATATAAATTTGACAACATCCAAAAATGAAGATAGGATGATAACTTTGTTCGCTTTGTCGGCGGCGCTTTGCTACTGATTCTAATTCAGTTATTTCTGAATACTTCTATAAAATCTGTAAAACAATCTGTAAAAATTATGTTCTGGGCGGATAAAATAGCGGCAGACGCACATGGTATCTACGGCAACCATACCATTATTGTTAATGACTCGAAAACACCTTCGGGTCGTGTTCACGTCGGTTCACTACGAGGTGTAGTGATTCATGATGCGATCTACCGTGCCCTAAAACACGCCGGTAAACCAGCAGTATTTCTTTACGGAGTAGACGATTTTGATGCTCTAGATACTGTGCCCCGTTATCTCGAAAAAGAACAGTTTAAGCCTTATCTGGGTCATCCCTTGTGCAATGTGCCTTCCCCAGATCCTGATGCTGCCCCGGACTATGCCAAATATTTCATGGGAGAATTTTTGGAAGTATTTGATTATTTAGGAGTCCGCCCCGAAATTTATTATCTCAGGGATAAGTATCGTTCGGGAGCAATGAATCAATATATTGATTTATTCCTAAATAATGCCCATCTAGTTAGAGAAGCCTATTTAGAAGTCAGTAAAGCCCAGCGAGCCGAAGATTGGTATCCTTTCCATCCCATTTGTGAAAACTGCGGTAAAATTGCCACCACAGTGACTTCTGCCTATGAGAATGGTAAGGTATTCTATACCTGCAAAGAAGACAGCATGAACTATGTCAAAGGTTGCGGGCATTCCGGTTGGGTTTCACCTTTTGATGGCAATGGTAAGCTACCGTGGAAAGTAGAATGGGTGGCAAAATGGGATTTGATTGGCGTAAATGTGGAACTAGCGGGTAAAGATCATTCCCAAAAGGGCGGCTCTAGGGATGTGGCTAATTCCATTTGCCGGAAGATTTTGCACAAAGAACCGCCAATGCATTCCCCCTATGAATTTATCTTGATCAATGGCACGAAGATGAGTTCTTCTAAGGGAGTCGGTTCTAGCGCCAAGGATATGGCAGGGCTATTACCGCCGGAATTATTACGCTTCTTGATGTTGCGCACTCCAGCCCGCACCGTGATTAACTTCATGCCCAATTATGAAACAATTACGCGCCTATTTCGGGACTACGACACCTTAATTGAGAAGCATAAAACTAATACTGCAAAAGATGAAGAGGAACTAATTCCTTTACGCTATGCGCAACTTGACTTGATTAAACAGGAAGAATTGCCCCGTTGCGAAACCTTTGATTTCAGTACCTTGATTTCCCTGTTGCAAATCCCTCATTTAGATGTGGAAGGCGAAATTCGGACTCGTCTCGCTAAAGACTTATCAGAATCGGATTGGGTTGCCTTACGGGAACGCATTGCTGTGGGTCAAAAGTGGCTGCAAGACTACGCCGATGAAGAAGAGAAGCTAGTGTTATATCTAGATTCGATTCCTGAGAAAGCCAAAACCCTCAGTGCTGAACAGGTCAATTATTTAACCCAAGTGAGCCAAAATCTCATTGATGCAGATTGGGATGGTGATACATTACAAACCCTCTTATTCAATACCACTAAAGAAATTGGCGTATCCCAGAAAGTGGCTTTTGCGGCGATTTATCTGATTTTCTTGAATAAAGAGCGGGGTCCCAAAGCTGGTAGTTTACTATCTTATTTGGAACCAGAATTAGTCAAGCAACGGATTATTGATGCCATTGCTTTGAATGCAGGAGTAACGGCTTAATGTCCACCATTTTGCGGGATTGGAGTTATCGCTATCAGTGGCTGTATGATACGGTTTCGTTTTTGGCAGCACTGACAGTGGGTGGCACACAACGCCTACATCAATTGGGTTTACAGCACATAGATCTCAAAACCTCTGCCCATTGGCAAGTTCTGGATCTATGTTGTGGCGCGGGGGCAATTACGGAAATTTTAGTGCGGCATTTCAGTTCCGTAACTGGTTTAGACGCTTCCCCAGTGGCGATTAAACGCGCCCAAATTAATGTGCCTCAAGCCAAGTATGTGATTGGTTTTGCAGAACAGATGCCCTTAGATGATCAGAGTTTTGATCTGGTAATTACGAATACGGCGATGCATGAAATGACTTCGGAACAGTTGGCTCAGATTTTTGCGGAAGTCTATCGAGTTCTCAAACCATCCGGAAAATTTGTGATTGTCGATTTCCATCCACCACAAAATCTTTTATATTGGCCACCAGTTAGTTTATTTCTCTATTTATTTGAAACCGAAACGGCATGGCAATTACTCAAAACTGATTTACCTCAGCAATTAGCATCCCTAGGATTTACCAATGTCCAAAAGCAACTCTATGCTGGCGGCAGTCTTCAAGTATTACAGGTAGAAAAATCTTGCTTAATCGTGTAGCCTTAGGGAGCATAAATTCTGTTATTCGTAATAGTTGCAAGGTCATGATGAATCTTACTAAATGGAGGACAAGATTTGAGCTAAAATAAAATCTTTACCAACTCGGTAAAATAAGTTAAAATATACAAGCATGAAGGTTACTTTTAAAACCGTAAAGCTGCGGAAATTTTGCGAATTAAAGTCAAGTTCCCCAAAACTACGCACCCGATTAGCTGACCTGATTGCCGCTGAATCCGTGCAGGATCTAGTTTATGGAAAGCCTCATCCTTTAAAAGGTAAGCGTTTAGGTCAGTTTGCCGTATCTCTTGAAGGTGCTCAACGGCTTGTATTTGAGCCAAGTAATATGGCAATTCC
>JBAXSK010000310.1:0-4154 GCA_037130765.1 Pseudanabaena sp. ELA607
GTAACATGAGTTAAGTGATATTAAGCAAGGTTAGGCTGAGTACTTAATTAATTTTACTAAATTGTTGAACAACATAACCAACAGCCAATTACAGTAATTTTGGGTGAGACGGAATAAAAATGTTAAAAATAAAAGCCTAGTAGCGCAGTCATGCCGATGGTTTATCTCATGCAGACGCAATGTAGTTATCCCTAGTAAATTCTGCCTAAGGTTTGCGACTTGCGTAATGGGACTAAAGGCTGAAATGATAATAAGTTTTCAGTGGCATGATTTATTTATTTCACAATCTATAAACCCAATTTAGCTCCCTAGGCTTAAGTAAGTTTTTATGAAATTATCAAGGTACATCTAATTAATTCCAGAATCTTCAGATTATTTTAGATATTTAGCTCACCGTACTCACCGCCCACCCTGTAGAATAATGTAAAGAATTGTAATGACGTGACCCACCGTAGCACACCTGTTTAACTTCTATGGCGATTAAATCTGATGGATCGGTAATAGCATCTGTTGACTTGAATAGTGATGCTTCCCATAAAGATCAGGGGCAAAATGGTCATTTGCATACAAGCGCAAATTTAGCCGATCTTGATTTAACTGATATTTTTGCCTCGCGTCACATCGGTTTAGAGTCACAGGACTGGCAAACCATGTTAGAAGTGATCGGCTGTGCCACCGTTGCTGATTTAATTGCCAAAACCGTACCGCCACAGATTCGCTTATCACGACCATTGGATTTACCCCCCGCCCGCAGTGAGTTTCAAGCCTTACAAGATTTGAAAGCCATTGCTTCCCAAAATCAGGTGTTTCGCTCCTATATTGGCATGGGCTACTATTCCTGTATTACACCGCCGGTAATTCAGCGCAATATTTTAGAAAACCCCGGCTGGTACACCCAATACACCCCTTACCAAGCCGAAATCGCCCAAGGTCGCCTCGAAGCCTTGCTCAATTTCCAGACGATGGTGATGGATTTAACGGGAATGGAAATTGCCAATGCTTCGCTTTTAGATGAAGGAACTGCCGCCGCTGAAGCCATGACTATGGTTTATGGCATTGTCGCCAGTCAGAAAAAACGCCAAGCAGAACCATCGCAGCAATTCTTTATTAGTACCGCTTGTCATCCCCAAACTATTGCTGTAGTGCAAACTCGCGCCATTCCTTTAGGGATTGAAGTGGTTCTAGGGGATCATACTGATCCAGTCATTCTCGATCAATTGACCAATGGTGAAACCAGCTACTTTGGCGCATTATTGCAATATCCGGCCACCGATGGCGCAGTGTATGACGATAGCGAATTTATTGCCAAACTGCATCATAGTGGCGGTTTAGTGGTGGTGGCGACGGATTTATTAGCCTTGACTTTGCTCAAACCTCCCGCAGAATTTGGCGCAGATGTGGTCATAGGCAGTGCCCAAAGATTCGGTGTGCCCCTGGGTTATGGGGGGCCCCACGCGGCATTTTTAGCCACTAAGGAAGCTTACAAACGGCAGATTCCTGGTCGAGTGGTGGGGGTTTCTCAGGATGTGCATGGTCGTCCGGCATTACGATTGGCGTTGCAGACCCGCGAGCAGCATATTCGCCGCGATAAAGCCACGAGTAATATTTGTACGGCTCAGGTATTGTTGGCGGTGATGGCGAGTATGTATGCCGTCTATCATGGCGCGGCGGGATTGCGGCAGATCGCCCAACGGGTGCAGCGGTTGACTAGCATTGTGGCAGCAGCTTTAGAGGCTTGGGGCTATACCGTCGTGCATCGGACATTTTTCGATACATTAAAAATTTCATTACCGACGGCACACCAAAAAGAACTCTTAGAGAAAGCCACGGCGCAACAAATTAACCTCAGAATTTATTCCGCTGATGAGAAATCTAGCGCGGTGGGAATTAGTCTCGATGAAGCAGTCACTATTAGCGATTTACAGAATTTATTACTGATTTTTGCCCCTAGTCAGACCAGTGGGACGGAAATTAATCAGCTAATGCAAAATCTGGCTCATAATATAGCTCAAGATGGAGCCATTCCGCCATCTTGTCAGCGCCAAACTGAATTCCTGAATCATCCCATATTCCAGCTTTATCATTCCGAAACCGAGCTACTCCGTTATATCAATCGTCTCCAGTCTAAGGATTTATCCCTAACCACATCAATGATTCCTTTGGGATCTTGCACCATGAAACTCAATGCCACAGCGGAAATGATCCCCGTGACCTGGCCAGAGTTTGGGCAAATCCATCCCTTTGCGCCCCAAGATCAAACCCAAGGCTATCAAATTCTCTTTCAACAATTAGAAACATGGCTCGCCGAAATTACTGGATTTGCTGGGGTTTCATTACAGCCTAATGCCGGTTCCCAAGGGGAATATGCAGGCTTGTTAACCATTCGCAATTATCACCATTCGCGAGGTGATCATAATCGCCATGTGTGTTTGATTCCCACTTCAGCCCACGGCACAAACCCCGCTAGTGCAGTGATGGCAGGGATGACGGTGGTTCCAGTTAACTGCGATGCGGCAGGTAATATTGATGTCGCTGATTTAGCAGCCAAAGCAGCCAAGCATAGTGATCATCTAGCGGCTTTAATGATTACCTATCCTTCCACCCACGGCGTATTTGAAGAATCCATTCAAGATATTTGCGCTATAGTGCATCAATATGGCGGGCAAGTTTATATGGATGGAGCGAATATGAATGCTCAGGTGGGGGTATGTCGTCCCGGGGATATGGGCGCAGATGTCTGTCATTTGAATTTGCATAAAACCTTCTGTATTCCCCACGGCGGTGGCGGCCCTGGGATGGGGCCAATTTGTGTTGCTGCCCATCTCGTACCATTTTTGCCCATTAATCTATTAGATAATTCCGAATCCCACAGCGAACTAATGCCGGTAATTTCAGCCGCTCCTTGGGGCAGTGCCAGCATTTTACCGATTTCATGGATGTATATTGTGATGATGGGGGCAGAAGGCTTACTCAGAGCGACCCAAGCCGCAATTCTCAATGCTAATTATATTGCGGCACGTCTGGAATCCCATTATCCGGTTTTATATAAGGGAACCCACGGTTTAGTAGCTCACGAATGCATTTTGGATTTACGTCCTTATAAAGCCAGTGCCAATATTGAAGTAGATGACATTGCCAAACGGCTGATGGACTATGGCTTTCATGCGCCGACGGTTTCTTGGCCTGTAGCTGGAACTATGATGGTCGAACCCACCGAAAGCGAAAGTAAAGCGGAATTAGATCGCTTTTGTGCCGCGATGATTGCCATTAGTGAAGAGATTTCCCAAATCACCGCCGGCACCTTAGACCCTGTGGATAATCCCTTAAAAAATGCCCCCCATACTGCCGCTAGCCTGTTGAGTGACGATTGGAATCATCCCTATTCCCGTCAATTGGCAGCTTATCCGGCATCATGGCTACGGGAGCATAAATTCTGGGCGACGGTGGGCAGAATTGACAATGCCTATGGCGATCGCAACTTTGTCTGTTCCTGTTTGCCCATGAGCGCTTACGAAGCATAAACCGTTTTTTGCTATCATTCCTAATTAGATATCAAAATAGACCCACCCACTAAATTCCCTATGAAAGCGATTTTGATGACCGCAGCAGGTGCGCCGCCGGTACTGCAATCGGAAGATGTGCCCCTACCGCAAATCCAGAGCCAGACCGAGATTTTAGTGCGCCTCAAAGCCGCTGGAGTTAATCCCATTGACACTAAATTACGGCAACGGGGGACATTTTATCCTGACCAAATGCCAGCAATTCTCGGCTGTGATGGAGCGGGGATTGTTGAAGCTGTGGGCCCAGCAGTCACGCGATTTCAACGAGGGGATGAGGTCTATTTTTGTGATGGTGGTTTAGGGAATACGACGGGTAATTATGCGGAATTCACCGTAGTGGAAGAGCGTTGCGTCGCTTTCAAACCGAAATCCCTCTCTTTTATTGAAGCGGCGGCGGTTCCTTTAGCCTTAATCACCGCTTGGGAATCGTTGTTTGATCGGGGTCGCTTAGAAGAAGGTCGCAAAGTCTTGATTCATGGCGGGGCTGGGGGCGTAGGGCATTTAGCGATTCAGTTAGCTAAGTTGAAACAATGCCAAGTAGCTATTGCAGTTTTCGGAGCAAAGCGGACAAGATATAATTGAAAAAAAAAGGAA
>JBAXSK010000311.1:0-4131 GCA_037130765.1 Pseudanabaena sp. ELA607
ATTTCGTTGTATTTACGGATTTCCGCTTGATCCAACGGCGCACGACCCAAGAAGTGCTTCGTTCCCAATTCAATTACCTTGGTATTCGGGAACGGGCTGTAAAACTCCTTGATGTACAAATCAGAAGTACCCAAGCCAAGGATAAATTCCTTCACGGTGATTTCGCGATTTTTCAGCTTAGACACATAGGCGCTGAACTGGGTATCTGCCACGTAAGCATCCATGTCGCGCTCGAACACCTGACGATAGCCAGCCCGTGCCAATTCGTTGACTTGGGTAGGTTCGGTGGTGGTGAGCTTGAAGATCTTGGTTTGGACGCGCTTCTTGTCTACACCCTGATTGATGCGGTCGCGGATCGAAACTTCGGAACGAACTTCGGTCACTTCGCCCAACTTGATGAAATCTGGAGTAGTTTCCACCTTGAGGGTCGTACCTTTTTCTTCCGTCAGAGTACCTACACGGTTGTGACGCAGGGAAGCACCAGCAGGAGTCAGATAACGCTCGTAAGGTACTGTATCTTCACCGAAGGCTTGCTCATATTCCTTGCTGTTGAGCATGGCATCGACTAAGGCATAGAAGCCCTTCTTATAGCAGATGTCATAGTAAGCATTCATCTCGGCGCGACCATAAGTGGGGCGACCCAACAAACGACGGTGGATATATTCCACAGCCTTACACACATAGAGCTTAGTCCAGTAACGGTCACGGAAAGTGGGCGACTTAGCCAAAATCCGCACAAATTCTTTTACCGTAATCTCGCCATTTTCCAGCTTGATTTCCGCAACGGTTTGGCGCTGACCGGCATAGGGCACAAAACCCACCACTTGCAGATAGATCGCGCGGATTACGGCTTGGGTAGAAGATTCCGAGAACTTGATGCTAGTACCTTGGATGTTCGTCTTCCGGCCACCTTTACCGATCTTGAAGCTATCTCTGGGGGTTTGATCCAGCTTGAATACCTTAGGCCCAAGGCTACCAGGGTTATTACCCACCGCGCCGGGGTTGCTCAATTGGTTGTCAATACCTGCCCCATTACGGATCAAGATGCGGCGAGTATCCTTACCAAACGGAGCCGGAGAAGCACTAGGCAACTTGCGTTCTTTCGGGAAGATGGCACCAAATTGAATTTCCAGCGGATCATTACCCGAACCATAAACGTGCTGATCGGGCAAGGGCTGGTTGTAGGAAGCAAACAGGGTGATAAACTGCGGTACTTTGCGGAAAGGCGCACCGTAGTTAAACAGGTCAAACTGAGCACCCCAGTTACGGGCAGGCTGAGCTTCTTGACCCAAGCCCCGTTGATAGGGCACAGTTTCTTCGCCAAAGTAATCGCTGTACTCGGTAGAATCTACCAAAGCGTCAATCAAAGCATTTAAACCACCCTTAGACACGATGGCGAAATACTTTTGTACTTCGGTGCGGCTTTCGGGGGCGCGGCCTAAGAAATGCTTGAAAGCCAATTCCAGAGCGCGGGAATTGATGAAAGGCAAGAAGAACTGATCGCGGTACAGCGGGGATTTACCCAAGCGGCGCACAAACTCTTTAGCCGAGATCTCGCTGTTTTTAAACTTAGATTCGAGATCGGAAATCGACTGGCTGTAAGCCTTGGTAATGTCGCGCTCGAAAATTTGGCGATAGGCGGCTCTGACCACTTCATTTTTTTCAAGGCTCGATAGACCTGGCTTCATGACAAACTTCTGCCGCCGTTCTGCGGTGTTGAAGTAAATCTGGGGCAGGGCTAAACCTTGTAAATCGGTGGAGTTGCGTTGACGCACCTTAGGCGAAGGGGTCGCACCCTTAAACTCCGCCAAAGCCACATCGAAATATTGCTTAATAATTTCAACCGCTTCAGCATCTTTGCTAAAGAACGCGGCCGACTCCTGCTTCATGGTTTGCAGGGCCACAATCGTAGCATCCACCGAGCAAGCCGCTTCAATGATTTGCCGCAAGCCACGGGTATTTTGCGCCAAGATATTGGGATCACCAGCCACAATGGCATAGGTGGTGTAACGCAAAAACCAACTCATATCGCGCAGGGACTTTTTCATCCGGTCTGCGCCATAGCGGGAAATATTGATGGGGCGGAAGTTGGGTGGTGGGGTTTCGATTACGCCAGTGATGCCAGTGGCGCTAAAGAAAGTTTTAATCGCATCAATAAAGCTTCCAGAAGCTTCGGCGTAGGTGGTTAAGCCCAATTCCATACCGCGCTTGGTATCAATGACACGACCATCACGACCGAATTCTTCCGCTTCGGTAACGGCGGGCTTTTCTAAGAAAGCCATCGGTGCGCCACCGGTAAAAATCCGGTTGGCAGCTTTCGAGACGATAGCATCAGCGTTTTGGGTCAACACTGCGGCGATTTCGATGCGTTTTAGACCAGACTTAAAAAAAGTACTGAGGTCTTCGAGTTCACTGCGGCTGGCAAAACGATCCTGTTGCTCGACCTGCGAAAGTGTAGAAATAATAGCCGTCTGATATAAACGAGGGCGGGCATTCACTGCGCCGCTAGAGGCTGATAGGCTCATGTATCTACCTTTTCTAATTTTTAAAGAATGGTATGTAAAAGAGTTCGAGTTAATACCTAAACAGTATAGGGGTTTCCCTTGCCGATCACACCCCAAAACCCGTGGCTTTGGGGCAAATTTAGGCTCATTCCAAGGATAAGTTTTGTAAAGTTAGGTCAGCAGAAATAGCTAGATTAAGTTTGGCTTAATTGGGGCTTGATGGGGATTTAGGCAGCCGATCCCTGACGCATAATTTAAGACCCATGATTAACATCAGGAAGCGGCTGCTTGAAGCAGAGCAAACTACTCCACTAAATTTTCGCCACCACTGATTAAACGGGCGGATAATACTTGGTCTTCGAGGCGCAATTTATATAAAATATCTTGCCCTTCGGTCACATAGCCAAACACGGTGTAGTTGCCATCGAGTAAATTCAAGCCAGCGGGGGTAAGTTCTGACTCAAACAGATAGATGAAAAATTGGGATGAGCCACTGTTGGGATCATCACTACTACGGGCCATGGCCACCGTGCCATAGGCGGAGAAAGGCAATACTGGCAACACGCGATCATAGCCCAATTCTTCGAGGGTACTGCCATAGATCGGCGCTACTTGACCAGGAATCCTGATTTCGAGGGGTACGGTGCGATTTTTGCCCGTGGTGGGATCAACATCGCCATCGGCAGGGCCGTCAGGATCACCAGTTTGTAAGTAGTAATGTTCATCAGCGCGGCTGAAGGGTAAATTGTCGTAAAAACCTTGCTTGACTAGGCTCACAAATTTACCAGCATTAAGAGGAGCGCTATAACCATCTAAGGTGATGATAAAACTACCTTGAGTCGTCGTAATTTCTACTAAGGCGCGACCCTTAAGCTGGGGTAAAGTAGCATATTTAGCCGGTACAGTGAAAGGAAAAGTTTTGACTAGATTAGACTCAATCACCGCAATATAATCCAGAGCCTTTTCGGATAATGGCTTGACGCTGTTGCGATCTTTCGCCGTAATGGATTCTTGCAGAGGCACTAGGGCACTGCTCAGGCTCTTGAATGCCTCTGTAGTAGACTCTAGACGATCAAGAGGCGTATCAGCTAAAACCTGTTTTTTCCCTTGATTCAGGGCTTGGGCGACTACTTCAATATCCTTGCTGAGGTTTTTCCATCGTTTCAGATTGGCTTGGCGGGGCATTTCTTCAAGCAGTTTTTGGGCCGAGCGCAACGCATCATTTTCAATGGGCAAAGAGTTGCGTAATAAGATACGGGCATCTTTGATCGCACTTTTGCTGGGGAGTTTAGCCAATGCTTGCTCTTGGGGTAAACCAAGACTAAAACCCAACATTAAAGCGAGGGTTAGACCTAAAGCTATGACCTGGCGTGGGGATGCATACTTGGCCATGAACTGGGTGATGCGCCCCGAAAATTTGACCAATCGACTACAAGCAAATAGGAAAAATAATAAGTTTAAAACCAGATGCAATAACGGTTTAAAGCTAGCATTTAGCTCTAGGAAAAATGAAGATAATAGGGGTAAGTTACTCACAGAAAAGTTCTCGCGGTAATTGTGCCAAAGGCCGGATCAATTTAGATCGACCAATGTAGTCAATATAGAATGTAAAACATTTCGGTGAGTT
>JBAXSK010000312.1:0-4123 GCA_037130765.1 Pseudanabaena sp. ELA607
ACTCCCTCACAATAAATCAGGCGCACACCATCAATATCCGCAAAAGCAGACTCTAGGGTTTGGAACTGCTCCCACGTTACGAATTGCCTAATAAAATATTCGTGATCTTGTGCGTGATTAGACTTGGGTAAAGCGTGAATCATGACTTTTGAAGTTCACTGTTACATAGTCCGATTTTAGCCTAACTTTTAGCTGCTCAACTAGCGCAGGGAGTTTCCCTTGGGCGAAGTGATAGCTTTGGGACTGGGGCTAGAGGTTGGGATAGGACTGGCACTGGGGGTAAGACTAGGTGCAACACTAGGAGTAACACTGGGCGCAGTTAAGGGTTTATCGTCAGGTTTATTATCTGATTTGGGAGCTTCTGGTTTAGTTGTAGCCGCAGGTTTGGGCGCAGGTTTTTTCTCGCCTAAAACCCCAGGACTACCATCGTCATACAAACCAGCAACACAAGCAATCATTAATGTAGCTAAAGTTCCGGCAAATAAAGCTTTCCAGCCTAGTTCGGAAATATCTTTGCGTCGTGAAGGAATCAAAGCAATCGTGCCACCGACGAAAATCCCCACGGAAGCTAAGTGGGCAAATCCCGATAAAGCATAGCTGACAATCAAAACTGTGCGATCACTGATGGTTCCTTTGGCGGCTTCAGCGGCTAAGGCTTGATAGGGCGGGATCGCGGTTTCTAATAAGCGCCGTCCGATAATTACGGAAGCTGTCCAAGCGTCGTCAGCGGATACCCCTGTAAGTAAGGTTAAAGGATAGAACAGCGCCCCTTGAATATTGGCTAGGGTAACTACTTTGAAAAATCCGCCAATGGGATCGGGCAATGTGGCAAACCAACCAAATAACTGGTTAAACAGGTCTACCAAACCCACCACCATAATCAAAACCGCCGCAATGGAAGCCGCCATTTTCAGACCATCCAGAGCGCCGATGATGGTCGCATCCATCGGACTCATACGCTTCATGGTTTCGCCGCCAGCGTTTTCGAGTTCACCCTCTTCAGCGGCAGCACGCTTGGCTTTTTTGTCTTCCTTGGGAATGCCACCCATAGTAACGGGTGTGCCCACCTCTGGCACGAGAATCTTGGACAACACAAAACAGGCAGGGATGGCAATAATTGAAGCGGAAACCAAGTGACCTAAAATATTTGGGAAAACGGGGCGCAAGAAACTTACGTAAATTGCCAAGGTCGAAGATGCCGCCGTACCAAAACAACAAGCCAAAATAGCGCATAGTTCGCTGCGGGTCATTTTGGGCAGATAGGGCTTAACCACAATGGCAGCTTCAATGCCCACAAAAATATTAGCTGCCCCACTGAGGGACTCTGCCCCACTGAGTCGCATCGTCCAGAAAAATAGTTTGGCAAACCACTGCGTCACAATTTGAATCAGCCCCAGATTTTCTAATAGTCCCATCAGACCAGAGAAGAAAATCACCGCTGGTAATGCCCGAAATGCAAATACATAAGCCAAGCGGTTGGTAGTACAGAATGCCTTGCCGGACTCACCTAAATTATTCAGTAAAACCTGGCCTGGTGAGCAAGCACCATCCTTCGCGGCAAATAACGAGAACGGCTCCATACCCGTCGGTGGCACTAACAAAGGTCCAAATACAAACCTAGCCCCACGATCCGCCGCAGTAAATACACCATCGAGTAAACCACTAAACCAGTCAAGGGCTTCTCTCGTGCCAGGGGCTTGGAATACCAAAAAACCCAATAGCAACTGTAACCCAATGCCCCAGATGATCACTCGCCATTGGATTACCCTGCGCTCTTCAGAGAATAGCCACGCAATAAAGCAGAGCATGAAAATCCCAAAAAACGAAATCAGGTTTAGATAGGTCATGGGCTTACTCGGAATTTTAGTGACAAGTGTAGGTCTGCGGTAACACCCCAATTGCAACAAGAGAGTTTGCACTAAGGCAGTTTGTACCAAGCTAGAGACTACCGAACAAATGCATTATTGGCAACTGCTATGATGAAAAAATGCTTAAGTTTATAAGATGCTGATTAATAAAGATTTTTCCAGAGTAATTTCTGTGATGCCACAGGATCTATGAAAAGATTCCAAAATCTAGATCTAATTCTCCAGAATCAGCGTAATTTCATCATCGTTGAGTATTAAAAATTTTGCTGCACTCTGATAATCCCAAAATAGACGGCAATTCCGAACCGCCACAGCCATTGGGGATAAATTTGCCATGATTTAGTCACACAGAACTTTCTCTGGGGTTGTGTTGATCTGATTCATGGCATGAAATTCGGCAATGGACATCAGTTTGCTCGATTTAGGATGCCACAAAATAAATTTCGCACATTTGGGCATATCCGCCAAGGTCAGCTTCTTCGATGTTTGTAATAAATGGCTATTTTGATGGTAACAAGCTTCCAGATTATAATTAGGAATTCTTTCAGAAAGATGATGGATATGATGATAACCAATATCAGCAGAAAACCATTTTAAAATTGTGGGTAGTTCTAAATAACTACTACCGGCAATGGCTCCATCCATATAATCCCAGCCTTCGGTGGTATGGGCATAAGATCCTTCAAAGTTGTGTTGCACAAAGAACACACAGATAAAAATTGCTGCTGCAAGAGTTAAGACAATGCCATAAACGCCACAGAATAAACCTACCCCAAGAGCATGACTCATCAGGATCCAAGATGTAATGACACAGATATTATTCAATAATAAATCCCAAAATTCTCCTGCGGTATACCAATTTTTGGACTTGTAGGAATAAATAATTTGCATCAAATTGAGATGAGGACTTTTCCTAAAACAATTAAAAGCATGAACTATAAAGCCATAAATTCCCAAAATCAAAGCAATTCTTGGCTTAATCGCTAAGTAAAAAAAACCGCCTGGTAGCGCCATCAGGGGATGACGGAGCAACTCATAACTTTTTTGTTCCGAGGGGCTAAGTTTCGCAAATTCATCCGTCGAAATAAATGTCGCAATGCCGCGATAACGTTCCCAATCACCATTGGTTTTATGGTGATAAGCATGACCCCTAGACCAAGGATATTGAGGTATGCCATTGATCACACCCAGTAAAAATCCCACGCAGCGATTTAATTTCTTAGAATTAAACAAGGAGTAATGACCGCAATCGTGCATCAGGGAAAAACACCGCGCCGAAAAAAGTGTCATTAAAATGATAATTAATGGCAAAAACCAATAAGAAATTTTTGCGGCATAAGCGGTTAAAAACCATAAACCTACATAAGGAATAACTGTATTAAGAATTTGGTAACTGGCTCGCCAGTCATTACTTTTCATATAAGGAGTTAAAATGAAATCAGATTTTTTAACTGGATTTTTCATTCAATAAAATACTCGCGGCAAAAAACTATAGTGGGATGGGTTTTTAATTTAAACAAGTAGCTTGAGACTGATAAACATTGCTGATTAGCAGTATTGTCACGCTACCGGATTTTGTCTTCCGAAAATCTCAACTGTTTACAATAACTATTTACAACGGTCTTGATTGATCGTACAAAGCTGAAATTCAGCCCAGCGATTTTGTACCTGTTGATAACAATTAGCAGGGGAGATTTTCAAATTTTGTAACAGATTAAGGCTAATTTGCCCATGACTACTAACTAAAATAACAATCTCTTGACTAGGATTATAATTCCTAATACTTTGTTCCAAATTAGTGATTGTATCGAGACTAAGTTCCAGACGGGATAAATATTCCCTAATGTCTTGCTGAGGCATAAATCCTAAATGATGGGGCACAGCATCAGTTTGCCAATTGATCAACTGGTTTTGCGGTAAATTCACCTCACAGGTAACCATGCCTAAACCATCGTTTAGGAATCCCTGCCAAGCTGTATAACCGATAGATAGAATATAATGGTGAATAAATAGATCTTGCCAATAGACAAAATTTCCTTGCCAATGGCTATCGGCAATGTGCATGAACGACCTCTGTGAACTGGATTTTAGCAAATAGATTTTGTGATATGGATTGTGTGAGATAGGTTTATGGTAATCAACACGAGTGAAATGGAGTGAATTACAGGGATTTCTCCAGACTATCAGCAAATTAAGAGTTATAGTCATTTAAAATTATTTTGGCACATGAAAAGCACTTGACCACCCCCCGCCTG
>JBAXSK010000313.1:0-4095 GCA_037130765.1 Pseudanabaena sp. ELA607
CCATTGAAATTGTGCGGGTATTGCAGGGTGTTCAGGATATTGAACGTATTTTGAATGATGAGTTGTAGAGATTTTTAGTTTTTTAGAGCATGAAGGAAAAGCGTGATCGCTGTCAGCATCATTAATCCTAATCCTGTCCGCCAAAGGATTTGCCAGATGAGGGGGAGATAGGTGAGGAGTATGGTGATCGCGCCACACATGGCTGATATGGGGAATGCGAGAAATACACCAAAGACAAAAAATCTAAATGCGCTATGTAAAGACTTTATAAAAATTAACAATCCAATAATATTGCAATTAAAAAAATCTGTGATAAGATTCTTGACATAATAATCGGGTTAACGTAAAGATTTTCCCTTTACATTAACCCTCACCCTCTAGCCTTATGTGGCAAAGCTAGCAAGCTTATGACACTATATAACAAAACAGTAGAGGTGTGTTTATGATGCAATTCTTTGGTGGGCTATCGGCTCTTATACTTGCAGTTGGGGTGGCTTCTGGTTCAATAGGATCACAACACGTTCCTGTTGTAACTGCAACCCTTATGGCTGTACTCGGAGCGAAACAAGCTAACAAAGATTAGAAGATAGTTCAGTTTATAACTTACAAGCGGGTAGATGTTCGTAGCATTTACTCGCTTTTCTATGGAGTATGAACCATGTGCACTTTTGCACAAGTTGTTCATGGCTTGACTTATGATCTAACTAATTTGAATTTAGGTAAACCCATAAATCCCCTTGATTTGCCCTGAGCTTGAATTTATATAAACCCATATATTCCCTTGATTTGCCCTGTATTAAATCGTGGGTTATTGATCTTAGCCCTATAAATACCCTATAATGCCAAATGATACGAACACACAAATTAACAAATACCTTGAAACTGTGAGACTTTCGGGCGAATCCAACACTATTACTGCATCAATTTTGCGGTGTGATGAGGTCATCGAAACCTTGCGCCAACAGCGTGAGGCGATTTGTGCTTTTCATGTGGCAGCGCTGTTTTTGTTTGGGTCGGTAGCACGAAATGAGGCTAGGGCTAGTAGTGACGTTGATTTATTAGTAGAGTTTTCGCAGCCTGTGGGTTTGTTTACGTTGGCTCGATTGCAAATTTATCTTGAAAAATTATTGGGGTGTGCGATCGATTTGGGTACGCCTGACTCGCTCAAGCCCTATATACAGGATTTAGTAATAGAGGGGGCAAAGCGTGTCTTCTAGATCTTTAAAGCAGAGATTACAGGATATTCTCGAACAAGCGGAGGAAATTTTAGCTTTTGCCGATGGCTTGGACTATGAGGCTTTTTGTGCAGATGCTAAGACCGTCAAAGCGATTCTTTACGATCTGGCGGTGATTGGTGAGGCGGCGCGGAGCCTATTGCCTGATATTCAGGATGTATATCCAGAATTGCCTTGGGATGAGATGCGAGCTATGCAAAATTTGATTGTCCATGAATACTTTCGCGTGAATTTGCGGATTGCGTGGACAACGATCGCTGAAGATTTGCCGCCATTGATCGAGCAGGTTCAAGAATTGATTGAAAAGATTTAAGGGAGGAACGATTATGAATTGGAATGAGTTTATTAGAGAAGTTGCGCGGCAGAAGTTATCTTCAGAAAAGCTTCGATTAACTTTTATCGATACATTTGGAGATAATGAATCACCCAAAATAGATAAAACTGTGGAAGGGCATTTAAGTCAAATATACAAGCGCTTTGAGTCAGAGTGTTCAGCACTGACAACTGCAAAAAAAGGTAAAAAGGAAATTTTGAGGGATTATTTACAAACTCTGTATCCAATTCAACCAGAAGTAATCATAGAGCCAAAAGATGATCTAGAGGGAGCTATTCGCAATATTCAAAGGAAGATCATATTAGCAAAATCTCTTCATAGTCTTGAAAATCTTTTAGACCAAACTAGACATCTCCGTGAGAAGTTTCATTTACACCCTAAATCTTGGCTAATTTCAAATTTGGAGAGACAAATTGTAAGGGCAATTGAGAGAGAGTCTATGTACTCTACAATGGCAGATACAATATCTTTTAACCTGTTGGGAAGAAATGCTGATTTCATAATGCTACAAGAACTGAGCAGACAAGCCAAAATCGTCTTAATCAAGGCTGGGGCGGGTGTTGGTAAATCAACATTAGCGCGGGAGTTTTTGCAGACGCGGTTTAAAAAAGTGATTCGGATAGAGATGGGTTTGGAGTCGGGAAACGTTACGCCTGCGGAAGAGAAGGTGTCGCAAATCTTGCGGAAGGATTTTGATGAGGAGCCTAGTCGGGATTTTGGGATTAACTTGGGTATTTTGGGAGAGAAGTTAGCGGATCGGGCAAATCCCATTGGAGTGTTAATCGATAACCTCGAACCTGCGCTAGATGAAACTTATCGGTTTCGGGAGAAGTTGCGCGGCTATGATGCTTTGTTGGCGGTGTTGGGCGATCGCGATGTTTTTTCGTTTACGCTGATTACCAGTCGGCGATCGCTGATTACTCCACGGGCGAGGGTACATGAGTATTCACTGGAGGGGCTAGACATTACGGCATGGCGGCAATATTTCCATGATTGCGAGAATGGGGTAGATTCTGAGGCGCTATTGCAGATGTGTGTTGCTTATAACGGTAATGCGAAGGTAATGGATATTCTGCATGGTGCAATTAAAAACCGTTTTGATGGCAATATTGGAGCCTATTGGAATCAACATAGAGATGCTTTACTAGCGGACTCGGAATTAGAAACTTTGATTTCGGTGGAGATGGATTGGTTACGAGACAACCAACCTGATGCTTATAAGTTGCTCTGTCGCATGGGTTGCTATCGCTATCAAGATGTAAAAACTGTTCCTTTTGAGGGGGTGATTTGTTTGTTATGGGATGTACCTGAATCTCGACAGAATTGGATTGTGGATTATTTGAGTAAAACTTCTTTGATTGAATTTAAAGGAGAATATTATTTACATCCTGCTATTCGGGAATCTGCAAAAATACACCTGCTAGCCAGTAAAATAGATTGGGAAACAGCAAATTATAAAGCAGCACAATTCTGGACAAATAGCATTGCAAAAGTTGTAATAATTGAAGATGCTTTAATAGCTTTTGAAGCTTACTATCATTATCTTGTCATCAATCAATACGAATTAGCAGGAAACGTAATTCTAAACAAAAGAAGTAACCAATGGCAAGATGATGAAACATTGGGTAGTTCATTCTCTCGATTTGGCTTACTAGAAACTATAAGAGACGCAATAAGCCAAATAATTCAGTATCTTCCAAGTGGTCGTAATTTAAGTAGAATCTATAATACTTTAGGTGATATTTATTGGTTGAAGGGTAATATACATCAGGCTATTAGTTGTCATGAAAGTTCCAAAGCAATAGCAGTTGAATTCAATCTAAAAGATCTTGAATCCATTGCATTTTTTAATATAGGATTATGTAATATTGATATTGGAGAAAATGAATTAGCCGTAGCAAATTTTGAAAGATGTATACAACTATCAGAAAATTCAGCTTATAGAAATTATACGATTGATTCTTATTACTGTTTGAGCTTCTTGAACTCTATTATGGGATTCAAAGATAAAGCCAGAAATTTTGTGAATAAAGTGTTTCAAGAAATAGATCTAACTGCAATTTCTACATGGTCATTTGGCTATAGGTGGTTATTTTTAGGTGAAACATATATAAATTTGTTTGATATAGAAAAATCACTTGAGATGTATAAAAATGCTCTTGATTATGCCGAAGAGAGTCATTATCACCAAGTCAAGGCAAATGCTTTGAATGGTTTAGCAGTGATTGAAAGAAGTAAGAATAATTTTATGCAGTCATTAGATTGTAATCATCAAGCTATAACCATTCTTGAAAGCATAGGTGCTAAATGCGATCTTGCTGAAGCATATTTTCAACTGGGGTTAACATATCAGGCAATGGGAGAACATGACCAAGCAGAAAAATATAAAGAAAAAGCACTAGAACTTTTCGCGCAAATGGAAGCACCGAAACAAATCGAGAGAGTTAACAAAGCCTTTGAGCAAGGAGCGCTGAAATGAATACCCAGACTATTAATTCTAAAGCCTATAGTCGCCTTGGCATTTCT
>JBAXSK010000314.1:0-4057 GCA_037130765.1 Pseudanabaena sp. ELA607
TAGAGCCATTGTTTATTAAGCTTGCTTCATGTGATAGTGGATTCCGGCTTCTTTGAGCCGTCGCAAGACTTCGCCCAAACGATCACAATCAGCAATCAAACTAATCCGCACAAAGCCCTCACCACCGCGCCCAAAAGCATTACCAGGGGTGACGACTACGCCGGTTTTTTCTAATACTGTCATGGCAAAATCTGTCGAACCCATGCCCACAGGACAGGGAATCCACAGATACATAGTGGCGTAGGTTTTGGGAATTTCCCAGCCCAGTTCGGCTAAGCCATCGATCAGGAAATCACGGCGCTCTCTATAACGATATTGCACCGCTTCGAGATATTGATCGGGTAATTGCAAGGCGGTTTCGGCGGCTACTTGAATTGCGGAAAAGATGCCGTAATCTAGATTAGTTTTGAGAGTACGCAGCCCCTGAATCACATGGCGATTACCCACCACAAAACCGACCCGCCAGCCTGCCATGTTATAGGTTTTTGATAGGGTATGGAACTCTACGCCAATTTCTTTGCCGCCGGGGATTTCCAGCAAGCTGGTGGGTTGATAGCCATCAAAAGCAAGTTCCGCATAACAGAGGTCATGCACTAGCAAAATCTCATATTTTTGGGCAAATGCCACTACTTCTTCAAAAAATTCACGGGGGGCTACGGCGGCGGTGGGATTAGCCGGATAGTTAAAGTACATCACCTTAGCGCGTCGGGCCACATCCTCTGGAATGGCGGCTAAGTCAATCAGCCAATTATTTTCTGGTTTGAGGATCATTTCATAGATTTCACCACCGGCAAGCAATGGGCCACGAAAATGCGCCGGATAAGCTGGACTAGGCACTAGCACCAAATCCCCCGGATTAATAAACGCGATGGCGAGATGGCCTAAACCTTCTTTGGAACCAATCAAGGGCAAAGCCTCACCTTGGGGATCTAGTTGCACCTGATAACGGCGTGCATACCAATCGGTGATCGCTTTGCGAAAACTAGCTGTACCTTCAAAAGGCGGGTAACCGTGATGGGCCGGATCTTGGATTGCTCGCACTGCGGCTTCAATCACAGGGGCAGGAGTAGGGCCATCAGGATTCCCCATACCCAAATCAATCAGATCAAGACCTTGTTCTCTAGCTCGCTGCTTCAACTCATCTAGGCGTGCGAAAACGTAGGGTGGAAGTGATCCTAGGCGTTGAGCAGGTTGAAGCCAAGTATTCATCAGTGATAGCAGTGCGTGAAATGTAAAGGTAACCGTAAACCTTTATCTTAACGGATTTTAGGGATTTGCCAAGGCTTTTTTATGAAGGGTCGTAAACAGTAAGGTAGTGCTAAATCGTGAAAGGTGAATCATAAGAAACTTCGGCTGATCCGGCATCGATCAAACCTCATGTGTCAAAATGTAAAGCGTGAAGATTATCCACGACCTCCAACAAGTCAGTAAACCTACCGCCGTTGCCCTCGGAAATTTTGACGGATTACATCTGGGGCATCGTCGGGTAATTGCGCCTGTGGTTGAGCAAGAACGCCAAGCGGCTGCCCAAGGTCAAACTGTGATCAGTACGCTGTTGAGTTTTACGCCCCATCCCCACGTATTTTTTAGCCAAAAGCCCCGCCCCCTGCTCACACCCATCCAAGAAAAAATTCAGTTACTGACTGACTTGGGGGTAAAACAGTTAGTAGTACTGGAATTTAATCAAGCATTAGCTAAATTGACCGCCGACGAATTTATTAGCCAAATTTTAGTGCGCCAACTCCAAGCCCAATGGGTGAGCGTGGGGTTTAATTTTCATTTTGGTTGCCGTCGTCAGGGTTCCCCCAAGGATTTACTGAAACATTGGGGTAAACAAATGACAATTATTCCTGAACAAACCCTTGATATGTCTAAGCAATGGGGCAATGAAGCCGCTGATAAAATTAAGCTGTCTGCGGGACTAGAACTGCCAGCAATGCAAAATGATTCAGTACGAATCAGTAGTTCTAATATCCGACTGGCTTTATCTGAAGGAAATATCGAACTAGCTAACACCTTGTTGGGTCGCCCTTATAGCCTGAGTGGCACAGTGAGCCAAGGCCAGCAATTAGGACGCACCATTGGTTTTCCCACCGCCAATTTAGCGGTTAATGCCGATAAATTTCTGCCGAAAGATGGGGTTTATGCTGTATGGGTGCAGTTAGCCTCAGAAACCGAGCAATTAGTCAAGTTACCTGCCGTGATGAATATTGGTATGCGTCCCACGGTCACTGGTGGCGGCAGTCGCACCGTCGAAGTCCATTTATGTAACTGGAGTGGCGATCTTTATGGCAAAACCTTAATTGTAGACTTGATTAAATTTTTGCGCCCCGAGCAGAAGTTTGCTTCTCTTGATGCCCTGAAGTACCAAATTACTCAGGACTGTCATGCTGCCTTAACTATATTAGGTAATCAAGATGATTAAAATTTGCTATCCGAAATTTATAATATAGCAATTTTCATTCTAGTAAGGTATACATGGTTCTATCTAAGCGTGCTAAACAAGGAGATTAAGCCCCTTGCCTGTAACTCACCAGCATGAGAATTGCTATATCAATGAATTTTAACTATATTGATCGTGTTCCAAAACCGGCCGAACAAACCATAAGCGTCGCTTGCGATCATGGGAAATACAGTCTAATAGCAAATTATTGATTTGTAATGGTAATTGCTGATTACGCTGCGCCCGTCGTAACATACTGGCGGAACAGTCTAAAATTTTGGCTAATTCTGCCGTACCCCACAGACGAGTAAATAAATCATCGGGTACATCCGCCATACTTTGGGCAATGTCTCGCCAAGATTGTAAATAAGCTGCCGTTGCATCTGTGTGCTGCACCACGGTTTCCTGATCATCCTGCTTAATTAAAGGCGGATCGGTGTCAAGGGAGCCATAAATATCAGTATCGACATAAATCCGTAAACTGAGAATGTCCTGCCAACTTTTGAGATACTCATGATCAGTGCTGGTCTCATCATCATCAGTAATTTTGGCTAAGTTACTATGGCTAGAGGTTCCTGTGATTTGGTGGAGATTTTGCACTAAATCAGCTAGCATATCCTGTACTAAATCTGCCGTACCATCCTGATACAGTAAGCAAAGCTCCTGCACCAATGGCGCAAGGCTATCAGGGATGGCCAGAGGGGTAAATTTTTCAGGTTGCGGCTTAGCAGGCACAGAATTTCACCACAAACAATACTTTATAGATGCTCGTTGGCTCTTGCTTTGGTCTAAGCTGATGTCCAGACCTTGGGTCGGAAATAATGCAACAGCTATCAGATGCAAGGACTATCGCTAAAATAATAGAATATTTGAGAATATTTAATTACTCAAGTTTTATTT
This sequence comes from Pseudanabaena sp. ELA607, assembly GCA_037130765.1. Taxonomy (GTDB): domain Bacteria; phylum Cyanobacteriota; class Cyanobacteriia; order Pseudanabaenales; family Pseudanabaenaceae; genus JBAXSK01. Next base: position 3,344 of record JBAXSK010000314.1, read on the forward strand.
TACTATGATTAGCTTTGCAATAGCTTTAAGCAAAATTACTGAGTGGGAAAATTCTCAAGCTATTAATTTTGCTCCAAGCTCTCTAAATAGGATCTAAATTTAATTGCTTACTTCAATACTAGATCAATAATTTAACCCTAAACTAATAATTTAATACTGCATCAGTATTAGCAAATCTTGATGAGACAATCAACGTTATTTTTAACCAGATCAGATTTAAAAGTGGCGCAAAGCTGCCCAACAAAATTATATTATAAAAAACTAAATTATCCAACCACAGAAGCTATGGATCGCTATAGCATCATGTTAACCGATGGCAGATTTATTATTACTAAAATTGCCCAAATCCTGCATAGTGATGGGATAAATCTACCAAATTTATTACCTCCAAAAAGTAATATTAGTGATGCCGTAGCTAAAACTAAAGAACTACTACAACAGGAAAATATTACTTTATTTGAGCCAATTATTTACCATGAATATAAATACATTTGCCCTCATATTTTGGTTAAAAAAGGCAAGCATATTCAGTTATTAGAAATAAAAACTAGGGGTTTTGATAGTCATGAAAATAAAATTTTAATTGCGGAAAGAGGGATTAATATATTTCGTAATAAAAAGACCGGCGGCATTAGTGGCGATTGGCGCAGTACTTTTATGGGTTTAGGCTATGAAGTCTTAACCTTAAAAGCTTATTTAGAAGCAAATTTTTCT
>JBAXSK010000315.1:0-4048 GCA_037130765.1 Pseudanabaena sp. ELA607
ATCAAGACCCTGCTGATCGTTTTATAGCCGCTACAGCTATTTTTTATGAGCTAACTTTAGCCACTGTCGATCAAAATCTTGTAAGTTGCTCTTGGTTGCCAACAATGAGTTAGGGCGAGGAGCTAGGTCAAATTTGATCGCACCAAGTCCAAAGGTCAGCTGGCTAAGTGTCACTCAATTTGTATTTAACTACCCAATTACGGAAGAGTTCCACTGCGATCGCCCAATTGATTATCTCATTGTTTTTTTGGCTGCGGATTACGTCATGATCTTTGAGGGTTTTGAGGGCGGTTTGTAGGGATTCGCTAGGTAAATTAGTTTGTGAGATTAGTTCCGATTCGGTCAGTCCTTGGGGATGGGGCGCTAGGGTTTTGAGAATGTCTTGCTGATGGGTTGCACCTTCGGCGGCTTGTTGCCAGACTCCGTTGAAGTAGTTAATGCCGGTGTTGAAAAAGTTTTCGCCTGAGCAGACAGTGCGGACATCATCGATGGTGAAGGTGCGATCGCGGGGTTTGCCTTGCTCAAATACGTAGTCGTTAAACATTCGCACGAGTTGGAAGCCGATGAGTTGGGTGAGGTAGGGTTGTCCGTTGGTTAGGTCGTAGATATGGTCAAGGGCGTTGGGTTCGTATTCGAGGAGGAATTCGGGATCGGGGTTGGCGAGGACTTGGTGGGTTGCCTCACGGTTGAGGAAGGCGACGGAGATGGGAATGAAGCTGGCATAGAAGGGCTGGAAGTAGTCGGCGTTCATTTCTTGGAGGGTGTGCAGTCCTGCAAAGGCAAAGGCGAGTTTGCTGCTCATTTGCACCATGCCACGCAGGAAGCCGAGAAAATCTTTGCTGAGTTTACCTGCATCGATTAGTTCTTCGATTTTCTCGAATTCATCTAGGGCGATGATTAGTCCTTTGCCTGTGAAGGTTTTCGTAATTTGCTCTAAATAGCGGCGAAAGGTAGTTTCTGGGAATTGGTGAAGGTCGTTATTGCTTGGTACAGAAATTTCGGTAACTTCTTCGAGTGCGTCACAAATTGCCATGAGGATGTCGGTAATGCCATTGCTGGCGCTACTAATGCTTAGGAGGTTAACATAGGCAACGCGAACTTCGGTATTAACTTTGGTGGTGGCGTTGCGGAGAATGGAGGTTTTACCCATGCGGCGATGTCCATAGAGGATCACGGATTGGGGACTGGTATTGATAAACCAGAGTTCTTCGAGTTGGCGGAGAATGTCTTCTCGCCCGATGAAACGATCACCGACAACAGGATCGCCGATGGTGTAGGGATTTGCGATCGGTTTGTCAATTTCGATTTGTCCGATTTCACTGGCTGCACTGAGGAGAATATCACGCCAACGAATAGCTATATCTTTTAGGATTGGTTTTTCGACACGAGAAACTTCTGACGGTAATGTATCAATAATTTTAAGGACTTCTGTGATTTGTCCAAGAGCGCTGTTTAGAGCATAAGAACGGGTGGTTCGAGATGTGGAGCGACTAATAGTTTTAATCTGTGAGAGGGCAATTGATAACTTACTGATTAAATTCCATGTTTGAGGACGCAAAAGATCAAGTGTGGCAATAGATACTTGAACTGCTGAAGCTACGGAAGATATATTTAGATCAGGCTCTGGATTTTTTAAATAAAAGATTGCTTGTGGAATAAAATATACCGTTTCAAGTTCAGGTTGAATATTTGAATCTGAAACATTTAAACCTGAACTTCTCTGCTCATTAGATATATAAGAATCCACTGATTCTGGGAATTCAGTTGAAGAGATTTTTAAGATCTCCGCCAAGCTCGTTGGCTCACTAAAATTGCGTAGATTTTTGACGATCTTATACATTTCATCGCCATGTCTAATCTGTCTTAAATTCTCAAATACTTCTACTGCTTTTGTCAGACTTGAAATAGATTCGTCAACTTCTTTAGCTTCTGATGCTTCATGGAGATACCAAAAAACTGCGGCGGTGGTATGAACATCTGTGTCAAAACGGAGATCGCGACTTGCTCCCCAACGACTAGCAAACCATGATTTGTAGGGAAGCCAAATAATCTTTTCAACAAATTCGGCTTTAAGGGCATCCGTGAGGGAAGCTGAAGTGTAACGCAATACTTTCCAATCCCAAATAAAGTCGCTGAGTGTCGCAATGCGAGAAATTAACAAGCTAGAGTCTAATCTATTAAGCTCTTTGTTAAGGGCAGTATCAACAGAAATAAATTGGAGAGAATATTTTAAAAGTTGGTTGATATTTATCAATCCGCTTTGCCAGTCGGAGTTGAGCCAAATGCCAATCTGACGAGTAAGTCGGGGCAATATCAAGGGGGTAATCCGAGGAATGGAACCAAACAACAGCCATCGGTTGTCTGGACGCAATAGCGCCAAAACAAATACAAAAAAAAACGTTACACCCAATGTCACACCCAATGACATACCACGAGCCACACCAAACAACACGCCTAACAACACACCTAACTCTGCCCCTGATGCCACACCAACTGCCGCCCCTAATGCCACACCACCCGACACACCTAATGCTGTCCCTAATGCCGTCCCTAATGTCATACCAAACAACACACCTAACGCCACACCACTCGACACACCTAACTCCGCCACATCAAACGTCTTAACACCAACCACACCAAACAACACACCACCTGCTATACCACCCGTCACACCACCTGCTATACCACCCGTCACACCACCTGCTATACCACCTGCCACACTATTCAACGCACTTTGTGCAACCTGTCCAAACGTTACACTTATCAACACACCCATCAAGACACCCATCAGCACACTATCCCAGAAAATGGTTACACCGAAACTTGCTAATCCACAACAAATTAGGATTGACACAGCAACACTCAGAATTAATGCCATCAAACTGATTTGGATTCGTGGACTATTCTGGATGACTTGCCAACGCTGTTTCCAAGATAGGTGATCTGTCTCAGGCTTAGGTTCACAATATGTTTCCACATACCACCGAATTGCTTGCGGAAAATAGAATACCCAATAGAGCAGCAGCAGATAATCAAGTGGATTCCAGAGTGATAGTGGACGCTTGAGTTTTGGCGCGAGGTCGAGGAGGGGGACTGTTTCTTCGGTCATAGGTTTTAGCGATATTGACGATAAAGATCAAAACAAGCTTTCATTAGTTTTTGGGGATACCCTTGGCTATCTTGCCATAATTTTTCCATCTCCTCTTCACTAAAACAAATCCCAGTATTTTCTAGCCTTACAGCCACAAATTTCTGCACCGTTGCCTGATCCCAAGGCTTTAGCTCCACCCGCAAACAAATTCCCTGAAAAGGCGAAGTCATGCCATTCTGATGACTATCTGGAAACAAACGCTCAAGCGGCGTACAAGCAGCCACCACCAAACGCAGCGAGCCATCCTCAGCAAAAGCCCGTAAGCGATCACGAATTTCCCTCGTAAAGCCATTACCTTGCAGATTTTCTGTTTCATCCAACAGCAACAAAACCCGCTTCGATCTCATGGCACGATTTAAATCAATCCCAGTACAATTTGCAATACCTAACTCCTCACAAAAAGACTCATAAAACTCCATCTCAGTATGCACTTTATGTAGATTTAGATAAATCGTTTTTCTTTTAACAGCAAGCTGCGAATCCGCACGATGTTTAATCTGTTGCAAAATTGAAGACTTCCCAATCTGGCGATCGCCCAACAACTCCACCCCACTGCCAGCATTCAAAATATCAAAAATTTCACGTAATTCCTTCTCGCGATTAAAAAACTGCTCAGAATCCTCAATCCTGCCATTAAGCGGCTGAAAAGGATTATTTTTTTCGCCAAAAGCCTTATCTCGAATATCTCTGTGATCGCCAGCATTCTGAATAATCTGCACATAAATATTCCCCCCAGCAGAAACATTTTCCAATCCTTTTTGGACAATCCTTGCATTGGGAATCTCAGATTTATCTTGTTTGGCATCAGCTTTTAAATCAGGCTGCTTTTCTTGCACCACAACCCGCCGATCCCAAAACTCAATAATTTTATTCGGCGTGCGATAAAACTGCGGCATT
>JBAXSK010000316.1:0-4024 GCA_037130765.1 Pseudanabaena sp. ELA607
ATTAAATCACTGGGGCAAATCTGCAAACAACGCCCACAGCCATAGCACAGGTCTGGGTTGATGGTCACTTGATGTCTAGCGGAATGTCCAGCCATGCTAGGGGTGTGGTGGGGCGACGCAATGGCTTGGGTGGGGCATACTGGCTCACAGGGACGATGGCAGTCCTGGGGGCAAGGATTGGCACTGGCTAAAACTGCTTTGCGAAAGTGGGGATCTGCACCATCGTTAAAACTAATCATCAGCCAAGGTTGAGGCTCCGTCCTGGTGTAACCTTGGGCTAGGGCTAACCGCTGCGCCGCAGTGATGCCATCTTGCACCGCATGAATCACCGCTGGATCAGGAGCCATATCAATGCAGTCGGCTCCGGCGAGGGTATAAACTAGGGCGAGATTACGAATTGAGGGCAAATGCTGATAACTTGCCCCACAAATCAATTTAAACCAAGAGCCGGTTTTGAGGGAATGTAGTGGCGACAGCGCTAAGTTATTCATGAAATCTTTTATGCTATTAAGGAAGTATTCTTTGGTCTTGGGGCTACAATGATGAACTTACAGGAAATTTTGGCAGTGGTACGCCCGATTGCGTGGGGGGCTGGCGATATCCTGATGCAGTATTATAACGCTCCAGAAAATTTAGAGATCCGCTCTAAGGGCGACGAGGGCAATGTTACCGCCGCAGACTTAGCCGCCAATGATTTTATTTTGCAGCAGTTACAGCAGCATTTTCCCCCCGAAGAGTTTGGCTACCTCAGCGAAGAAGAAGAAGATAGCACCCATCGTTTGGCTAAGGAATGGGTCTGGATTATTGACCCGATGGATGGCACGAGTAATTTTATTGATCGTAGCGGTCAATTCGCGGTGCATATTGGCTTAGCCTATCAACATCGTCCCGTGTTGGGGGTGGTGGGTTGTCCGGTGCGGGGCGTATTGTTTCAGGCAATTCAGGGCCAAGGGGCTTTTGTCGAAGATCGCGACGGCAATCAAACTGCAATTCATGTATCACCCCAAGATCAGCTAGATCAAATGGTTTTGGTGGCTAGTGGCAGCCATCGCAGCGAGTTAATGGATAAAGTAATTCGCCAATTGCCCATTGGAGCCGAGATTTTGGTGGGTAGTTTAGGCATTAAATTGACTACCATTGCCGAAGGTCGTGCCGACTTTTATCTATCAATTTCGGGGAATAAATCGGCTCCGAAGGATTGGGATTATTGTGCTCCAGAAATCATCCTGAGTGAGGCGGGAGGCAGGCTATCGCGGTTTGATGGCTCGGACTTGACCTATAACAATCTCGAAATTCGCCAATTTGGGGCGATCTTGGGCAGTAACGGCAATTGCCATCACCAACTCTGTGAACGCAGTCAAGAAGCCTTGTCCCTATTTCGCTAAGCTTCCCTAAATAGAGCACTTCTTATCTATCAATATTCTTTCTCAATTCCGAATTAAAATCATTACCATTTCTTGCCACTACTATGACTGCCAATCCAGATGCCCCTATTCGCAATGCCTACGGTTACTATACGGCAGATTACCGTGAGTTTGTGATTACTAATCCACGCACGCCGCGCCCTTGGTTTAACTATATGTGGAACGGTCGCTATAGTGGGCTAATTTCCCATACTGGAGGTGGCTTTAGCTTTTTGGATTCGCCCCGGGATAATCGCATTAGCCGGATGCGTTATAACTGTTTGCCTTGGGATCGCCCTGGGCGTTATGTCATGGTCAAAGACACAGTAACAGGAGATTACTGGTCTTTAAGTTGGGCCCCAACGGTGGATCGGCAATATGATTTTTACGAGTGCCACCATGGCCAAGGCTATACGAAAATTATTACAGAAATTTATGGCATTCGTGGTGAAATCACTTATTTTGTGCCCCGTGATCATAATGCGGAAGTCTGGCGCGTCCAATTAACGAATTTGACCGATCAAGAGCGTTCTCTCGAAGTTTATAGCTTTGTGGAATTATTGATGGGTAATGCTCTCAATGATTTAATCAATCAACCCAATGATAAGCATTTTACGGATGTTCATTTTGATCAATCCCAATCGGCTCTAGTGGCGACGCGGCGCTATTGGGTACTCAATAAAGGAGTGTCAGTCAAGCAACCGAATATTGATTGGAACTATCAGCTTTATTTTACGCAAACTTTACCAATTACTGGGTTTGACAGCAGTTTAGATCGGTTTATTGGGCGATGGCGTTCCGAAGCTAATCCAGTGGCAGTGGAATCAGGGGTAATGGGCAATACGGAAATTACCGCCGGAGATCCAGTGGTGGCTTTGCAGTCACGGCTTACCCTTGCACCCCAATCTGAGAGTAACTTTGCCGTGGTTCTGAGTATCGTCACCAAAGGAGATGCTTCGCCTTTAACTGCGGAGCCTTTCACACAATTACCGTGGCTAGATGCCCAATTTGAGAATCTGCGGCAATATTGGAGCAAGTATTTCAGTGCTTTACAAGCCGACACCCCCGATGCCAAACTAAATCTGATGTTAAATGTTTGGAATCCCTATCAGGCGGCGGTGACCTTCGATATGGCGCGAAATTCCGGCTATTATCACGGCGGGCTATTGTTTGGTACGGGAATGCGAGATCGCTTCCAAGATATTTTGGGAATGCTGCTAGTGGATGCCTCCAAAGTTAGAACCAGACTACTCCACGCCCTACAATTTCAATTTCAAGATGGTTCCACTTTACATAATTTCTTTGTTTATACCAATACTGGAGAACGCACCAATCATTCCGATACGCCATTATGGATTCCCTTTGGCATTATGGAATATCTAGCAGAAACCGCCGATCTGTCGATTCTAGATGAAGTAGTTAATTATCATGATGGCAACAGTGGCACAGTTTATGAGCATACGATCCGCGCCCTAAAATTCGCCATTGGGAACATGGGTGATCATGGAATGCCCCGCATTTTTACCGGCGATTGGAATGATACCCTTGATCATGTGGGTTCCCAAGGCAAAGGAGAAACCACATGGGGAGCATTTTTCTTGGGCTATGTTTTACGGAAAATCTTCCCATTACTGGATCTGCGGCAAGATTCCGAAAATCGCCAGCACTTCCAAACCGTCTATGATCATCTTGGTAAGACGGTAAACGAACTGTGTTGGGATGGCGCATGGTATCTGCGGGCATTTCGGGATAATGGCGAACCGATTGGCATTGCGGCTCATAAACAGGGGCAAATTTTTTTGAATGCGCAATCTTGGGCAATTATTTCTGGTTTAGCGCCTCAAGAGCGGGCGGATGCATGTCTAGCCAGTTGTCGCGAGCATTTAGCCACTCCATTTGGTATGCAAATCGTTTCCCCTTCCTATACAGAAATTGAAGATACAGTCGGTTTGATTAGTCGCTGTGTACCAGGTAAAAAGGAGAATGGTGCAGTATTTAATCACGCTTCCTCATGGTTTGTGTTGGCATCGTTCCTCAATGGTGATGTAGAATATGCTTGGGCAACTTATCAAAAAATGTTGCCGCTTAATTCTGCCCATGCTACGGCGGATGCCATTGATCGCTACGAAGTGGAACCCTATGTATTTGCCGAATATGTGACCAGTCCGGATCATCCCACCCAAGGGCAAGCAAGTCATTCATGGCTTACAGGTACAGCGGTATGGATGTTCCGCATTGGTGTGGATCAAATCTTAGGTTTCCGTCCGACTCTGGAAGGAATGTATCTTGATCCACATATTCCCGCTGCTTGGTCAGGCTTTAAAGCCGTGCGTCAATTTAGGGGTAAGTTGCTCAAATTAACCGTAACCAATCCACAACAGCGTAATTATGGCGTTAAGTCTATGATAATTAATGGTGTTACTGTGAATGGGAATTTATTGAATCCGATGAATTATGATGCAGATGTATTAGAAATTGAAATTAGCCTAAGTTAGGATGAAATCAGAGTTACTCAATCTTATAGTCAATCAAATTAAGAATGGCACGATTTCAAAGCAATAAACTAACACCAAATAGCACCACCCCGTCAGACTTTGCCTGCCACCCCTCCAAGGGAGGGG
>JBAXSK010000317.1:0-3999 GCA_037130765.1 Pseudanabaena sp. ELA607
CCGCTTCCCCCCTCAGCGCTTTATTAACTTAACTTGACTAATGCTGATCTGTCAACACCCTTTTTTAATTTTTTTGCTGAAATTTGTTGTTTTAGGGGTGTTTCTTAAGGGGTTGAGATAGTTGAATTTGGCTGTGGGTAATGATTTTAAGTTTTTGAAATTTTTTTCAAATTTCTCAAAAGTTTTTTCCGCTCTCGACATTTTTTCAGAATATAATCTTGATAAATTCTTGTTTAGACGGTTATAGACCAAAGAAAGTTTTTTGCAGATAACGCAATAGTTGCTGAAATAAATTTAAGTAAGTCCAAAAAATAAAGCCCCTAGTCGGAAAAACTAGGGGCTTAGTTATTTAGCTAGCGTGATAGTGGGGTTTAACCTTGGAAGGCGGAGATGCTTTTGGCGACTAGGGCTTGTACGGCATCAATTCCTTCCCAGCCACGAATTTCCGTGACTTTTTTCTCGAGGTTTTTGTAGCTGCGGAAGAATTCGGCGATTTCGTCAAGGCGATGGGGAGCGATGTCGGAAAGGGTTTTGACGTTGGTGTAGCGGGGATCCTTGACGGGGACACAAAGAATTTTTTCGTCGAGGTCGCCGCCGTCAACCATGATTAACATCCCGATGGGACGGGCGGGGATGACGCATCCGGGGAAGGTGGGTTGATCCATGATGACCATGCCATCCAGGGGGTCGCCGTCGTCGGCTAGGGTGTTGGGGACGAAGCCGTAGTCGTAGGGGTATTGGACGGAGGAGTAGAGGACGCGATCAAGGGCAAAGGCATTAAGGTCTTTGTCGAATTCGTATTTGTTTTTGCTGCCTGCGGGGATTTCGATCAGGACATTGAGGATGCCTGGTTTGGGTTGGGGGGGAATAAGTTTTAGATCCATGTCAGTTTTTGTTGAAGTTTTGAAGTTTTTTTGGTTTGTGCTTGATTATTTTCTGGCAATTTGGGGCTGATATGGCGGCAAAATTATGTTTTGGCTAGTTTTTTTATCTGAAAAATTTTGGGCGGTTATGGCGCGTTTTATGGTTTGGGGTGATGAATTAGTTCTAGGTTATCTAGAGGGGATCATTATCTGGCAAGGGTTTTACCTGCCTGATGCAGTAAATAGCTGCTAAGAATTTTTCATGGCTCGATAGTTGATAAGATGCTGAATCTAAGAATGATGACTGGTGCGGAGATTGGGGAAAATATGCTTTACTGTGTGCATATTTTTATGCATATTTTTTGTGCCTGTTCCCTAGGGTGCAAATGGTGTGCAGCCCCTTTGAAGTGTGTGTGAGGCAGGAATGGCTGGCTTTGGGAAATCTCAATATCCGATTGGTGTGTTTGATAGTGGTGTTGGTGGTTTGACGGTGTTGCAAGAGTTACGGCGGCTATTACCCCATGAGCAGATGCTGTATTTTGGTGATACGGCGCGAGTGCCCTATGGTAATCGCAGTGCTGGGGAGATTATTGAATTTGTCTATGAGATTTTGCGGTGGATGCAAAGCCAAAAAGCCAAAATGGTGATTATGGCTTGTAATACCAGTTCGGCGTTGGCGCTGGATATTGTGCGATCCGATTTTGATATGCCAATTTTGGGGCTAATTTTACCGGGGGCGCGGGCAGCAGTGCGTAAGGGACGGCGCATTGGTGTAATTGCGACTAAGGCTACGGTGCAGAGTGAGGCTTATGTCAATGCCATTAAAGAAAGTGATCCCACCGCAGAGGTCTGGCAACAAGCTTGCCCTGAGTTTGTACCTTTGATTGAAGCCGGAAGATTGCGTGATCCCCACACGGCAGCGGTGGCTCGTAATTATGTGGAACCTTTGTTAGATGCTGGGATCGATACTTTGGTGTTTGGTTGCACCCATTATCCCCATTTAAGTCATGTGTTACGAGAGTTTGTGCCGCCAACGGTGCAGTTTGTCAATCCCGCCACTTATGTAGCTCGCGCCGCAGTGCAGGAACTCGATTTATTGGGGCTGCGTCGTGGAGGATGTCAGGATGTAGAATATGACTCCCTCACTAGATTTGTGGTGAGTGGTGACCCACAGCAGTTTGCGCAAGTGTCTGGGCAATGGCTGGGATCGATGCCGACGGTAGAACAAATTACCCTTAGTCCGGTAGAATTACTGTCGTAATTGCTCAATTAGCTAAGTCAGCAGTTTTCAATTCAGATAATGAATTAATACTGATTTTCTAGCATTAAAATAAGCTGGTGATTGTAATTAATTAGATTTACTAGACTTAGTAATAAAAACTAGTCACTAATATTAATTGTTAATCAAATAAACAGCTTAAAAAGTGGTGTGAGAGTGGTATTGGTATTAAGAATTTCAAAAATCTATCCAAACTAAATCAGCAAAAAATTATGATTATTTGAGCCTGTAATTAAGTTTTTCCGGTGCGGATTATACTAGGGTTAAATACTCATATTTAAATATTTTGATGATTAATTTGATAGATTTTTGATGGATCTTATTGCCTGACTTTTACTTGATCAAATCACTTTTTAATGAGGAAATCCCCTTGAAAATCAATCAGAATTACGTCGCTTTTAGTGTGGGTTTGTGCTTATTTGGTAATCTTTCCCTAGGTACTATTGACTATGCCCACGCAGATAGTGATCAAGGTTTAATTGATGCAGGTTTGGCTAGATTAAACGCATCAAAAAGTGTTGATGGATCTTCAACTAGTTTAAAGCTAGAGTCAAAAGCAGAGTCTCTGCCAAATCATATAGTGACGTGGCCTAGTGCTAAAAACTCTACTGATGCTCCTAATTTGAGTCAGTCTAAGGAGGCATTACCTATTAGTTCAAATTCGAGTTTGTCGAGTTTAGATCTGTCGCAAGTTAATAAGCCAATTAACCCAATTACTAATGAATCTGTGATTGCTCAAGTACCGATTCCTATAGTGCGGAGTTTACGGTTACAGTCGGTACAAGTCAGATCCGATGGGATTTTCTTGGGGATCAATGGGGAGCCAGAAAGTAATTTTTTGCGGGTAGAAAATCCGGCGCGTTTGGTGGTTGATCTGCAAGATACGGCGGTAGCAGCAGGAGTACATAACACTACTGTGCCGATTAATCGGTTTGGGGTGCGGCAGGTGCGGGTGGCCCAGTTTCAAAAGAGTCCGCGATTTGTGGGGCGACTGGTTTTAGATTTAGATGAATCAGGGGCGGCGAGTAATACGGCGTGGCGGATTGTCCCTTTGCCTAATCGCAGTGGGGTTTTGTTGCAGCCAGTGTCAGCGGGAAGTAGTCCTGTGCCTGTTACCCCTAGCACCAGCAATGGCAATAACGGGAATAACAATGGTAATAGTGGGGTACTGCTGATCGAAGGATTGTCTTTTAATAATTTGGGGCAATTGGTGGTGGAGGGTAGCCAAGGTTTTAGCTATCAAATCAGTAATAATGCGGCTAGTAATACTGCTACGGTCACTATTTCTTCAGCCAAAATTTCGCCTCAGTTTCGTCGTCCCACTTTGGGGGCTAATAGTCCCATTGAACAGATTCGCTTGACCCAAGTGGGTAATTCGGTGCAAGTTAGTGTGAAGACAGTTAAAGGTTGGCAGGCAAGAGAAGGACGGCGACCCAATGGGCAACAGATGGCGCTTCAGCTATCTTCTAGTAGCGGGCCAGTGGTGCGTATCCCAACAACTAATCCAACGACGCAAAACCCAACCACACAAAATCCGGTGACTAATCGGGGACGCGGGGTGGTAGTGATTGATGCGGGACATGGTGGGCCTGATGTGGGGGCAACAGCTAATGGCTTGTATGAAAAAGATATTGCCCTAGCGATTAGTCAACGCCTTGGCAGTGCCCTAGAAAAAATGGGTTATACAGTGGTCTATACCCGGACCGATGACTCTGAGATTGACTTGGAGCCACGGGTGCAAATTGCTGAAGATGCCAAGGCTAATGTGTTTGTGAGTATTCACTTAAATTCTGTGGAGTCTAGGTCTGAAGATGTCAACGGCATCGAAACTTATTTTGCACCAGGGGCTACTAGTGG
>JBAXSK010000318.1:0-3999 GCA_037130765.1 Pseudanabaena sp. ELA607
TTGATAAGCTCTCCATCATGGGCGGACGTTTCATAGGTGGTATTTGCTCCCATTCCAAACTTGTTTTCATTTTGCCAAACCCCTCTGGTATATAACCTACGTGGGATATTGTCTGTCCATTAGTCCAGACGCGAAGACGACCAACCATAGGCTTCTTATCCCATAGATGTGTACTTGGAGTTGGTAGCCATAGAAATAAGACAGGCTTTTGTAACTTTTGCTGAAAACATATTTCTGCACATAACTTTGTCTTTCCAGATCCATATTGTATTCCTTTCTTGTCAACAAATTCTTTCATCCGTGGATTGCAACCGAGAAATTTACTTCTGACTTTTAGAAAGCCTTCCTGTTCTTCTTTTGTACAACCACCTAACCATTTAATTAAGAGTTCGGGAGGTTCTGGAATGCCCTCAATCACCGAGGTTTCAATTGGTTGATATGGAATTAAATACCTATTGAGATTAGAATCTTTTCCCTGTTCTTGGAGGATAAAATAAAAATCTTTCTCATCCTTCATGATAGAGAACTGAAAAAACTCAAATTTGAGCTGGCTATAGTCTTTGTCAATTAAGTTATGTCGATGATAACTCGGCGCAATTGCAATAAGGCGGGTTGAGCGAGAATAATCAATTTCTTGAGAGAATGGTTTTTCTTCTAGAAGATTTGCATAGTAGCGAGTGAGTTGCTGAACTAGGTATCGATCTTCCACATTCTTTAACTCTAGAATGACGAGTCCTTTATGGTCATCTACAGCAAGAATGTCACATATTTCGCCATTAGAAATATATTGTTGCTTAAGGGGAGTAATGCCAAATAGTTCCTTGAGATTTGCCCAAATAAATTTCTCTAATGCTGCTTCACTCGTAAACTCCCAGCCATTCGGAGTCTTATGTAACGCCACTCCACTGATCACAAGCTATCAACTCCCATATCTTACAGAGGGTAAATCATCACAAAACCTATCAGATAAAGCAACCAACAAGCTGTAATAACAAACTTTTTACATTCTAATGTATTTTAATAAGATTATTTTTGATAAAAATACATCCTAAAATGCGCCATTCCATACAGCAAAATCATCCAAAAGAATCCCAAATTTTTGCAGCTTATAATTCAACCACCATAACAATCTGCGGCATTACTACCCCACTAAGATATAACTCCAAAGCTGACTCCCCTTGACTATATGCCTGCTGGATCTGCCCCAAAATCTCCGCTGCCCCATCCCGCAACTCAGTCACCATCACCCCATAATAACTTGGCTCATATTCTGGCAAGCGACTGATACCCTCCCCTAATAAAATCATTGCGCCGCGCCAATTACGATTTTGCAAATGATATAAACCCACCGCCACCTGCAAAATCCCTTGATAAAAATGTCGGTCTTCCTGCCACGCTTCATGCCAGATTTCCTCTAGGGTGTCGTGACAGGCGTAATAGTCCCCAGAGTTAAATTGCTCAATCGCCATAGTGAAGGCAGGGTTTTCTGTTAACATTTTATCGTTATTAGCTATAAATCATTGGCTATCAATCTAAGTCAACGTCTAAATTACTGCCAAATTACGTCCCATTGATCTAGATTGTAGTGATGCTGAGCCAAACTAACCCAGAAGCCAAATCAAAAGCTCAATCAAACCTCATGGCAGAATAGGGTGCTGCTGATTGCCTTGGTACATATTGGTTTGCTCTTGGTACAATTTACAGCAAGAAAAATTCTTGCTAGTACTTGCTATTAAATGCTTGCTAATTATTTGATAGCTTTTGTCTAGCCTTTTAATTTCCATAAACCTGTTTTGGTGAAGTTGGTAAACTATTCCATGAAACGCCGCATTTTTATTAGTACTGGTGAAGTGTCTGGCGATTGGCACGGTGCCATTTTAGCGGCAGCCCTCAAAGAAAAAGCCCAAAAAGAAGGGATTGAATTAGAGTTAGTAGGTTTAGGTGGTAATCGCATGGCAGATGCGGGAGTTAAGCTATTAGGTAATACGGTGGGAATTGGCTCTATTGGCGCAATTGAAGCTTTACCCTATGTAATTCCTACGTTGCGGGTACAGGCTTTAGCCAAGCGTTTTTTACGGGAAAATCCCCCCGATGTTTCGGTTTTGATTGACTATATGATGCCCAATCAAGGCATTGGCTATTTTGTCAAACGCCATCTTGGTACGCCAGTAGTTTATTATATTGCGCCCCAAGAATGGGTTTGGTCTTTTGATGATAAAAATACTAAAGCTATTGCCGCATTTACCGATAAATTATTAGCGATTTTTCCCCAAGAAGCCAAATACTATGAGGAGAGGGGTACTAATGTAGAGTGGGTAGGACATCCTTTTGTGGATTTGATGGCGGAAGTGCCTTCGCGGGAATTAGCACGGCAAAATTTCGGTATTGATCCAGCCGCCAAAGTGATTACCCTAGTGCCTGCCTCTCGCACCCAAGAGCTACGCCACGTCATGCCTGTGATTTTGCAAGCTGCCCAGATCATCCAGTCACAGATGCCAGAGGTGCAGTTTTTATTGCCCCTGTCCTTAGAGCGCTATCGGGGCACGATCGAGAGTTTATTGGCAGAGTATGGCATTGAGGCGCAGATTATATCAGGCAAATCTCAGGAGGTGATTCGCGCTGCGGATCTGGTGTTGACTAAATCAGGCACGGTAAATCTAGAAACTGCTTTGTTGAATGTGCCCCAAGTGGTGTTATATCGGGTCACGGCGTTAACAGCATGGCTGGGGCGTTATGTGTTGCGGATTAAGTTGCCGTTTATTTCGCCGGTAAATTTAGTGAATATGGAAGCGGTTGTGCCGGAGTTTTTGCAGGACGCAGCCACTCCAGAGGCAGTAGCCCAAGCTGGGTTAGATATTTTGCTCAAGGCGGAGGTGCGCCAAACTATGTTAGAGGGCTATGAGCGGGTGCGGGCTAGTTTAGGGGCAGAAGGGGCGATTCAGCGGGTGGCAGATGCGGTTTTGGCTACTTGTCGTCCTGAGTCAACAGCGGTTAAGGATTAGAGGCTGTCGGCAAAATTTTGATCTACCTAAGTTCTTCTTAGAAAGCTAATCTTGTAACTGTTGAATTTGATTAGGTTATATATAATTAAGATAAAGTAAATCAGGATTTACTTCAGGTTGAAGGTGATGATAACATAGCACTCATAAAGTCTCATAAATCACCAAAGTATAACTCAGGACAAGAATCATGAGCTACTCAAAGTTAATCGGTTTGTTGGGGGTATTGGCGGTTTCGGTGATTATTCAGCCCACCTATGGTGCTTTAGGGACTGTACAGAGTGAAACAACTGCGGCAAGGGATTCGGCAGTCTTGGTGGGGGAGAATGGTAATTCATATACGGTGCTAGCTGCTACAACAGCAGAGCAGTTTTTTGCTTCGGCTTTTGATAAGTTTCAAAAGGGAGACAGACAAGGCGCGATTTCTGACTACAACGAAGCCATCAGACTTAAACCTGACTTTGCTGAGGCTTACCTTGGTCGTGGTTCAGCGAAGTTAGCATTAGGAGACAAACAGGGTGCGATTAATGACTACAACGAAGCCATCAGACTTAAACCTGATTTTACTGATGCTTTCTTTCATCGTGGTGCAGTGAAGTTAGCATTAGGAGACAAACAGGGCGCGATTAATGACTATAACGAAGCCATCAGACTCAATCCTGACTATGCTGGGGCTTACTTTAGTCGCGGTTTGGCGAAGTATCAATTAGGAGACAAACAGGGCGCGATTAATGACTATAACGAAGCCATCAGGCTCAATCCTGACTTCACCTTTGCTTACTTTAGTCGCGGTGTAGCGAAGTTAGACTTAGGAGACAAACAGGGCGCAGAGAATGATTTTGCTTTTGGTTATTTTCGCAGTGGTAATGCGAAGTTAGCATTAGGAGATAAACAGGGCGCGATCAATGACTATACCGAAGCCATCAGACTCAAACCTGACTATGGTGAGGCTTACCTCAATCGCGGTAATACGAAGTTAGAATTAGGAGACAAACAGGGT
>JBAXSK010000319.1:0-3975 GCA_037130765.1 Pseudanabaena sp. ELA607
GAGGACAAACTAATTGCCCAAAAACGTTTAGACGAAAGTTTAGTGCTTCGATTTGTTTATCGGGACTTTGGCTCATTCATTTTAATCATTACCCTTTATCCTGGTAGGAGATCTAGATATGAAAAAGATTAGCTATAGCAAAGATGTTGATGCGCTCTTAATTGAAATCTCTAATGATGTGATCGCCTATGCAGAAGAAGATGGTCAAGTAATTTTGCATTATTCACCAGATGACAAACTGGTTTTAGCTGAGATTCTAGACTTTCGCCGCTTTATGTCTAAGGAATCTGTTGCTGCGATGTTGGCTTGATGATCGTTGTAGTCCCTCTTAGAGAGCGTTTAAGAATTATAGTCGATAAAATTAAGAATGGCACGGCTTTAAGGCATAAATAACACCACCCCGTCAGGCTTTGCCTGCCACCCCTCCAAGGGAGGGGAATTACAGACAAGATTAAAATTCCCCTCCCTTGGAGGGGTACGCCGTAGGCGGGGGGTGGTCAAGTGCTTTTAATGTACCAAAATAATTTTAAATGACTATAAATTAATTCTCTGAACATCTTCTAGAGGATCGTTCGATTCTTGATAAGTTGCGCGAAGGGGCTTAGACATCTGTCGGAAAAGTTGTAATCCCTCTTAATTCCCCTGATTTTAAGAGAATGCTTTTTACTGATCAAGTTTTTGCATGACTTCATCCCATAGGGCTTGGGCTTCTTTGGTTTTGTAATGGTCTGCACCGAGCCGCTTTTGATAGATGGTCAGGGCGCGGCGGAGGTCTGCGGCAGCTTGTTGATAGTATTCCTCAATGTATTTAGCTTTGCCCATTTGTGCTTTGCCATAGCCAAGCCATAGATCCGCCATTTTGGGATGGTCAGGCTGCATGATTTCTTCCCGAATTTCTACGGCATTAAAATATAGGTCTTCCGCACCAGTCCAATTACGTTGGGCTAGGTCTAGGTTGCCTAAAGCTTCCCAAGTGTCTGCAATGCCTTCCGGTCGGTTCATTTCACGGTATAGCTTTAAACTGCGTTGGAGCCAGTTTTGGGCAAGTTTGTAGTTTTTACCGCGCTTTGTTTCCATAATTCCCATGTCTTTGCAGCATTCGGCTATTCCCGCACGATTACCTAACTCTTCCATAGTTTGTAAGCATTGCTCAAAAAAAGCCTTGGCAGTATCCCAGTTACCGCGATCCATTGCAATTTCTCCTAAACATCCCCAAGAAGTCGCCATACCAGAGCGGTCGCCCAATTCTTCCATCATTTGCAAAGATTTTTGATAAAGCGATTCCGCCGCATCATAGTTCCCTCGATAACGCTCGATGTCTCCTAATTGTCCCCAAGAAGTCGCCATACCCTTGCGGTCGCCCAATTCTTCTTCAACAGCTAAGCATTTTTGATAAAGCGCTGCCGCCGCATCATAGTTCCCTCGGTTTCGCTCGATTTCTCCTAATAGTCCAGTCAAACCTGCTATTAATCCTTGATTATCCATTTCTTCGGCAATGGCTAAACCTTGGCGATAAAATTCTTCCGCTTTGTCCCAGTTGCCCCAGTCACGATGTCTTATACCAATCCGGTGTAAAATGTATGCCCGACTATGGCGGTTTAAGCGCGGTAAAATCTGTTCATACAGTGCCATTAACTCAGACCAATCACCCCAAGGTTCTAAATATTTTTCTGCTTTGTAGATTAGATCTTCTGCCTTATCGTATCTTTCCAATTGGAACGCGAAATACTGGGCTTCTAAAACTGGGCGCAGATCATCTCTGGTTTTGGGGTTGGCTAAATCTATACCAGTGCAGTAAAACTTATAGGCTATATCCCTGAGTGCCGGTAATTGGGAATCATATTCCCCCTGCAAAAACTGGCTAATCACCGGATGCAAATCATAGAATTCCTCACAAACAGCCTCAACATAACTACACTGCACCAAACCCACCTTGACTAAGGTTTGTACCAGATTATTCGTAGCATCTAGCTCCTGACGCAAGAAAGTTACTGGTTCTGCCAATAATACCGCCATCTCAAAGCGATCATCCTGCTCCACATCAGCGGTATATAGCCGCAAAAAAGTCAGCCCCTGACAGTCTATGTCTATCTTTTGCCGCAACACAGCCATCTTTAAAAGCAGATCCTGCGCCGCTGGGGTAAGCCGTTGCAGTTGCGCTCTGATAACCACAGCAGCTTGGGTTTGCACTAACTCAGGATGTTGCCGCAAGTAACCTCGCCCCCTACTCACCCCCGCCAAAAGCTTCAGCATCAACACATGACCGCCCACCCTTTCAGACACCCATTCCAGATCCGCTTGACTATCCTGAAGATTAGCATCTTGTAAAATTTGGACACCAGACGCGAGATCAACCCCAGTGATCGGCTCCATTTTCACCAACAGCGGATCAAGCACACCATCACTGCGGCGATCAGTCAAATCATGGGGTAACTCCCGACTGGTAATCACCACATGGGAACCGTGCCGCCCATAAACCAAAGTATGCAGCAACTGCCCCAACTCCGGCGACTGTGCTTGGGGTAACAAGTACCCATGTTCCGTTTGCGCCATCGGTTGCAAAATTTCCTCTAAATTATCCAGCACCAACAGACAACGCTTTTGCGCCAACACCGCCAGCATTTCCCGAATTTTATCCGCCACTTGCAATAAATCTTGGTGTTTTTTCCCCACCAGATGGGGCAGCAAAAAGCCCATCAAACTATCAAAGCTCATGCCAGACCGCACCCGAAAATATAGCACCTGCTGATATTGAGCCTTAATTTCTTGCATCAGCTTAATGGCAATGGCAGTTTTACCGATGCCCCCCTGCCCGATCAGCGCCAACACCCGCAAATTTTCACCCTGCAAAGTCTCCTGCAACGGCACCAAATCACGTCCCCGCCATACCGGAATCGCTGGCAATGGCTCACTCTCAGCATAAGCCACAGCTTTAGGGGGTGGCGGCGGGTTTTCTGGATCTTTGGAAACCAGTTTATAATCTCGATCTCTCTGAGCCTCTAGCCCCAGAGCCTGAAAGACAAGCTGAATAGGATCTTCTCTAACGCCCGTCCGATTAAGAATTTTCCGAATTGTATCTGGGTTGGGAGTGCCTGACAGCTTGCCGAATATATGGCTCACCCATTTGGGCTGAGTTAATTTTTTGTCTTGGAAATACTTTTCAATTTTTGCAAAGCCATGATCGGTCAAAACATAGGTTTTACTGTCTCTTGTTGTGGTGTTGCCTTGCATGGTTGTAACTGATCAGAAAAGCTCTAAATTACCAGTGCAATTATACTGAGATTTTTCGCCCCAGTCGATGGTTTTGCCTTGTTGTAAGTTTGCAATGTAGCGATTTACAAAACTTTATATAAAAACCGAAGTTAAGGCTTAAGTTCGGCTAAATCGTTAAAATCGGCAAAGTTTTTGATCAGTTCCAAAACCAAACCAAATCAGGGTTAATCATCCATTCCAAAAGAACTTAAGCTTAAAGTCGGTTTTATGGCTTAAAATTGGCTCCCAGCAAAGAAAAAGGTGCTTGAATGAAGTCATCGACCACTTCTAATTCACCCAACGAAGGAGCATAATTATGAACCCCGAAGACTTGCAGCCAATCCTCGCGCAATTCCCCATCTCTACCGCCACCGCCAGCCACCTTTTACCGACAATCGAGCCAGTGATTAACTGCTATAGCAACATTCACCTTTTGGATCACCATATCACGGTCTATGCTCCCTATAGCGAATCCCCCACAGCGATCGCCCGCATTCAATCGCAAATGTGTGAACTCTTCGGCGGCGTGACCAGTATGTTTGTGATTGGTGGCTGGTTAGATCAGCAGGGGAACTTAATTAACGAAGACATTCTCATGATCAAGTCTTTCGCCACCGCCACCACCTTCGCTAACTGCCTCGCCACAGTGCTAGCGATTGCCCACGAAATGGGAGTTAACCTCAACCAAGAAGCCGTCTCCGTCGAGATTGGCAACAGCCAAGG
>JBAXSK010000032.1:0-25227 GCA_037130765.1 Pseudanabaena sp. ELA607
CACCACTACCCATTGCCTAAGCATAATTGCTTATGGAAAAAGTGACATGCTCCCGTTCGTAAGAGCGTACTAACACTTTATACTCATTACCCAAAGGATAAAATTCATCGTCATCAATCAAATCGGGAATAACTTTTAGCCGATCTACTTCAGCATATAAACAGTCATAAGGCAAGAAAAACTCAACTGTAAAATCAGCGCTAGAATAACAAGCGCCACTCAAATAATCATAGCTCTGCTTAAGTAAGTCTTTTACAAGTGCAGTGATATTATCTCTTGTCCATAAGCCATTGATTATTTCTGCATTCAAGTCTACATTTATCTTTAATGTCACAAATTTAGATAAATCTTTTAAAGAGTCGTCAGGGATTAGCCAAGCATTTACACTAAATTTAATTACTCCTTGAAAATCTTCTTTTTTTATAGCAATGATAAGAAATGGAGTAAGTGCAATATTTATAAATTTTTTAGGTGCTTTATCTTTAGGCTTCAGACCATACCTATTCATAAAATTTCTTAGTTGAGCGCGATCGGGTTCAGAAAGAGTGGGATTTTCAGCAATAATAATATTGATAAACTCACCTAATGCTCTCCTATCTGCTAACTCAGAAATCCTATTGTCAGCCTGAACGGAATAAAGATCTGCATCTGGCGGCAAAGCAGCTTGATAAGCAGCTTGGATCGACGCAGCATCTAAATTTAGCCCACCAGCCATAATTTGTGATAATTCTTCGATTAATTGGCTTTGTGATTGTGTACCAGAAGATCCAGTAATTATATTGAGCGTGTTGTTGATCGTGATATTACGCTTATCAATATCGCCCCGTGCATAATCACCCCCGTCTGTATTTGCTACAGTGCGATCGCCAAATTGCTGTTCTACATCTCCTTGAGGCTTATCAACAAAACCTTGAGATTCTTTAGCCTCAATACTGTCACCACTCATAAGTACCGCAATCCCAATTTTCTCAGCCAGCTTATTCGGCTCATGATGAATCTCTTGGGAGATATTCGCATTGACATCACCACCAGCCGTGACATTTTCAAGCGCTGTTTGCTTATTTTGCGGATCTTGTTCAGCCATAATACTTTTTGGACTGCCGTACTTCGCATATTGATTAAAATATTAACCTAAGAAAGACTAAATCTTTATTAAAATCTAGAAAGTTTGTGTCACATAATTCTAGCGCAAAATGAACTCGGCAATATAAAGCCGTCCTAAAGGAACGGGGTTTTAAACCATTTTTCCGATAAAATGAATAGGACTGAAGCGCTAAAATGCTTTAGTTGTTTATAATGCCTCAGTGATCCAGTCAACTCCTCACCTAACCATGACCGTTACTTATCCTCTGACCATTGCCGAGCAAGTCCGCGCCGAGTTTCCGATTTTGCACCAAGAGATCAACGGCAAACCGCTGATCTATTTTGATAATGCGGCAAGTTCTCAAAAACCCCAAGCCGTAATTGATGCGTGGCTTTCATACTATCAGCACGATAATGCCAATGTGCATCGTGGGGCTCATACCCTCAGCGCCCGCGCCACCGATGCCTATGAAGCAGCCCGCCACAAAGTCGCACGGTTCATTAATGCCCGTTCGGAATGCGAAATCATCTACACCCGCAATGCCAGCGAAGCCATTAATGTGGTGGCTTATACTTGGGGCTGGGCTAATCTCAAAGATGGTGATGAAGTAATCCTGTCGGTGATGGAACATCATAGCAATCTCGTACCTTGGCAGTTAATTGCCCAGCGCACTGGCGCAGTTCTCAAATTCATTGAGCCAACCGCTGAGGGCGTTCTCAATGTGGATCAGTTTCGCGAACTACTGACGGATCGCACTAAATTAGTTTCCATTGTTCATGTATCGAATACTTTGGGTTGCGTTAATCCGGTTGAAGAGATTATCGAACTGAGTCACGCCAAAGGAGCCAAAATATTACTCGATGCCTGCCAAAGTGTGCCCCACATGGCAATTGATGTACAGACTCTAGATTGTGATTGGCTCGTGGCTTCAGGGCATAAAATGTGTGCGCCGACGGGGATTGGTTTTCTCTATGGCAAAGCCGAAGTTTTAGAAGCAATGCCGCCGTTTTTAGGTGGTGGGGAAATGATTGCGGAAGTCTATCTGGATCATTCTACTTATGCGGGACTGCCCCATAAATTTGAAGCTGGGACACCCGCCATTGGTGAAGCCATTGCCCTTGGTGCAGCGGTGGACTATCTGAGCAATTTAGGAATGGCACGAATTCACGATTACGAACAGCAGTTAGTAGCGCACATGATGGCGCAATTGGTGGAAATTCCTGATTTGACGATTTATGGGCCCCGTCACCATCGCGCTGGTCTGGCGGCATTTACTGTCAGTGGCGGCATTCATGCCAATGATATTGCGGCGATGCTCGATCAAGAAGGCATTGCGATTCGTTCGGGGCACCATTGCACCCAACCGCTGCACCGTTACTTAGGAGTAAGTGGCACAGCCAGAGCCAGCGTTTATTTTTACAATACCTTAGCTGAAGTCGATACCTTCATTATGGCTCTTAAAGATGTGTTACACTTCTTCAAAAATGTGATGGCATAGCATTTCCCATGTTGATGAGATAGTTAACCAATTGAATAGAATGGTAATTAATAATCCATGCGAATTATCTTGATCGGGGCATCAGGTTCTGGCAGAACCACTCAATTGAAACGGCTCAGCTATAACTATCACCTACCGGTTTTGAGTATGAGTGAGATTTTGCGCCAAGAAATCGCTGCGGGCACAGCTTTAGGCAAAACCGCCGCTGATTTTATGACTAAAGGCGAATTAGTGCCTGATGAACTGATCATTAACTGGATGCAAAGTCATCTGCTACAACCGCAATTTTATCAGGGTTGGCTACTGGAAGGCTATCCCCGCACGGCATTTCAGGCAGAGGAACTAGATTTTCTCCTCAGTGATTTGCAATTACCGCTTAATGGTGTGATTTATTTGCAAGTTGCACCGGATTTACTGATGGAACGTTCCATTAATCGCGGCGCAGTAGATGACACCCCAGAGTTGATTGGCAAACGGATTGAACAATTTTTCGCCTGTACTATGCCACTCTTGGAATATTATCACTATCGACACTTGCTGACTGTGGTTGATGGAACTTTAGATGCTGACGAAGTAACCCATCAGATTCAGCAGGCAATTTTAGCTATGGGTGGTGCGAAGGTTTAACCATGATTTGTACATATTATTTTGTAACATGATTAGGACTGACGCAAAACCCAAATTGCCCTCATCCCCCAACCCCTTCTCCCAGAACAGGAGAAGGGGAGTAAGATTAATTTCTTGTTCCCCTCTCCCATTTTGGGAGAGGGGCTAGGGGTGAGGGTCTTAGAACTTTCTGCGTAAGTCCTAATGATTTAAATATGATCTATAGTCAATTCAATAAATAATTTAGGACAAACCATAATGGAACGGGCTTACTGGCTAGCTTGGTCACAAATGCCGGGGGTAGGCTCGGTAATTTGCAAACGGATTGCTGAGCATTTTCCGACTATGGCAGCAGCTTGGGCAGCTAGTGGCAGGGAATTACAGCAAGTGGAAGGCATTGGCAATCAAAACTTAAGTAAAATTCTCCAAGAGCGGCAGAAAATCGATCCTAGGGAATTATATGCCTCCCATCTGCAAGATAATCCTGATTTTTGGACTCCTGCCGACCCTAACTATCCTAAATTGCTGTGGGAAATTCCCGATCCACCGGCGGTGTTATATTATCGCGGCAACGTAACCCAATGGAACGAACGTTATACGGTGGCGATAGTTGGTACACGACAATACACCCCCTACGGCAAGCGCTGGACTGAAAAGATTAGCGCAGCATTAGCCCAAGCAGGGTTTGTCGTCGTATCTGGTATGGCGGATGGCATTGATGGTGTGGCTCACGGGGCTTGTTTAGGGGTGGGCGGGGCCACCTTGGCGGTTTTGGGCACGGGCGTGGATCGAATTTATCCCCATAAACATACGCAACTTTATCGAGATATTATCAAAAATGGTTTGGTATTGAGTGAATATCCTAAAGGAACGGAACCCAGTCGGTCCCAATTTCCGCAACGCAATCGCATTATAGCCGGATTATGTCGCTTTGTTTTAGTAATGGAAGCGGGACAGCCTTCGGGGGCCCTAATTACCGCTTATCGGGCTAATGACTATGGGCGAGATGTTATGGCTTTGCCTAATTCTCTCGATGTGGCCCAGGCTAGGGGCTGTTTAAATTTGATTGCCAAGGGAGCGCAACCAATTTTAGGCGTAGACGAATTACTCGCAGCAGTTGACGCACCCAAATTGAGCGCTAAAAATGAATCGATGGGAACTGATGGCAATGCCCAGCAGCAACTAAATTTAATTTTAGATTTAGGTACTTTAGAACCTCTGCAACAGAAAATTATGCAGCACTTAAGCTTTAGCGAAGGCACAACTTTCGATCAACTGATGGAGAAGTTACAGCTACCCGCTGGCGATGTGATGTCAGGCTTGTTGCAGTTAGAATTGCAGCAATACATCGAACAGGAACCCATTGGCAGCTTGCGCTATCAGCGATTACGCTAAAATCACCAGAGCCACATAGAAACAACCCAATACCCAAGTAATCATGGTAAAATAACTAATTGTGTATGGTTTACTGGGAAATTTATGAGGCTACTGTTTGGTAGATCTTCAGCTTTTAGTTTGATTCCTAAACTGTTGCACTTCAGCCAGTAGATTCACAATTAAAGCAATTAAGATCCGTTAAGATGATTTAATCTAAACGAGCTTGGTTTCGTGATTAATTTTTTATACTAAATTTTTACTGCAATAATTACTGATATTATATAGTATTACTTGGTCTAATTTACTTATTGACTTTATTTTAGGAGTTTGGTGATCAGGTGTGTTAGCCCTTGACCCACAGCAGTTATTTCCGTTTCCCTTAGATGACTTTCAACTGGCAGCCATTCATACCCTTGATGAAGGTAAATCGGTGGTGGTTTGTGCGCCGACTGGCTCCGGCAAAACTTTGGTGGCGGAATATGCAATCTATACCGCTTTAGCCAGTCAGCAGCGCGTTTTTTATACCACGCCCCTCAAAGCTCTTTCCAATCAAAAGTTACGGGATTTCCGCGATCAGTTTGGTGCGGATCAGGTTGGCTTGCTCACCGGCGATATTTCCATTAATCGCGATGCACCGATTTTGGTGATGACTACGGAAATTTTTCGCAATATGCTCTATGGCACGCCCATTGGTGAAGTGGGCACTTCCCTAGTGGATGTGGCGGTAGTAGTGCTGGATGAATGTCATTATATGAATGATCGGCAACGGGGCACAGTATGGGAAGAGTCAATAATTTATTGCCCTAAGGAAATTCAGTTATTAGCTTTGTCGGCGACGGTGGCCAATGGCGAAGAATTAACCGACTGGATCGCCACAGTTCACGGTGATACTAACTTAATTTATTCCGATTTTCGGCCCGTTCCTTTAAGGTTCTTTTTTTGTAATAGTAAAGGAATGTTTCCGTTATTAGAACCATCGGGTAAGAAGATCAATAATAAGCTGAAACCCAAGGTCAATCAACCTCGCAGCCGTGAGGAACGGCAGAAAAATTGTGCGCCATTGCTCACCGTCATTGCCCATTTGCAAGAGCGGGAAATGTTACCGGCAATTTATTTTATTTTTAGTCGGCGCGGGTGTGATCAAGCTGCCAGTGACCTGGGGCGGGTTAGTTTGGTCAATCCAGCAGAAGCGGCATCTCTCAAAACTCAGATTGATGCTTTTGTCGCCGCTAATCCCGAACTTTCAGTTTCTAAGCAATTAGAAGGCTTATATCGCGGCATCGCTTCCCATCATGCGGGAATTTTGCCAGCGTGGAAAGGTTTAATTGAAGAACTATTTCAACAAGGTTTAATTAAAGTAGTTTTTGCCACGGAAACCCTTGCTGCGGGGGTGAATATGCCAGCGCGTACCACCGTAGTTTCCAGTTTATCGAAGCGCACCGATCAAGGCCATCGCCTCTTGAAAGCTTCGGAATTTCTGCAAATGTCAGGGCGGGCTGGACGACGGGGCAAGGATGTAGTGGGCTATGTGGTGACCCTAGAAAGTCCCTACGAAGGAGCCAAAGAAGCGGCCCATTTAGCGACTTCGCAACCCGATCCTTTGGTGAGTCAGTTTGCCTCTAGCTATGGCATGGTGATGAATTTACTGCAAACCCACAGCCTCGAAGAAGCACGGCAGTTAGTAGAACGTAGTTTTGGGCAATATTTAGCGAATCTGTCTCTGCAACCCCAAATCGATAATTTAGAATCAGTTTCCGAACAACTAGCGCAATTGGAAATAGATTTAGCTAATGTAGATTTGTCCCTTTGGGAAAGTTATGAGAAACTGCGGGAACGGTTACGCGAAGAACGCCGTTTACTCAAGCTGCTAGAACAACAAGCCGAAGAGATGCGTTTAAGTGATGTGGCCCGCCATGCCCCTTATCTGCTCACGGGGACTCCGGTTACTTTACGCCTGAGTAAAAATCTCTTGGCGGCGGCGGTATTAGTGCAGAAAATCCCTGGTTCGGGGCAATTCCCTTGGTTTATGTGTCTGACGGCTAAAAATCACTGGCATATTGTCAGCCATAAGGATATTTGGTTAATTGGCAACGAATCCATGAGCGAATTTGAGAATTTCGTGGCAGAATCTCCTAATGTTCCAATTTATCCTGCGCCTTTACCATTGCGGCTCAATGGTGATTATCCTGGGGAAGAACACACCCGCGCCTTAGCCAATGGAATTCCTATATTGCCGCTACCCCTACCTGCGCCGGAAGTGCAAGAACAGTATGAGCGCACCATTAGCCTTGAAGCAGAAATGAATCAGCATCCTGTGGCACAATGGACTAATCGTTCTGTAATTGCCAAGAAATTAAATCGCTTTGAGCAATTGCAACGACAATTAGAATTTCAGCGGGGCGTAGTAGAGAAACGGCAACAGCGTAATTGGCGTGAGTTTATGAGTTTGGTAGAGATTCTCCAAGAATATCAGTGCCTGACTCCGGTGCTGGGGACTGAGCCAATGATTTTAGAAGCAACTCCTTCGGGGCAAGCCGTGGCAGCTTTGCGCGGTGATAATGAATTATGGTTAGCCCTAGCGCTGTTGTCGGGAGAATTAGAAACCTTGCAGCCCCATCATTTAGCGACGGTGTGCGCGGCTTTGACCATTGACAACAATCGTTCAGATACGCGCATTGATTTTGGCATTTCGCCGACGGTGGAAGAAACTTTATCGGCTCTCAGTAGCATTGGTTATAAGCTCTCTAAATCACAGAAGCGACATTTTGTAGATATTCCCATTTTGTTAGATTATGAACTAGCAGCTTTAGTGGAACAATGGGCCACGGCTATGGAATGGGCAGAGTTATGTAAGCACACCAGTCTTGATGAGGGAGATATTGTGCGGATCATCCGACGCACCTTGGATATTTTGGCGCAGATTATCCATGTGCCCCATTTATCTGACAGCATCTATCAGTCAGCTAGTGCGGCAATTCGTTTGATTGATCGCTTCCCTGTGAGTGAATTAATTTAGTCCCAAAGCTTGTAATTGTGCCTGAGCTTTCTGTAAAGACTCGAGCCATTCTTTAGTGGGAATACTATCAGCGACGATGCCTGCGCCGACTTGACCACAAATATAACTATGATTCTCTAATTCATATTTCATCATGGTGCGAATCAGAATATTTAAATCCAGATGACCACGGGCATCCAGATAACCGCAGGAACCATAAAATAGGCTGCGGCGCTGGGGTTCCAATTTCTCGATAATTTCCAGACAACGCACTTTCGGACAACCAGTAATCGTACCACCCGGAAACATGGCTCGGACTAAATCAATGCCATCATAATCCGGTGCTAAGGTTCCCACTACATTACTGACTAAATGCATCACATGGCTATAACGTTCGATCACTAGCAACTCATCCACTTGCACCGTGCCCCATTGACAGACTTTCCCTAAATCATTTCTTTCTAGATCCACTAGCATGATATGTTCCGCTTGCTCTTTCGTGGAACTGATTAATTCATCAGCATAGCTAGCATCATGGAGCGCAGTTGTGCCCCTAGGACGGGTTCCAGCAATAGGACGGCTTGAGGCAACTTGGTTTTGCAGTCGCACTAGGCGCTCGGGTGAAACGCTGATAACTTCGCCCCAAGGAGTATGCCAATAACTGGCAAATGGAGAAGGATTCATTTGATGGAGTTTTCGATAGAGCGCCCAGCCATCCCCATCCCAAGGTATTTGATAGCGTAAAGATAGATTCGCCTGAAAAATGTCGCCCACCTGAATATGTTGCTGGGCATGGCTTACCATCGCTTCGTAATTAGCTTGATCCGGCATGAAAGTTACATCATATTTATTTAAACTAATTGAATTAGCTTGCTGCTCCATAGCATCAGATTTCGGTTCAGCTACGGCGGCAAAATCCCAATTATCTAAACGCTGCACGGCTTCGATAATCCAATCTTTCGAGCCAAAAAGCCAAGCTTCATTCTGCTGATGATCTACTACTGCGAATGATTCTGGCTCATACCAAAATGCCACGGGAAATGGTAAATTATCAGCTTTCGTATAGGGTAAACGCTCAATTTCCCATGACAAGTCATACCCCAGCCAACCCAGATAACCGCCAATAAATGGCAAATGCTCTATCTCAGAAAGATTTTGATTGAAGTTCGCTAATTCTCGCTGCAAGTTCAACTGATTTTGTGCCTGAAGCTTTTTTAAACAAGATAAAATTTCGCCCACCGCTGGAGTCCAGAGACGATTTGGTTTTGGCGCACCCGCTACAATGGAATAACGGGCTAATTTCGATTGTAAAGCAAATTCAGGATGATCCGTCGGTAATATGGGGCTTTCTAATAGAACTGTAATTGCATCTTCTTTAAGAGTACTTTCTTTAATAGCATTGTCTTGAAATAGAGCCTGATATACTGCCGCACCCGATACCCGATCCTGCAAGTGATACTTATGCCACATTTTGACCTTGATTTGATTTAAGAATACTTCGAGCGTGAATTTGCCGTCCAAATTTATGGAACACTAAAGTTTAGCAAATTATAGCTTCCCATGAATTTATGGTTTAGATTTGAGATTTAAAATCTAGAATTGTTTATAGTAGCTCATATTACAAAGATAGAATATGCGGTAATTCTTACTCACCGATCAACAAGAGGCTCCCCTGTGCCAAATCCAAATCATAGTTATGATAGTGATTCTCTATCTGAGTAAGGTGGGATAGTAATTTTTATACTTAAGGAGCAAATCAAGGTAAAATTTAAACAATAAAATTTAACCTATAAAAATCCATAAAAAGAATTTAATCATTGTTCTAGATAATTTCTTACAAACGGGTAAATTTCTCATTGGTATTGCCCAAATATCTGCAATCGTTGATACAAATTGGTTTTAAGAATGAGTCGGATTTGATATTTTTATACTAAGCTCATTAGACTACGAGCATTTTTATGCAAGATTCCAAATTATCCTCCGGATATTTACCTCAGCTAGATGGGCTACGCACTTTTGCAGTTCTGGCGGTTGCTTATGCCCATTGGATTCCTGCTGACTATCATTTTAACTTACCACTAGGGCTGTCAGCCGTGGAAATGTTTTTCGTTTTAAGTGGCTTTTTAATTACAGGAATTTTACTGCGCTGCCGAAAATCTTTGCCTCAATCTCAAGAGACCCAATGGTCAATCATAGTTAGTTTTTATATAAGACGCTTTTTAAGAATTTTTCCGCTTTACTATCTTATTCTAATTATTATTATTTTATTTAACGTACCTTCTGCAAGAGAAACCATATTTTGGACTGCTACATATCTATCAAATTTTTATTTTTATACTCAAGGTTCATTCAGTCCATTTATCGGACATTTATGGTCTTTATCTGTTGAAGAACAATTTTATTTGGTATGGCCTTGGTTAATCATTTTCCTGCCAAATAGATTGCTTAAACCTTTACTGATTAGCACGATTATTATTGCACCAGTTTTCCGATGTATTTTGAGTCTTGTTACTATTGATAGTATGCAAAAGTTTATTCCAACTTTGCCAGTTGGTTGTTTAGATGCTCTAGGTGCTGGCTCACTTTTAGCTTATTTGGGTATTGATAGTAATAATGGACAGAAACTGCGTAAACTTGGTCTGTATATCGCTTTGCCTATATGGATTATTCTGATGATATTGGATACTATAACCAATTATCCCATCATTAAACAAATAGAAATTTTGCCTATGTCATTAACATTTACTTGGCTTATTGGCAGCGCTGCCCAGGGATTTACAGGATGGTTTGGCAAGATTTTACAAAATAATTTTATTATCTATTTAGGTAAAATCAGCTATGGTCTGTATGTCATCCACAATATTGCTCCTTTCTTTTATAACGGCTTGGTTAAGCGCCTCAATATACCCCATGATTTGGCATATAATTTAATTATTAGATTTGTCGTTTTGACAACTATAACAGTAGTGATTGCATCAATTTCATGGTGGCTCTACGAAAAGCCTATAAATGACTTCAAGAAATATTTTCCATATTTCAAGAAAACTGCCAGTTAACACTTTATTTCCTAGTCAAGTGATTTGCTAATC
This sequence comes from Pseudanabaena sp. ELA607, assembly GCA_037130765.1. Classification (GTDB taxonomy): domain Bacteria; phylum Cyanobacteriota; class Cyanobacteriia; order Pseudanabaenales; family Pseudanabaenaceae; genus JBAXSK01. The sequence goes on from JBAXSK010000032.1 coordinate 10,650, forward strand.
ACGCTAATTTTAATGATATTAAATCAAATCTGCTTCAGCCCCATTTCAACTAATAAAATAATAACTATGAGAATAATAATCATGAGATAAAATTCATCATTTCTAATTATTTGATGCAGTTATTATATTGTTGTTTTAATTGCAGATAAAAGTAGGTAAATAAACTAACAAGATTTCTGTTTTACAAAAAATGATGATTAATAGATGGTTAATATTTATATGCCATATTTAATCTACACAACTGCATATGTTCATTTTGATTTGTGAGCGACTCCATACCTAGTGATCATTGATCTGATTTAAGGATGTGTTGCGCCATGTACATATTTAATTTCTGACTGCAAGCCCTTGCCTTGGGATATCTCGCCCCATTGTCTTTATCCTTTTCCAACCTCTCGCCCATGTTTGAGAATCTGCTCCACGCCTACACGCCTCTATTTACTTGGATTGGCTTAGGTTTATTACTGTCGCGGTTTGTCACCGAAAGCCAACTCAAATTCCTAGGGCAAGGTCTCTATTGGGTGGGCGTACCGCTGCAACTTTTCGTGTTGGCGCGACAAACTAACTCCAGTTCCGGGGGGCAAATCGCAGTAATAGCCGTGATTGTTTTGGGGATAAGTTTGCTGCTAGCTTGGGGGCTGTGGTACGGTTGGCAATGGTTGAGTCCGCGATTTTTTGCCGATCCTAATCCCATCACTGCATCTGTGGTGATCACTCCTGATTCAGATTTGGCAGCGGTTTCTATGGCAGTAAAAGCCAAAAATCATACCAACGCTACCTTAGGCAGTTTTTTGCTAGCGGCGATTTTAGGTAATACGGGATTTGTGGGTTTGACTTTAACCGAAATTCTCACGCCGCCGCAATACAATGACTGGGCAATTTTGTTTAGTGTCACTAATAACGTGGTTGGTACCTATGGCATCGCCGTATTTATCGCCAGTTATTTTGGGGATCGCGCCGCTGCCAATAGTTGGTGGACGCAAATCAAAGACGTTTTAACTGTGCCAAGTCTGTGGGCATTTTTTATTGGTTTAAATACTCAATTTATTAAAATTCCCGCTGCTGCCGAAACCGTTCTCGATCAGATGGTTTGGGTGGTGATCGCCTTAGCCTTATCGTTGGCGGGGTTGCGGCTAGGCACGATCAAAAACTGGCGTGGTGTTAAAATTGCTGCCGTTGCCAGTGTGTTGAAGGTAATCTTAATTCCCTTATGCGTTGGTCTAGCGGCCACCTACTATGGCATCAATCATGAAGCGCGTTTAGTGTTGGTACTGATGTCCGGTACACCCACAGGTTTATCGGTACTTATTTTGGCAGAAGTCTATGAACTAGATCGAGATTTGCTCTCCACAACCATTGTCTTGACATTTATCGGTTTATTTTGTGCTTTGCCGCTGTGGTTATGGTGGTTTGGTTAAATATCTTGGTTTTGGTTAAATATCATTAATTCAATACCAGTGGATTAATTCCCAAATGTGACTCAGCCTCAATCGGCCATTTTTTGTAACATGATTCAATACTCAATGTCGGGAATCCGTTAGCTGTGGTAGCATTTGGCCGCCACACCTACGGGCTAAGCTCAGTCCAGCTAAACTCTATTGATTTGCCAGAAGAGCCAATATGTTTACAACCCCAAATGTTTAAACTACAGATTTATCTTAGCTTTTCTGACAACGAGGCCCTAGCAATCAATGCTTAGCCACAAATAGCTCACCATAAATCTAAATTACTCATAATTTCAGGTCATGAATTTATCAATCATGAATCATGTGCTCCCTAGTCCCCGCCATCATAACGACCACAGCTTAAATCCAGTTCCATGCCTAAGAGCATTTAACCAAAACAACCGAGGCATCAGTAAGCTAGGGGTGCTGTGGGGTATTTCTTCAGCTTTGAGTATGGTGGCTCTGATGGCCTCACCGTCATGGAGCTATGCTCAAACTGAGCCTAAACCTATTACACCGATTCAGCCCCGTACTCCTATTGAACCGGTTTTACCTAGCGTACCCTCGCCACGACCGACAACCACCCCAGCAGTAGTTGTACCTCCTGCGCCGCAGCCCCCTAATCTCAAAGTTCCCACTACCCCGACAACGCCTGCTGTAAAACCACCAGTTAACCGCGTCGATCGAGACGGACGAGTAAGCACCGCAGTGATCGAAAATGGGCGGATGTGGGTTGGGACATGGCAGGGTTTAGTACAACTCGATCCGAAAACTGGTCAACAAGTTAGACGAATCAATTTACCCAGCCAAACCATTACCAGTTTGTTAGTAGATCGATTGGGGATGTTATGGGTCGGGACAACGGCGGGCTTATATCAAGTCAATCCTGCCACCGGCGATATTAAATTTGTTACCCTCAAACTCAACTCTAATCGTGTGTTGAGTCTCGCGGCAGATCGGGCTGGATTTATCTGGGTCGGTACGGAAAAAGGCTTAACTCGCCTGAGTTATCGCAATGGGGAAACCTATGCCCGAATGCCCGATATTCCTGGTATTGCGGGTAATGTGCTATTGATAGATCGCCAAGGCACTCTCTGGGTAGGCACTCAAGAAGGGGTACTCAAAATCAATCCCGGAAAAGCCGAAATCTTGCAACGGTTACCTTTTGTGGCGGGGCAAGTGGTATTAACCATGACCCTAGGCACTGATGGCACGATTTGGGCTGGGACGACCCGCAATGTTATAGCGATTAACCCTAAAACCAACAAAATTACAGCCCGAGTCAATGCCGTAACTGGTCAAGAGATTTTAGCTTTAAGCAATCCTGCCAAAGATCAGTTATGGATTGGCACTAATGAAGGCTTAGTCAGAGCCGATCTGAGTAATGGCGCGTTAAATGCTGTGATTCAAGATTTGCCATCTAGCCGAGTGCTAACCCTATTGCGGGACGGTAATCGCCTCTGGATTGGCACTAGCGAAGGCTTAGCCATGCTCAATATAAACGTTAAAGAATTTACCTATAGCAATAGCCGCGCCACAACTACCTATCGTGTTGGGCAGTAGGCGATTTGATCCCTTTCAATCCCCCTTAAAAAGGGGGAAGAATAAAAATTAAGATCTTGCCTTAAAAAGGAAAAAAATTAAAATTACCTCTTTCCCCTTTTTAAAAGAAAAGAAGTAAAACTAAAATCTCTTCTTTTTAAGAAAAAATAAGTCAGGTTAAAATCCCCCCTTTTTAAGGGGAGCAGGGGGGATCAACTCCTAAGAAACGCTAGCCGTACCACGCTTGCGGCGACCGGCCTGAGTTGTAACACGATGATCCCCATGATGATGCTGATGACCGCGCTTCTGAATTACACCCACGCCATTATTGCCATTGCCAGTGGTGTTAGTGTTTTGTCCCACATGACCGGAACCCACCGGAGTTTGCATCAACAACACCAACAAAGGCTTGCTTTGAATTTGTTGCCGCAATACGCGCTGCAAGTCCCGCTCAATCTGACCACGAATCCCCACCCAATCAATGGTTAAAGTTTCGGTTCCCAAATTACGGGCAAAATCAGTCCAGCAATTGGCTAAAGAATCTTCAATCACACGATTAAGTAGTTGGGTAATGTGGCTGTATTCCATCGGAATCACCACGCCATTGAGTTGAATGTCTGGCTTAGTATAGAGCTTCCCATCAATACCGACAGAAATTGCCACGCTGATAATGCCATCACCGGCTAGTTGTTGGCGATCGCGCAAGACATCCCCCTTAACGATGCCCTCACGGGAAGAATCCACCAACTCCACACCAGCGGGTACTTTATCGGCAATCCGAATCGCATCGGGTGTAACTTCCACCACATCGCCATTTTCAGCAATAACGATATTCTCTTTGGGAATGCCAATCGCCTGTGCCATCCGAGCGTGTTGTAACAACATCCGCAATTCACCGTGGGCAGGGAAAAAGAACTTCGGTTTAGTCAGAGCCAACATCATTTTCTGGTCTTCTTGAGCCCCATGACCAGAAACGTGAATGCCTCGCTCCTTACCATAAATCACCGTAGCGCCGAGAGCCATCAGTTTGTCAATGGTACGCACCACCGAAATCGTATTACCTGGAATAGGATTCGCCGAAAATACTACCGTATCCCCTTGGCGAATTTCCACCTGTTTATGGCTACAGTTGGCGATGCGGGTCAAGGCTGACATCGGCTCACCTTGGGAACCAGTGGTCAAAATCAACACCTGATCCTCGCGATATTGGCGAATACTATGCAAAGGTTGGAATAAATCATCGCGGCATTTGATATAACCCAAGTTGCGGGCATGGGCAATCAGATTCAACATCGACCGACCCACCACACTCACGACGCGACCAGATTTAGCAGCAATTTCCAGAATCATATTGATGCGATGCACCGAAGAAGCGAATGTGGTCACAATCACCCGTCCTTTGGCTGATTCGATAATCCGTTCCAAATTAGGATATACGGCTCGCTCCGAAGCTGTGACCCCCGGAATTTCGGCATTGGTGGAATCACTAATCAGACACAGCACGCCTTTTTCGCCATGTTCGGCTAAGCGATGCAAGTCAAAAAATTCGCCATCTACGGGAGTGTGATCAATCTTAAAATCACCGGAATGAATCACCAAGCCCGCTGGAGTATTAATCGCCACCGTAAAACTATCGGCAATGGAGTGGGTATTGCGAATGAATTCCACAAAGAAGTTACTACCGACGCGCACAATGTCTCTAGGCATGACACGGCGTAATTCCGTGCGATTGAGAACTCCAGCTTCATTGAGTTTATCTTCGAGCAAAGCCATCGCCAAGCGGGGCCCATAAATTACGGGAATATCGAACTGCTTCAAATGGAATGCAATGCCACCAATATGATCTTCATGACCGTGGGTGACAATCATGCCTTTGATTTTGTGCTTGTTTTCCCGCAGATAAGTCATGTCAGGCAAAACAATATTTACCCCTGGCATCGCGCCTTCAGGGAAGGACAAACCACCGTCAAGCAGCATAATTTCATCATTGATTTCAAACACCCATGTGTTCTTACCAATTTCTTTCAAACCACCCAAGGGAATAATCTTTAAAGCGGGTTGTTGGTTAGACATAAACTAAACATCTCCTAAAGTAAAAATAAATCAAAATACTAGACAGAAATCAGACCAAACTATCGAAACAAAACAATCAGTCAAACTAACTGAAACTTAGATCCACACCCCTAGATTCAGGTCAATATTTAGAATTCAAAATTTAAAGCTAAACCCATCACTAACTATGGGGAGATTAATATCTAAAATATTGCCTCAATTACATCAACGCCATTCAACTTGACCCAAGGAATTCACTAGGTAATTCAATCTGAGCAAATAAAACTTTTTTCTTCCAACTCATACTTGTGCTGGATATGTTTGCCAAGTAATAAATATTTAATATTTCTTGATTATTTCTTGATTCAAGATTTCCCGATTCAAGATTGCTCCATCAAGCAAACTATAATTGGCTCTGCATCATAGTTGTTTGCGATTATAGCATATCAAATAATACAAGAATAGTCAAAATATTTACTGATTGCCATTACAGCCAAAATAGTTTTTTGTGCCTAAAGCTTGGGGCTGCACAGCTAAGATGAACTGACTAAAATCATGATTTTTATGACAGCTTATCGACATTTGACTTACCTCAAAATTAATTATAAACAAACTATTACGAATAAATCGTGCGAATTATTAAAGATAACTAGTTAGCCTCAATTCTTAATTACTAATCCTCAGAATTAATATTTAGGATGAATCTGATGAGAGTGAGGAGCAAAATTAATTGATGTCAGCCAAGCCTGTGCCATAATACATCCTTAAATTAAATCTAGCCTCGCTTCAGCCTAATAATCCTAAATCCCCTAAAACCTGAGTTAGCTGTGCCTCCACCGCTTCAGAAGCTCTGACTAAAGGCAAGCGCACTGCCCCAGTATCTAGCCCCAAAACTTTTAATGCTGCTTTGAGCGGAATCGGATTAGTCGTAACAAATAATGCCTTAAATAAAGGTAACAACTTGAGATGAATTTGCAAGGCTTGCTGCCCCTGACCTTGCTCGAATAATTGCATCATCTCTTGCATCTGTAAGCCGACAATATGGGAAGCGACGCTAATGATCCCCTTGGCACCCACTGCCATCAAAGGCAATGTTAGGGAGTCATCCCCAGAATAAATCACAAATTCTGCTGGGGTGATGGCGCGGATTTGACTGGTAAAGTCCACATCACCAGTGGCTTCTTTAATTCCCACGATATTAGGAATTTGCGCCAAGTTAGCTACAGTAGTTACCTCCAGTTTACACCCTGTACGCCCAGGAATGTTATACAAAATCATGGGTAAATCTGGAGCCGCTGCCGCGATTGCCGCAAAATGGGCGTATAACCCTTCTTGGGGTGGCTTATTGTAATAGGGAGTGACCTGCAATGAGCCATCTATACCTAGTTTAGCCGCTTTAGTGGTGGCAGAAATCGCCTCACTGGTGGAATTAGAACCAGTACCAGCAATAATTTTCGCCCTGTGGCCCACCGCCTGTTTTACGGCAACAAATAAATCATGTTCTTCTTGCCAAGTTAGGGTCGGTGATTCCCCAGTCGTGCCACAGAGTACCAAGGTATCTGTACCGTGGTTAACCAGATGGTCAGCAATTTTTTCCGCTTGGGCATAGTCCACTGCGCCATCATTGGTCAAGGGCGTAATCATTGCCGTGAGCAGTCGCCCAAAATCAGTTGCAATCACCATAGGCTAGTTAGTTCCCATCACAAAAAAATAAAAAAGATAAAATATCGCAAAATGGAAGAAAGGGAAATAGAAAAGATTACCGACTTTAGTTGGATAACATCAATCAGCTTGATGACTAGATCCTTGACAGGCAACTTGACTTTAATTATGAGCCTTAATTGCAACTAAGAATTACCGCCAAAATTTCAACCAAAATTACAGCCAAGATTTCTCGATCAGCAATTCAGCAATCTGCACCGCATTCAAAGCCGCACCCTTACGAATTTGATCGCCACAGAGCCACAATTCTAGAGCATTAGCATGGGAAATATCCTGCCGAATCCGTCCCACTAAAACATCATCTTTGCCGCTGGCATCCATAGGCATGGGGAAATAATTGCGCTCGAAATCTTCTACTAGCTTGACTCCGACAGCTTGGGCCAAAATTTGCCGCGCTTTGTCAGGGTCAAAGGGTTGGTCAAATTCCAAATTCAATGCTTCCGAATGGGCCCGCAACACTGGCACACGCACACAGGTGGCAGTAATCCGCATCTGATCGTCTCCTATGATCTTGCGCGTTTCGTTTACCATTTTCATCTCCTCTTCACAGTAAGAATTACTGGTCATGGGGGAATTATGGGGAAACAAATTAAACGCTAGGGGATAGGGTAAAACCTCCGGCTTGGGTTCTGCCCCAGAGAGGATCGCTTGGGATTGGATTTTGACTTCTTCCATGGCTCTGGCCCCTGCACCACTGGCGGACTGGTAGGTAGCTGCGACAATACGGCGGATCGGCTGCACTTGATGCAATGGATTGATCGCCACCGTCATCAAAATCGTGGTGCAGTTAGGATTGGCAATAATTCCCTTGTGCTGTTGGGCGGCTTCAGGGTTGACCTCTGGCACAACTAAGGGCACATCAGGTTGCATCCGAAATGCGCTGGAATTATCGATCATCACGGCTCCAGCTTTGGTAATCGCCTTGGCCCACTGTTTAGAAATGCTGCCCCCCGCCGAGGCTAACACTATATCTATGCCCTCAAAGGACTGCTCTGTAACTGCTTCGAGGGTCAGGTTTGTTGCGCCATAGGCGACGGTTTTACCGGCGGAACGCTCTGAAGCCAGCAATTTAAGCTGACCCACGGGGAAATTTCGCTCTTGCAATAGTGCCAGTAACTCTGTACCCACAGCACCGGTTGCCCCAAGAACCGCGACATTGTACGACTTACTCAATTAGCCTCCAATAATTAAACGCATAAACAAAAAACTTCATCAAAAATCAACCACATCAAAAACGTCTTGAGCTACTTACAAAAATTAATACACCAATCAAATTCATCAATAAATTAAGGCATTGGTATAAGCTGCTTGCAACTAACTTCAGACAAAACTTATGCAGGGTATTAAACCAGACTGCTGACTGCTAAGATCATGGGGAAATTTTTTCGCCTGATCCAGCAAATTAAAGCTCAGAAAAAAGCCTAGAAAATAGTATCTGGAAGCTGAAACCTAAAATACAATATCGCTTTTCTACTATCTAGCTGCTGTGTTGTCTACACTATGGCACAGACATGGATTATTGTCACGCCCTTGATTTGATCAATTTTTGCGGTGGCTATGAGAGTAGATTTGATTTACTTAAGAGCGGTTATTTAATAGCTGTACCTTGGGGCCCAATTGTGCATCTAGGGCCCAGTAAAAATGGCATCTTCAATATCTTGGCGACTCAGGGAATAGGGGAAAGCCCGCTGCACTTCTTTACTGCCGTCATGATCATTAGCGAGGTAACGAACATGAATTTCTTCCGTGCCCATGATTAATTCCGCTTGCCACGCTGTCTGATGAATATACCAAGCGCTAGGATCAGACTGATCTTGCCGACAGCCTTTGTTGCTGAGCCATGCTTCGATCAAGGGTAAGGGATGGTTATACAATGGCGTGCTGCCGGGCGGAAGGGTCGTCATGGGCTTAGGTGATGAATGGCTCTGGTTAGTGGATGGTTTTAAGGGGTTGGGGTTTAAGTTACTGATCAGCTTAACTTAATGGCACAAAGCTGAATAGGGCTAATTGATGATACATAGGCAGGGGGCACAAAATTAGCCGGTAATAAATGATCGCCCCGCAACCAGCCCACCAAAAATACTAACCCCACGCAAAGTATTAAGGTAATCCCCATCAAGAATAAGGCAAATAATTCGCCGCCGGATAGGGGTCTTTCACTGGGGAGTCCGTCGGATTGGGCGGTTTGTAAGTTACTAGGGGAATTAGTGCCGTTGTGGGCAAAATAACTGAACCGCGAAAACTGGATCGATCGATCATAAATGCTGCGCCGTTCTGGGTTGCTTAGGGTAGCATAGGCAGCATTAATGGCTTGAAATTTAGCCGTGGCGATGGCGGGCGGTAAATTGGTGGTGTCTGGATGATAGAGTTTGCTTAATTCACGATAGGCCCGACGAATTTGCATCTCTGAAGCCCAAGGATTAACTCCCAATAGGGCATAGTAAGTTTGTGGTGTAGTCAGCGATGGCGCAGAGGGTTGAGACATAAAAACTATGGGGTAGTTGCGACTTTTAGTAGCTCAAAAGGTTTGCGGTAATCGTGGCTGGGTTAAAGATTTTATGATTCATACCTGTGATATAGCAGTTTTCAGTCTAGTAAGTTACATATGGTTCTATCTAAGCTTGCTAAACAAGGGGATCAAGACCCTTGTCTGTAACTTACTAGCATGAGAATTGCTATATATCAAATCAGAAATGGCTGTATTAACAACCTAGCATTAATATAAACCAACTCAAGGGATAAATCAGGAATTAGTGCACAGGGAATACAAGTGCAGTATGCTAGAGTTCGGGTTATTTTGACTTGTAGCCAGAGCAAGTAACTAAAGTCAAACATAAACTGCGGGGTTGATATTGTTGGTGTCTCATAACCAAAGGCAATCATAGCTCAGGCGATTGAACTAACACTGGCTAACTATTTGCTCCATGCTGATACTGTGAATTGGTTTTGTTGGTCAATGTCATGCCTTGGACTCGCATTATTAGTGCAGCCGTTGCCATCCCTTTGGCACTGGTTGCGGTGTTACTAGGAGGATGGGCATTTACGCTTGCCTTTGGGCTGTTGGTGGTCTTTGGCGAATTGGAATATTTTAATTTGGTAATGGCGAAGGGGATTACTCCGGCTTCAAAAATTACGATTACGGTTAGTTTGCTTTTGTTATTGGCCTGTCAACTGGAGACTAATTTGGCGGATGCAGTTTTACCTTTAGCGGGAACTTTTATCTGTTTTTATTTGCTGTTTCGCCGTCAAGTGGCTACGATTTCGGATATTGCCGCTTCAATTTTGGGATTATTTTATGGGGGGTATCTCCCCAGTTTTTGGATTCGCCTCAGGGGATTAGATGTCCTGACCGATTGGCATTGGGCGATCGCTGGTTTTAGTGGCTATTTGAGTGAAGGCTGTATTTATGTGATCTTAGCTTTCACTTGCATTTGGGCTTCAGACATTGGCGCTTATGTGACGGGTAAAACCTTAGGACGCACCAAACTTTCAGAAATTAGTCCCAAAAAAACCGTGGAAGGTACGATTGGTGGCTTGCTGTGCTGTCTAGGAACTACTTTAATCTGGGCTTATGCCTTGCACTGGCAGCGTTGGTACAGCTTGGGTATTGTGCTTGGGGTTTTGATTGGTGTAGCAGGGCTATTGGGCGATCTGACGGAATCGATGATGAAACGGGATGCCGGTGTGAAAGATTCGGGACAGATTATGCCAGGGCATGGGGGGATCTTAGATCGGGCTGATAGTTATGTATTTACTGCGCCATTGGTCTATTACTTTATGACTTTGATTTTGCCTTTATTAAATCAGATTCCTCTACCCGGCTAGACACAGCGAACCAGTGAAGGTTTACCATATAAGCTAGCTGCAAAATATCCCACGATCCTAAACAAACCCACATAAATTAAAGTAATTTGCCCCATGCTACAAAGAATCAAAATGCCGGACTGGAATGCTTTACGGCGCGAGTGGCGGGATGCCGATTTGTTGCTGTTTATCTTTCCGCTGTTGCTGACCATTATTGGCGGCATCGCCATCTATAGCTCTGATTTTAGTAATCGCCGCACGGAATGGTGGCAACATTGGGTTACAGCTTTGGTGGGAATTGGTTTTTTGTTCAGTATTGCGCGAACTCATTATGATCGGCTGCTACGGTTCCATTGGATTACCTATGCCCTGACAAATATCTCATTAATTTTGGTGTTGTTGGTGGGGACTACGGCTCTTGGGGCAGAACGTTGGATTACCATTGGTGGTTTTAATATTCAGCCGTCAGAATTTGCTAAGGTCGGGGTGATTATTTCCTTGGCGGCTTTGTTGCACAATACCCAAATCAATACACCGCTAGATATGTTTAAGACGGCATGGATCACGGTTCCGCCTTGGATTTTAATTTTTAAGCAGCCTAATTTAGGGACGGCTTTGGTATTTGCGGCGATTACTTTGGGGATGCTCTATTGGGCTGGGGCGCGGGCTAGTTGGCTGGGGCTGATGGTTTCGCCGGTGGTGGCTGCGGTGTTATTTAATGTATCGATTCCGGTATGGATTGCTTGGGTGGTGTTGATGGGAGTGGCAGCATGGATTTCCCTGCCTTGGTTTCGGGTGATTGCCACAGTTACTGCCATATCGGTTAATTTGGTAGCGGGGCAAATTGGCACGGTGCTATGGAATACGCTCCATGATTATCAGCGGCGGCGGTTGTTGTTGTTCCTTGATCCGAGCCAAGATCCTTTAGGGGGCGGTTATCACTTGATCCAGTCTCGGATTGCCATCGGTGCGGGGCAGTTATGGGGTGAGGGCTGGCTCAATGGAACGCAAACTCAGTTAAGTTTTATTCCAGAACAGCATACGGATTTCATTTTTTCGGCGGTGGGTGAAGAATTTGGCTTTGTGGGGTGTATGGCCGTGCTGCTGTGTTTTGTCGGCTTGTGTTGGCGGTTACTGGTGGTGGCAGTCAATGCGCGGGATAATTTTGGGTCGTTGCTGGCAATTGGGGTATTTTCGTTTGTGCTATTCCAAACTTTTGTCAATATTGGCATGAATATTGGCACGGGGCCAGTGACGGGGATTCCGTTGCCGTGGGTGAGCTATGGACGCTCGGCATTATTGGCTAATTTTATTGCCATTGGTTTAGTCGAATCGGTGGCGGCCCATCGGCGCATGATTAAGTTTTAGCCTATCGGATTGCAGTTTATCGCCCCATAATTCTCAAAAAATTATCAAATAAATTAACCATGAAAAGTGCTGATTTCTATGATTGGGTGATTATGGGTGATCATCCTGCGGGGCAGTGGCTATTGGCAGATTTAGTCAGTGGTATGGCTGCCCAAGGAAATCAGTCCGGTGGTCGGGTGGCGTGGGTTTTGCCCAATCAGGAAAATACCACCCATACCCCAAATTACAGCCCTGAGCAGCTAGACCGCCTCTGTTTACATTGGCAGCAACAAGGGGTAGATGTGCTGATGGGATCATGGCGCTTTGTGACTGCCCATGAAGTCGCCTCGAATCAACCAGATTTTCACCAAAATGCACCGCTGTCGCCAGTAATCGATCCATCCCTCTGGTCTAAGTCGGCCGGTGGTAAAGCATTGCAAATTCTTGATTTGCCTGCAACTCAACCATTACAAAAAATAAACTTAAAAAGAACTTTATACGCTAGCCATTGGGTGATGGCTATGGCTACGACATCTGTACGGCGGGTGATGGGTTTAGAGCCGCCTAATTATGAGTTAGCTGCAAATTTGCTGCGCTCTGATGCTGCCATTTGCGATATTGCCTTGCTAGGGGATCAACCGGAAGCCTTGCCCCTTGCCCAAAGACTAGCTCAATCCGGTTATGGGGTAACTTTGGTTTTGCAACAGTCGCGCCTTTTGCCCCAGATTGATCCCGAAGTGGTGCAGATTTTGCAGGCTTATCTTGAGGTGCAAGGGATTAAGCTCAGCATTGGGGGGAGGCTGACGGCGGTGCGGGTTTTGGCTAATCATCAGACGCGCTTTTGGGTGGGGCAAAATGCCATAGATACGGGACGATTGGTGCTAGCGGCTCCGTCGCGGCTTTGGTTGACGGACAATTGGCAACTACCGACGGATGTTTTATGGTGTCAATGTGCGGATGATTACAGGAAAATTTTATTATTACAGGAAAAGTCTGCTAGTTGGTTGGACTGGCGCTGGTGGTTAGACCGTTGCGGCATTAGGATGGCAAATATGAGCCAAGATTTATCATCGCCAGAGTTAGATATGTCTGAGCGGTTGTTGATCCCCACTGATCCGCCGGTGGTGCATTATGGTGTGTTGGGTGAGGCAGCGTATCGTTTAATTTTGCCGGAATCTAATGCGCCGCTGGGTATGGGGCATAGTGTGGCGAAAATTCAAGTTACTGATGGCAAGATTGTGGGTTTTAGCGGGATTGGGCAGGCTAGTTTATCTCTGAGTCAAATCATGGGTTGGCTGATCGCGCAAAAAACTAGCTATGGGCAATGGCAGCGTCACCAAAGGTATTATCCGGAAATATGATTAAGTCGCAATTAAATCATGAGACTAAAATTTTGCCCTTTTGTTACAATTCACCTTTAAAGGCGCGATCGAGTATTGATGGCAACATTGCATCAAGTTCTCTTATTAATTTCTAGCTCCTTACAGCCCTTGCCTGATTTACTCAGTACACAGCTAGACTTCAAGCTTTGGGTCTTCCTGGTACAAAATCATACTTAATGATTGAGGAATAGGCTGTAACCACAGCTAACAACAACAAGCGATCACTCTCAAAATCGGTAAGGCTTTTACCCTCAGCAAAAGAGATCGCCACTAATCCCAAAACTTATTCTTGAATTCTGTTTACCCAGTATCGTGGTTTACATTGTAAATGCATTACAGCTAAAATTTGGATACGCTCACCATAGACTCTGTAAACAATGCCGTAGGGAAATCCGTCAACGTGGCAACGTCTTGTACTTGCAATCATTGGTGTCCATGCTTCGGGAAACTGAACAATGCGATTGAGTGCCCGTTCGACTGCATCAACGAAAGCATTGCCAAGTGTACGATTAATGCTGTCATAGTATGAGGTCGCTGCCTCAAGCTCCAATTGTGCATTAGGATCAAATTCAACCAACATTACCGATTCCTTAGTTTCTGCAATACTTGATCTGCTGGAACTAATGTGACTTTACCTGCATCGATCGCCTCTATACGATTCGTTATTTCTGCACCCCAAGCTAATTCAATTTGAGGATCAACTGCGTCAAGACTGTTAAGAAGATGTTCGGCAAGCATTGCTCTGTATAGAGGTGGCAGAGTTAATACTGCTCCAAAAATTTCATCGTAAGTAATATTAGCCATACAGTTGACTCCTTACAGAGTAGATCGATCTTAATATTAGCATCGATTTTTGAGATACAGCGATCGCCCCTCAACTCAATCTCAACCAACCGCGATCGCCTAAAATCCATTCATGCAACTTTTCTCACTTCGTAGTGATTTGCCATCAGTTTTGCGGCAAATTGCATACAGGCATATAGATCTTCTCTTTTTAGAGATGGATATTCTTCAAGCACTTCTTCAATGGAGTCACCTGCGCCCAAAAATTCCATGATTGTTTGCACGGCAATTCGTGTGTTAGCGATAATTGGTCTGCCGTTGCAAATGTCTGGATGAATAGTTATTCGATTTTGCATAAAAATTATTTTTCCTTTCTAAAAACTTAGGATCGCCTAAAACAAACCCATCAAAAAGCGATCGCCCCAAACTCAATCTCAAGAACCCAAGATCGCTATTTATGATAATGAAATCGACACTGGGTAATGGTCACTTGGTTTTCGT
>JBAXSK010000320.1:0-3906 GCA_037130765.1 Pseudanabaena sp. ELA607
CGGGGGGTGGTCAAGTGCTTTTAATGTGCCAAAATAATTTTAAATGACTATAATAAATATAATTGTTTAAATTCTCACTCTCAATCTCAAATATTACGCTCTATTACTGTATCAGACAGACTTGTAACTCGTTTGATTTCATAATAAATTGCCCGATGGGAAAATCGAATTTCTAACGTTATATAGAAAATCGCCGTCAATAACAGGACTGCTCCTGATAGAAAAAGAAACAGCGCCCCATTAGCAAAGAAAGTGGCATAATCTATGTGCTTGGTATTAGAACTGAGCCCCGTTGATAGGGCAATCGCAAACATACTTAACAAAAAGATGATGGTTGCCCCATAGGTAATCAATACGGCATTTTGTAATAAGTGGTGGCGGCGACTTATTACAGGAATTTGAGCGGTGATTTCCTGTAAGCGCTCTTGAACTAGGGTATCACTGAGGTCATTACTGTGTAGTAAATCAAGGCGCTCATGGGCTAAGGCGCGGAGCCGATCTCCAATACCGGCATAGCGCCCTAAAACACCATTGAGCATGACCATACACACATGGACTAGCACCGCTGGCACAATAATTTGTTGAATAATGCGAGCAACAATTTCGGCATTCATCTAGATTTTAATTGTGGCGTTTATTCCTTTATTCTTTCTCAATTGCCTTGCCTGAATTTCGCGCAAAGGGATTATATTGTTGGGACAGTTTTGCGCCAATTTTCCGTAACGTGGTATCTTCGTATTGAATGCGGTGATATTCCCATAATTTACCGCGTTTTTTGATGAGATCTTGGTAAGGTCCTTGCTCGACGATTCGGCCCTCGTTTAAAACTACCACATGATCTGCTTTCATAATTGTCGAAAGGCGGTGGGCAATGGCAATTACGGTTTTCCCTTGGGCCAATTTCTCAATCGATGCCTGAATTAATTGTTCTGAAATAGAATCTAAAGCACTCGTGGCTTCATCCAGAATGAGAATCTGTGGATCTCGCAGTAAAGCACGGGCAATAGCTAATCTTTGCCGCTGTCCCCCAGACAAACGCACCCCGCGGTCACCCAATAAAGTGTTCATACCTTCAGGCATTTCTTCAATAAATTCTAGGGCATTAGCTAAATCTGCGGCTTGCCAAATCTCTTCATCACTGATGCCGGACAAACCATAGGCAATGTTATTGCGCACCGTAGTATTAAAAATGAACGTATCTTGACTCACAATTGCCATTTTGTTACGCAGGGATTTGATGTCATATTCTTCAATGGGATGCTTGTCAACCCAAATTGTGCCTGATACTGGATCATGAAACCGCGCTAATAAATCGACTAAAGTGGATTTCCCTGCCCCTGAAGCGCCTACTAAAGCAACGGTTTGCCCTTTTTTGATAGTGAGATTAATGTCATGCAGATTCAGATGCTCTGGATCGTAGCCAAAATTTATATGGTCAAAATGAATTCCCTTGCTTAAACCCTCGAAATGTCGCAAACCATTATGGAAGAAATGTTTATCTTCTATGGTCAGGAATTTGCGAATAATCTGCAAAGAACCACTCAAACTACTCATTCGCGACAGGGTAGAATTGATGTCTTGCACATTAGGAACTAAACGTAATAGTACAAAAAAGAAAGTCAATAGAGCCGCTGGGGGCAAAGTAATTCCCACAATGACATTAGAAGAAGCAGCTAAAATCATCCCCATTAGAATTGTCATGGAAAGCGCTTCGGCTAAGGGCTTCGTAAAAGTAGACATCCGCATTACCTTAGCCTCTGCTAAATAAACATCTTGGGCAGCATTTTGGTAACGAATTCGCTCAAAGTCTTGGGTCACAAAAGCTTGGATGGTGCGAATGCCACTAATTACTTCAATGGTCACGGAGGCAAAAAGTTTATTAGCTTCAGGAATCGCAAAACTTGATTCCCTAATTTTGGCATTAAATTTAGATAAGCCCACACTCAATAAGCCAAATAAACTAAATGCTAGTAAGGTATAACGCCAAGAAATTATAAACATGGTGACCAAATACATGATCACATTCAAAAATCTAGTAATAAGAAAAGAAGAATTCTGAAATAATTGGGCGATGCGACTCACATCACCTAAAATCATATTCACTAAATCACCGGCTTTGATCGTGCCAAAGAACTTAATACCTAGTCCTTGAATCTGCTCAAAAATGCTATGACGTAAGCGTTTAATTAAACTAAGATTAGTTAGTTCAGTATAAATTAATCCATAATAAGTAAATATTGATCGTAGCCATGTACTGAGTAAAATCAATAAAGAAGCGCGAATGAGTCTTTCTAATGGGGCGGCATTAACTGCTAAAACTGATTGATCAAACCACACAATACCAGTTTTTAATGGCGCAATATCAGGATTAGTAATATTTTGCAAAAATACCATTAATAAGCCAATATTGGAACTTTCAAAACTCACGGCAATGAAAGAAAATACCAAAGCAAGAATGGCTAAATTGCGGACGGATTTAAATTCTCGAAACATAAATCCATAATCGGCAATAATATCTTTAATCAACCGCTGGGGATTAAAAAATTGGATAACATTGAAAATATTCATTCAGTTTATCTAGCTCTTTTATGGGTTTGTATGGCTCATCTTTTCTAGATGTTTCATAAGCACATTTTCGGGCATCTTCATTAAAAAGCAAATACTTAGATTGCCGTAGAATTGCTGTGATGTTACGGGGATAATTATGCAGATCGGAATTTAACGCAACCAGCTATTTAATGAAGAGAAAAAATAGAGAAAAATTTTTGCTAAGGAAAATACTCAGCAGCAAATTTTGGAGAAGTTACTGATCGCTCTAGAGTCAAGTAAAAGCTTTAAATGGTAGCCAGTTAACGAATTTTAATCGTAAGTTATTGCCCTAGGATGGCTTTGTGAAACTGTGGCTAGGATAGTTTTTGGTTCCCCAGCCAGTGGATCACCTGTTCACCTAAACGAACCTGATCAAATCGATCAATTTCGCGCACACCCGTGGGACTGGTGACATTCACTTCCGTGAGATACCCGCCAATCACATCCAAACCGACAAACATTAAACCGTCTCGCTGTAGAGTTGGTGCGACTGCCTGACAAATTTCGTGATCCCGTGGGGTTAAACCAATGGCATCGGCTCTGCCCCCGGCGGCCATGTTGCCCCGAAATTCCCCACTGGCAGGAATCCGGTTTACCGCTCCTAGGGGTTGGCCATCTAATAGAATAATGCGCTTGTCCCCTTGCTTGGCTTCGGGTAAGTAAGCTTGCACCATCACGGGCATAGTGCCAAAATTAGTACTGAGTTCGGTTAAAGAACTAAAATTAGGATCGCCGTCGGTTAAAAATAAAATTCCTTCACCGCCTTTACCGCCCAAGGGTTTCATCACCGCCTTGCCTTGTTGCTGGATAAAGGCCCGAATCACCTGCTTATCGGCACTCACAATTGTTTCAGGAATACAGCTTGTAAATTGCAGGGCATACATTTTTTCGTTAGCGGCTCGAATGCCAGCGGGAGCATTTAAAACCAAGGTGCGGCGGGGATCTACATAGTCCAGAATGTAAGTAGCATATAAATATTCTGTGGTCACAGGTGGGTCAACGCGCATCCACGCCGCATCCATCGCTTCTAAACACTGATAGCTACTACCGGTTTTGTCTAGGGTATACCAAGGGTTTGCCGCTACCCAATGCCCGTTAACTAGGGCTACAGGCGCAACAGATAACGGCTCTAGCCATGCCCAAGCTTTACTCTGACGAATTTGCAGAGAGTTCATTTTAGCAATATAAACTTCATGTCCTAAGGTGCAAGCCGCTTCCATTAGGGCGACGGTTGTATCATGGGTAGGATCTAAACGTTCGATGGGGTCTAGAATAAAAGCCAGCTTCATAGGGTTAAGAAATTTGATTGATGGCAAA
>JBAXSK010000321.1:0-3885 GCA_037130765.1 Pseudanabaena sp. ELA607
GACGAAACAGGTCGTCAACTCCTCGACGAACTAGACGAAGACCTCAGCTTTGAAGACCTCAGCACCACCCAACAAGCCAAAGCTAACCAAACTCGCATTGAAGCGATCGTCGGCTCAACCCAACGCCTCCAACAAATCGCCCAAGATATCGTGACCCACTTTGAAGCGCGGCAACAGGTCAACAAAGGCAAAGCGATGATCGTCACCATGACCCGCAGAATTGCCGTCAATCTCTACGATGAGATCGTCAAACTCCGTCCCGATTGGCACAGCGACGACCTCACCAAAGGCAAAATTAAAGTCGTCTTTACCGCCAGTGCCGCCGATGAAGGAAATCTGGTTAAACACCACACCAACAAAGCCAACCGTCAAACCCTAGCCCAACGACTCAAAGACCCCGAAAACTCCCTCGAACTGGTCATAGTCTGTGATATGTGGCTGACTGGCTTTGATGCCCCTTGCCTTCACACCATGTATATCGACAAACCGCTTAAAAGTCATAACCTCATGCAAGCGATCGCCCGTATTAACCGCGTCTTCTTCGAGAAAACAGGCGGCTTAATTGTGGACTATCTCGGACTCGCAGCCGAACTCAAAAAAGCTCTCGCCTTCTATTCCAATAGTGGCGGTAAAGGCGATCTCACTCTCAATCAAGATGTTGCGGTCGGGCTAATGCTTGCCAAGCTAGAAATAGTCGAGCAGATCATGGCGGACTTTGCCTATGAGCATTATTTCGACAGCACCACAGGCGAAAAACTAAATATTCTCAAAAACGCCGCCAATTATGTCGCAGATCCCACGATTAAAGATCGCTTTTTCTCTGAAGTTAGCGCCCTATCTAAAGCACATTCCCTAGCTGTCCCCCATCCCGACGCGATCGCCACCTCTGAAAAAATCTCCTTTTTCCAAGCTATCCAAGCCAGTCTCCGCAAACTTACAGGCGAAGGAGAAGGCGGCAACCTCAGCAACCACGACATCGAAACCGCGATCCGTCAAGTCGTCGATCAGGCTCTCGTATCCGATGCAGTGATTAATATTTTTGATGAAGCAGGAATAAAAAATCCCGATATATCAATCATCTCCGATGAATTTATGGCAGAAGTGCGGGGCATGGAACATCAAAACCTCGCCGTTGAACTTCTGCAAAAACTGCTCAAGGATGAAATCAAAGCCAGTAGCCGTACCAACATTGTCCAAAGCCGCAAACTTGCTGACCTCCTCGAAGATGCCCTGCGCCGCTATCGCAACCAATCGATCAATGGGGTTGATGTACTTAACGAATTAATAGATATGGCAAAAGGTATTAAGGTTGCCAAGTCGAAAGGAGAAGAATTAGGGCTAGAACCATACGAACTCGCCTTTTATGATGCTCTAGCCGAAAATTCAAGCGCTCAAGATGTCATGGGCGTTGATAAATTACGCGAACTAGCAATCGTTCTATGCGATCGCATCCGTAAAAACGCATCAATTGACTGGAATCTCAAGGAAAGCGTTAGAGCCAGAATGAAAGTTGCAGTTAAACGTTTACTACGTCAATATGGCTACCCGCCTGATATGGAAGCTCTAGCCACCGAGTTAGTCCTAGATCAAGCCAAAGTCTTTACTGAATTTGAAGTCGCAACCAACCACTCAAGCTAAAACAATTACAGCCAATCAAAATAAGAATAGGATAATTTACAGATCATAAATAGCGCCCCACTAGAATAAGTCTGGCGGGGCACTATACCGCACTACATCAAAATAATGGGCATCACTTATATGATTAGAGGATCTGTTTCATAACCTAGTTAGTAATGATTACCTACTTTGCGGTGGTGCGCTGCGGTCATCCCGTCTGGTTTAGCAATGCGTCCTTCTTCGGCGGTGGCATAGACAATCCAATGATCACTACAATCCATCCGGCTCACCACGCGACATTCCAAAAATGCCAAAGCCTCAGTTAAAATCGGAATACCGCTGGCGGAATTTTGCACCCGCACCCCTTCAAAGCGATCCGCCCCAGGAGCAAAGCGTTTCAAGAAATGCTGCATCAGTTTGCCGTAATTGCCTTCTTCAAGGATATTCAAAACGAAATCATCGCCGACGTGCATGAATGACTCAATGGCGCGATCTTTTGCGACAGCAACGGTAATTCCTAAGGGTTTGAAACTAGCTTGAGCCACCCATGAGGCTAACATCGCGCTGCGGGATAGACCTCTGCCAGCGGTGAGAATATATAATCCACCGGCAATTCGTCCGAGGGATTTGTCTAAATCTACATCCAAGGATTTCATCTGCTGTACGGTTTGTTTGCGTAACAGCTTTTGCCCCATATCTGTACCGGCTTCTTCACATAGCTGGTAAGTGGCTTCGGTAGGATTTTCCCGCACCCGAATCATGGGGAAGGCGACCCCTAGTTCCAAATCTTGGAATTTATTATTCAGCAAATCAATGGAAGTATCTTCGCCGCCAAAGGGTTCATACAAGCCAAACACTTGCTTGTTTTGACACACTGCCATAATCGTGCTTAAAGCGGTGGCGGTGTAACTCAATGAAGATGGCGGTGTACATAATACAAATCCGGCGGCGGCTTGGGCAAATTCCCGCAGTTCTTGCAGATCAATTGCCCTTAAATCTGCCATCTCTACACCAACACCAGTTTTGGCGATCCCTTTGGCAATGGCTTGGGATAAGCGATCGCTATAACCATAGTCCGAGACATAGCAAACCAAGACATTAATCTCGCCTTTGGTTTGGTTTTGGCTCCATTGGCGATAGTTTTCGGTTAGCTCTTTGACGTTATAGGACAGCAGAGGCCCATGACCATTGGCGACAATTTTCACCTCTGGCAAATCATCCATCCGCTTCATGGCTGCCAACACTGACCGGGCATTGGGAGCCATCAAACATTCATAATAGAAGTGATAGTCGGGCATGATTTTTTGGCGATCCTCATCAAATAAGGCATCGCTGCAATAGTGCATCCCAAAGACATCGCAGGTGAATAAAACTCCTGTGGCATAGTCATAGGTGAGAATGGTGTCGGGCCAGTGCAGATTGGGGGCGCTAACAAATTGCAACACATGACCATTACCTAGATTGATTTGATCCCCATTTTTGACAATCTGTTGTTTGAAGGGGTGATGCACCAAGTCTTGCAGGAATTGCATGGCGATTTTGCTGCCCACTACTGTCGCTTGAGGGGCAAGGGCGAGCAGTTCCCGCACCAAACCGCTGTGGTCAGGTTCAGTATGGCTAATGATCAAATAGTCAATGGTTTTGGGATCAACCTGTTCTTGTAATGTGGCCAGATATAGTTCCCTAAATTTGCCGTGGGAGGTATCAATCAGGGCGGTTTTCTCGCCTCGCACTACATAGGAATTGTAAGTTGTGCCATTTTGTAAACCAAACTCAATGTCAAAACGATCTCGATCCCAGTCAAGGGAGCGCACTGTAGTTGTGTCGGCAGCAACGTCAGCCACCTGAATGGTGAGGCGCTTGGGGGCGGAAATCACAGGGGTAGTAACCATAAATGCGCTCCTTAGGAATTAGAGTCAGGGATTGTTAAACCGAATTGTTTTATCGGACTGCATAAGTATTAATACTCAAGTAAAAATTTTATTCTTAGGCATGACCGCAAACCATCTGTAATAAGTCTAATGTTTTTTCTTAATCCTGTGGGACTATAGCTAATCAGAGTTTGCAATGGTTGTAATAAGCTATAGATAATCCCTAAAGCCTTGGGTTAGCTAGATTACTGGGCTGCTGTTCAGGTAAATTAATGGATAAATTTATCGTAGCTATAGGAACCGAATTAATATCAAACTAGATTAATCTCAAACCAGAATTTCGCCCATAATTTTTCATATTGTACCTGTGGTTTGCCTCAAATCTGCATCTCATAGT
>JBAXSK010000322.1:0-3882 GCA_037130765.1 Pseudanabaena sp. ELA607
AATGAGCCGACGGCACAACATTGGCACTTAATCAAGGGTGAAGAATTTACCGATGTTGCCGATTTTGTGTTTATTGGTGATCGCTATGAAATCTATGGTGTCCACAGTAATCGGGTACAGCGGGGCACTCTCAACCCTGACCCTAGCGAAAGTAATATTAAAGCTGGATATGCCAGTTTGTATTATCAAGTTTTAGATCAGGGTTGGCAGAAGTGATGCCCAGACTGCCGATTTTATCTTCTTTTAAATCTTTACTTTTTGCTAGAAAACTCTTGAGGTAGTCACTAATGATGGAACGACAATTGAGCCATTTCTATTCTAAATTTCTTTCCATAATGGCAATGCTAGTCATTAGTGTTGTATGTCTCACTATTGCACCATTATCAGCCCAAGCGAAACAATTATCTTTTAGTCATGGCGCACTGCAAGGGCGGGACTTTTCTGGACAAGAACTGATCGGCTCTGGTTTTGCAAATGCGAATATGGAAAGTGCTAATTTTACCCATGCCAACCTACGGGGTGCAGTGATGAGTGCGGCGGTGCTGCGTAATGCCAAATTACATGGGGCAAATCTAGCCGGAGCCTTACTCGATCAAACCGATTTTGCTAAAGCAGATCTCAGCGATGCCATTCTGACCGAAACGATTCTATTACGCAGCACCTTTGATTTTGTGAATATTGATGGGGCTGACTTCACCGATGCCATTATGGATGGAGCACAACGTAAATGGCTCTGCAAAAAAGCTAAAGGAGTTAATTCGGTGACCGGAGTTAGTACCGCAGATTCTCTCGAATGTCCTTAAGTAGTTGCCGATCTATAGTCAATCAAAGTTAAGAATGGCACGTTATTTAGAGTTCTTGTCAGATAAGATTTCTGACCTACGAGGTATAAAGAAATGTGGAACGGACATCTTGTCCGTTGATCCGCCTCCTTCGTTGTTTCATGTTTAACTGAAGCAACCATCACACAGTGTAGAGGTTAGTCATAAAACTCTTATGGGGCGGGCATTTTATCGGTCAATTAAGCCTCTGGCTGCCGCTCTAAGGTCACCGTAAATAAACTGCCTTGACCTTCTTGGCTAATCACATCAATTCTGCCACACATCTGCTGCATCAAATCGTGGGCAATGGCTAACCCTAAACCCGTTCCCATAATGTCACCTGTGGCTTGACGACCTCGAAAATTCCTTTCAAATAAGCGGGGTAAATCACTACTTGGAATACCCACGCCATTGTCTTGCACATGAATACATAAATGTTCCGGTTCAATGGTCACTTGCAGTTTCACCGTGCCACTCTTGGGCGTATACTTCAAAGCATTATCCACTAAGTTATTCAATACCTCTCGTAGGGCATTACCATTAGCTTTAACTGGGGGCAAACGTTTCGGAACTTTAGCGCTAAATTTCAATTTGCGTTCCTTCGCTATAGCTGTGGCAGTCATCACAATTTGTCCTAATATTTCGCTAATATCAAGGGATTGCATGGGTAATAGCTCTGCTGCGGCTGGCAGTAAAGGAATATGGGAACTACTAGTTAATAGGGGTGTAGTTTGGTCGGCTTGACTAATCAGATCCTGAATGTGCCAAGTTTCCTTCAGAATACCGGTGACATATTTATGATTCGGATCTTCCGGTAAAATCTTGCGGGTTAATAACTGCCCAAAGGTACGAATTGCCGTCAGAGGATTCCGTAATTGATGAAACAGGCTAGAGAGGAACCGCTGTTGCTGTTCATAACTATGTTTTTGATTGTCCTGCAACCACTGGCAACGCCGATCTAAAGCACAGGCGACCGTTAAAGTATTAGCCACATATTGAATTTGCGCCTGTTCCTGCTCATTCCAATCCCGATCTTCCCGCCCTGTCATCAAAAAACCGACTAAATTTCCCTGATATACCAAGGGCATCACCTGCCGCCTTTGCCGTACTAGCCCGCCAGTGATCATCCCCGCAATACCAAAACTCTCTTCCGCCGGAGTCCATTCTGTGGGCAAAGCCATTAAGTCTGCCTCAGGATAAATTACTACTTCTACTAGATGGGGCGGCAAACCATGACCAGCATCTTCAGCCAAATAAACCGCACTAGCAGAAGCCCCTAAACCTTGGGTGAGTAGGGCGATCTGAGCGTGGGCAATGGCAATTAAGTCTGGGCTAGCCGATAGCATGGAACAGAGTAAATCAAATATGAATTAAATATAAATCAAATATAAATTATAAATTCAAGGTAAATGAGGTGAATGGGATCAAGTGATTATTTAATGATTATTGCTAGGCTTGCTCTTTCCTAAATCAGGGTTAAACAGAAATTCGCTAATATGCAATATAGAGTTTGATAGCATCTATTGTGACAGGTGGCGCACCATAATTGTGCCATTCCATTGTATTATTTTATTTCCTGTCTAATCGGTTTCCTTCTGGCTAATTTCGGTAATTGGGGAATTTACCCTAGGGAAATTTGCTAAATTCTCACTTTACCCCATGTTATCTCTTTTCTATGCAAATCGCCACTTGGAATGTTAATTCAATTCGCACCCGCCTAGACCATGTGCAGCAATGGCTAGAATCTCATCCTGAAGTAACGGTTTTGTGTGTACAGGAAACCAAGGTAGTAGATGCAGACTTTCCGCTGACAGGATTTGAAGCACGGGGTTATCATGTTTATATCTATGGACAAAAAGCCTATAACGGTGTGGCTCTAATTTCCCGCGTGCCTTTACAAGATGTGCAATTAGGTTTTAGCGCGGTTTTAAATTATCCTGATAATGAAACTAAGCTGATTTTGCGTCCTCCTAATAGCGGCCACCTCGACGATCAAAAGCGGCTGCAAACGGCTTTACTACCGACGGATTTTGGTTTGGTGCGCTTAGTGAATATGTATGTGCCCAATGGTTCGGCGGTGGACAGTGATAAATATGATTACAAATTGCAGTGGTTAGAAGCGTTAAAAATTTATCTAGAGCGATTGAGGGACATTGATGGGACAAAATCAGATAGTCAGCCTTTAACCCTGTTGTGCGGTGACTTTAATATTGCTATTAGTGATTTAGACATTCATGATCCCCAAGGTAGAGCAAATCACATCATGGCCACGGTCACGGAACGCCAAGCTTTACAAGAAATTTTAGATTTAGGTTTCCATGATGTCTTCCGTAAATTTACACCCGATGGCGGTCATTTTAGCTGGTGGGATTATCGGGCGGGTGGCTTTCAACGGAATCGCGGTTGGCGGATTGATTACCATTTTTTGAGCGCACCTCTCTATGCTAAGGCTACAAGTTGCACCATTGACAAAACACCCCGCAGCCTGACTCAGCCTAGTGATCATGTGCCTGTGATTGTTGGTTTTAATGGGTTAGATTCAGGTTTTACGGCATTTTCGAGCTATAGTCAAACAAATTAAAGATGGGACATAATACAAGTAAGCGTGTATAATAGTTTTGTCAAAATAATATTGAGTAAAAGAGTCGATGTGTTACAGTGTTGATTTACGAAAAAAAGTGGTTAAATACCTAGAAGATGGAGGGAGTATAACCCAAGCGTCGCAAATATTCAATATTGGTAGATCTACAATATATCGATGGCTCAACAGGCCGAATTTAGCAGCGACTAAAGTGACGAGTCGGCAGAGAAAGATTAATATTAAGGAGTTAGAACAGGATGTTAGAGCCAATCCTGACACACCATTAAAAGCGAGAGCCCAAAAATTTGGTGTGAGTGCGGCAGCCATCAGCTACAGATTTAAGCAAATGAAGATCACTCGAAAAAAAACAACTGCGTTACCAGGAAAGAAATCATGAAGAACGGATTGATTACCTGATCAAATTAACAATACTGCGGACAAAATTAGTAAGCAATAGTACCGTAGGAAGAAAGGTCTTGG
>JBAXSK010000323.1:0-3873 GCA_037130765.1 Pseudanabaena sp. ELA607
AAGTAATTGACTTCTCTACCGAGAGCAATGATGGCACAGTGTATGGGGACTGCTACATTAGCGCCGCCACTTTGAGCCGTAAACTCGCCACAGGAGCAGATGCCGTCAAATACAGTAATACGGAGTTATTTGCCGTTAGTGAGCGAGCCACCTACGAAGAAAGCTTTGAGTTTAAGGTGAATCGGGCGACACCTTGGCAACTGGCGGATCTTGATAATGCCGATGGGCGTAATTTGGGAACGAAAATCTTTACCTTTGTTTATTGGGGTAAAGCCAGTCGCAGCGCCGAAGAGAACAAAAACATTGCCCCAGAGCAAATCAAACAGAACAAATTTGAAGATCTGGGTAATGGCTGGTTTAAGGCTTCCGCTAATGTGACTATTTCTGATGGGGTGAGTTTATTGCGCACCTTCGAGATTGGTAATATCAAAGGTGATTGGCAGGCTTTAGAGATTCGCAAACATCGGGTGCGCTTGGTTTCCGATAGTATCACTGAGGCAAAGTATGCTGATAGTGTCACCCTAAAAACCTTAGCTGACGAGCAGATTGGTTTGCCCGCTAAATTGCAGCAACTCGATAGCAAAGAGCAGGAAAATGCGGCGCTTATTGTAGAGAAATGGCGTTTAGAACAGCAACTGGCAGCTTTAGCTAATTTGCCCCAAACAGAAGCCCGCATTGCCCAACTCAAAGTTGAAATTGCCGGACTAGAAGGAGATCAGCGCCGGTATCAAGCCGAAATTGACAAGCTGTTTAACTACTGGTGTACCATTCGCAATGTCGGACTGAATACTACTTTGCAGGTTGTAAGCACTGTAGTAATGGCAATTCAGAACAACCCTAATGATGCTGCACATCAATGGCGCATTGATCAAGTTGAAGGCAACTGGTATCGTTTAGAGAATCGTCAAAACGGCTTAACTATGATGCGAGTTGATCCGGGTGTGGCGCAAACACCTTTTAGTTGGCAAACTATAGGATCCTTTGTTGGAGGTGTCAGGGATATATTCGCCCAAGCTGCTCAATGGTCGTTAGACAAGATCGGTGACAACTATCGCATTCGAGAGAAGCTCTTTAATACATTTGAGTTATTACCTGTTGGCGGCATTACCTTTTGTGTACACCCCTATGTACTTGGAACACAACAGCAATGGCAGATTGTGTCTACTGGGCAACCCGTAAATCCATCGGGAATGGATGCAACTAAGAGCGCTCTAGAAAAGACGTTAGCTAATTTAAAAACCAAGCGCGAAGAGCTACAGCGCCTTGAGGAAGTGGTTCGCGATGGTCGCACCAAAGAAGCCGCATGGAAGAAACGTTTGGCAGAGATCATTGCGCTTCTACCACAAATCCAAACTGCGATTAATACCCTAAACAATGACTTTTTGGAAGCAATTAGAAAGATTCAACAAAAGCCACAGGCACTGTCGCAGTTGACCAAAGACAGTAAGGGACTAGTCACCCAAGGCGCACTATTGGGATTTGTGCAATCGGCGAGCCGTCTCAATGCCATCGAAACCTGTGAAGGCAATGTCCAACTGAGCTATTTTGATGTTCAAGGACGGATGCGCCAAACCGTTTATGATGCCACTGCCGATAGCCGTAACAGTGCCTTTGAACAATGGCTGCCTGATGCCCAACGCGCTTGTTTGAACTTTGATAAAAGCAATAGCTGGGTGACTCTGAATAAACCATTAATTTTGCCCGGCAACTGGACTGTTGAAGCTTGGTTTTTCTATCCTTTCCCTGAAACCCAAGAATGGAACACATTAGTCCGAGGACAAAGTATTGACCATCACATCCTTGTACGAAATCGGAAGCAATTGGGGATTTATCTGCAAAATGATCCATTGAAGCAGTATTTTTATGATAGCGGCTTCAATATGGAATTGCTAACCCAAGGCTGGCATCACATTACGGCAGTGGGACGTAACGATACGACGTTATTCTATATGGATGGGCAACAAGTCGGCGATACTAAAGCCAAAGCCCTTGCCGTAGCCCAAGATAATTTCAATCAATTCCCTAATGATGCTGCCATCAAACAGAAACTGGCTGATATTAAGAAAGCCACGATCAAGAGTGTTAGTGATATTTATACTATTGCTAATACCCCCGGTGGTACGCAACCCTTCGGTAAAGTTGCAGAATTGCGAGTTTGGGGCACAGCCTTAACCCCTGAAGAGATCGCTGTCAACAGCAATATTGTTCTGACTGGCAATGAACCTAGCTTGTTGGCATACTATCCTATGAGTGAAGCCACTGGCACTGTAGTCAGAGATGCCTCTGGTAATGACAATGGCGGCACAATTTCTAACGCAAGTTGGTGGGGATGCGCGGCTCCAATCGGTAATCCAGGCAATACAGTGATGAGATTTGATGGCATCAATGATTCTATTACTGTGGCAGACAACGCCAGTTTACAGGTTAAAGCCTACACCGTAGAACTATGGATTAAACCGGACGGATCACCTAACGAAGAGTGGAAAGGCATCATCGGCAAGCCGGGGCGTAACTTCCACATTTGGCTCAATAAAGCTGGTTTTATTCATCATCGTTATCGCACACCTGTTTCTATTAGTGAGGGCATACCAGATACTCCCAATGGTTCGATTATT
Source organism: Pseudanabaena sp. ELA607 (assembly GCA_037130765.1). Classification (GTDB taxonomy): domain Bacteria; phylum Cyanobacteriota; class Cyanobacteriia; order Pseudanabaenales; family Pseudanabaenaceae; genus JBAXSK01. The sequence continues at coordinate 2,616 of JBAXSK010000323.1, forward strand.
TGGGGACAATGGCATCACATTGCTATTACCAATGATGGCACTACAGCTAAAACCTATATCAATGGTAAGTTAAGTGCCAGTGGCGCAGTCAATGGTAATTTGCTGGTTGATAACACCACGTTATATCTTGGCTGCAATTTGGATAATGGCTCTGGCAATTACTTTAAGGGACAGATAGCTGAGGTGCGCATTTGGAAAGCTGCTCGCACTGAGACAGAGATTCAAGCCAATATGTACCAGCGCCTCAATGGTAAAGAACCTAACTTGGTGGCTTATTATCCGCTCAACGAGATTAAGCCTGAGGGAGCTACCCAGAAAACTCCTGATTTAGCCAATGGCAATCACGGCAAAGTCAATGAAGCACTCACCACATTTGAGAGCACATTACCCATTGGAGCCGATGCCTTAGTTTCAGCAGAATACAGCAATATTACGATTGATCCGACTACCAACCGTAAACTAGCTTTAATGCGGCGTTTCTTTGCCTATCCCACCACCAATGGCGCTGTACTATTGCCCGAAAAACGGATTGAAACCCTAGAACTAAAATGGATTGGCAACGCTCAATTTGCCCCGACTTTACTCGGTTATATTGAAGGAGCGCCACCATTGCCTAGCGAAAATCTCACCATTGAAGAAGATTACAACAGTGCAACCTCTGTGGAATTAACCATGTCTGAGGATGTAGAATTTAGCTGGAATCGTTCCCAAGACTCTGGCTTAGGCGCTAGTGCGGAATTGTTCGTTGGTGGCGATACGGAAATGAATGCGGGTTTGGGACTGACTGCCAAAATTGGCGCAATGCGTGCTGGTTTCAAGGGCAATTTTGACTTTAGTTATCAGTTCCAGAATGAAAGTAACATTGCTTCTAGCTCATCCCAGACCATGATGGATAAATTAGAACTGCGAGGCACACCAGAAGAAAAGCCTAAATTCCCTCATTTAGGAACACGATTTGTGCCTAAAAATGTTGGCTATGCCCTAGTCATTTCTTCATTAGCTGATGTGTTTATCACCAGATTATCTCGCACAGGGCGGATGATTGGGTATCAGGTGCAGCCCGTTGATGGCATTCCTCCTGATGTGAATACGATTACTTTCTTGATGAATCCAGCCTATACGATGAATGGTAGTTTAGATGGCATGACGGGCACAAGCGCTGCTAGCGACCGCTTCTTTAAACACGTTCCAGAAATGCGCTCTCAATACGGATCGCTATATCCGGCTAGTTATTACCGTCTGAAGGAAGCCTATGATC
>JBAXSK010000324.1:0-3853 GCA_037130765.1 Pseudanabaena sp. ELA607
CGTTTTTATTAACTTCATGATCATCACGATCACAATCACTAAATTTTTTTTGTACCGAAAACGATCTATTAGTAATAACTGAGTAATTTACAGAATCATAACTTTCATTGATATTAAATCTTTCTTCTTGTAGACAATGGTGTGAAATTAAGTAGCCTTGAGCAAGAATAGAAAGACTGCTTAAATAAATTGGAGATGATAATTGAGACAGAATCAGTGGCATAGTATAATTTTTTTTATCATTTCTTTGACAATGACTGACATACTTGATTATATCTTCTGCTTCACTTTGAGTAATAGCTGTATCTAAATTTATTGAACGGGTAATCCAATCTTCATTTTGCATAACAAGATTGTCATTATAAGCACCTGAATACCTAATCAGAAGAGTGGAGGATGTCAATTCTCTTTGTAAGCTTTTACAAAGCTGCTCCCAACTTAACTTATGAGTATTATGGATGATTGCGAGATCGATTTTATCTTTAATCACATCCGTTGCTTCTGTCCAAATAATTTTCTTTCCAATTTGATGTTGCTTATACAATCGTGAATTCGAGTAATAATATGTAATTACTTGATTAAGTCTAGAAAAGGAATTAGCATTTTGTCTTGGTCTTTCTAAATCGTCATCTACTACAATCACAATCATTTTCGCTACCACGCATAAATTTCTAAAACTGTCATATCATATTGAGATTCGTATGGACACAGGTTTATAATAGAATTACTCCGTTTATAAACTATATCTTCTGAACTACCGAATAATTCAACGGATTCAATAAATTTTTTGAATTTATAATAGTGTTCTGTTACACTTCCTCCTTCATTTTTCAGTGAATCACTATTATATATAGTATTGCTTAAACTTCTATGACTACTGTCTTTACACTTTAAGAAATCTAAGTTGAAAACAAATTTTAAAAAATTCTCTCCAAGTGATACGTCCAACAGCAAAAAATCACCTGAACTGTCATGAATTGATAACGATTGAATAAGTTGGAAAAAAGATTTTATCGCTTCTTGTGCATGTTCTTTTCTGATTTTGTATGATATAGGTTTGTCTGATTTTAACAATTCCCTATTATAATTCATCAAGAAAATAATCTCGTAAAACTGCTTAGAATTTGATATTTGAGATACAGCTATTAGTCCAACTAAAAACAAAGAATTCAGACTTAAAGGATGTTCTCTACTACCCTGAGTAGCGGATTTATAGCCACACAACCTCTTTAAAGTTTCATATACTCTTTCAAAGTTAGAACCTACTTCTAGCCATTTCTCTATATGTGATTTATGGTCAAATTTATCCTCATTCAAGTAGTCTTGAAATAGTTTTGTTACTCTTTGTTTAGAACTATTTTTATTACTTTCTGATTGAGAAATTAACGAATGAGACATTTCTACATCTTGATCAGTCTTAAACCAATCATCTTTTTCGCTTGACCATAATTTTTCTATGGCAACTTTCTGAATTGTATCTCTTATTGACCTAATTGTTTGCTCTTGATGAACTTTATAAAGTAAAGTTTCTACAGACTGTATATCATTTTCATCAGCTTGAGTGCTAAAAGCCGCCCACAGTATAGCGTCTGTATAATCGCTAAAACAATATCCTACATAAATACCAACAGTTTCTTTTATCTCTAGATCAGGATCTTTATTATATCTAAGCCTTATCCAATCAACAAAATTGCTAAAAGAACAGTTTTCATATTCCTCATCATAATCTTTACATAACTTGTCAATATCTATCTCATTATATCCATCAAGATTCTCAAAACTTTTGTGATACAACTTATAAATATATTGTGATTTTACTTCTTGACTATGTTGTTCGTCTTCTTGGTTATGAGATAGAGCAGCTTTCTGGGGCAAAATAAGTGCTGCTCTTCCATTTTGATACAACTTACCGTATTTTCTTATTGTATCAACTTTGGTATTAAGACATTCTGGAAAAATAACAATAAAATATTCGGCTGATAAAATTTGTTCACTATTGTAAATGCATCTATCTATTAGAACAGATAGAGGTATCATTTTTTCTCTTTGAGTTACAACATATTTCCAAGGATCTTGTATTTTATCCTGTTGGTCATCAGATGTATATTGAGGTTTTTCAAAAGCCTCTTTATTAAAATGCCAAATAGAACCCCATTGTTCTGTATGCATCGCTACTGGACACATACGATCACTTTTTTTGTCTTTCTTATTGCTATCAAGTTCAACTGTTACCCAGACAATTTTATCACTAGAATTTAGACTAATTAAGCTACCTCCAATAGTCAAATGAGGATCAAAATTAGACTTTACATTAAGTAACATAAGAGTCTGATGTAAAGTAGATTTTTGATCCGCAAAATAGTACAAAAGACCACGGAACTGATCAATTGGGAAAACTGAAGTTAATAATTTCTTGATTTCTTCGTTTTTGGTTTTTGAAAGGATCTGTTCTATTGTTGGAATTTGATTGCCTTTAGATTGCGTCTCAGTCATAATTTTTTATTTATTTGGATTTATCGACACAGCAAAACTTCCCCAAAACGATTGGTTATTAGATTGATCAACTTCACCAATCCAAACATGGTTAATCTGTTCAATACTCAAGTCAGATTGTCGAATATGATCTTGAAATATAGAAAAAGATACTTTATATTCGTCTATTCCCTGCCAACAATTAAATGCAGCTTTCCGAATAACCTCAATTGCTTCATTCTGTTCGCAGCGTTTCTCAAGTTCTTGCAGAAGGTTTATATAAAAAATAACCACACTTTGATGAAATTCATTTTTGTTTTGATAAAGTGGAAGAAAATTATCACCTACCAAGATTTTGCCGTCATTTGCTAACAAGTTAACAGCATTCTTCATAAAAGACACCTTTTCTTTATCTTTTATATGGTGATAAGCTGAGTTCATTAAAATTAGATCGTAAGCTCCACCTTTGTTAAAGTTAACAGCATCTTCACAGAAAGTTGATACAGGACAAACATCCTCGAAATGACTAACTCCAACTTGTAAATATCTGCAATCAATATCTACTAGGACTACCTCTTTGACTGGAATCACCTGCGCCACTCGCCAAGCACATAAACCAGTTGATGAGCATAAATCAAGCACTCTAGGAATTCGGTTCGTTTTCTTGTACCATTCTTGAGCAAAAGAAGTAATAGCACGATATAGCCCTTCTTCATTAAAAGTAGCCTGAGCTTGTTCAATGCCTTCTGGAGTATATGCTTTGTGGTCTACTCCAATGAAAATAGTAGGAATAGCATCTAAGTAACTAAGACTAACCATATTTTTCCTTGAATACAACAATTAATTTATACAAATGACATTGATTTTCTTTGAGAATATTATGAAATACTAAGGGCTGCACATCCCAATTCCTTAGCTAGATAACCAATGATCTCAACTGGCTCAAGCCCAACAGATATTCTCAGATACGATGGTGAATCTACTTGATTGAGTTGACTAGATTCATAGACACGGGCTACAGTCTGCTTCCAGCCAAAACCACAGCGCACCTGTATGTTCAATCCCGAACTTTTTACTCGTCTAAACCATTCATCCATTAATTGTCTATGCTTTTGCGCTAGAGTAATCGACTTCAGCCCAGATGGGGGTAAAGCCACAAACAATAACGCTCCTAAGCCATTGGTAAAAAGCTTTTGACAAGCCTTTGTTCTAACTATATTACCGTTTAAAGCCCGAATATAGTCAAAATAGCTACTATATTCTTGGAGTCTCTCAATAAATCCAGCAACATTACGAGAATGTCTAGCTAATTGCCAACTAACTTGTTCTAGTTCTGCTTCGCAGAGATAATTAAAAGATTTTTCTTGTAACTGTTGACCCG
>JBAXSK010000325.1:0-3826 GCA_037130765.1 Pseudanabaena sp. ELA607
GTTTTGATCTGATGTGAGATGCGGTAATAGCCTAGACAAACCTTCTCAGGCTGAAATTTGGGCGCTGAACTTTTTTCACCCCATGCAACGGCGGGTAATTAGATCAGGGTAGGAAATCCGCCTTAACAGATGAGTTCATAGCCCAAAATCACCCTGTACAATAGAGGCTAACAATATAGTTGTCATTGCATCATGGGATTTTTTGACTCAGAAATTGTACAGCAAGAAGCCAAAAACCTATTTCAAGACTATCAATCACTGATGGAGCTTGGCGGGCGCTATGGCAAATTTGATCGCGAAGGGAAAAAGCTATTCATCGACAAAATGGAAGAGATGATGGATCGCTATCGCATTTTTATGAAACGCTTTGAGTTATCCGATGATTTTATGGCGCAAATGACCATGAAACAGTTACAAGCCCAGATTGGCAGCTTTGGCATCACCCCAGATCAGATGTTTCAGCAGATGAATTCCACTTTAGAGCGGATGAAGTCTGAGTTAGAGCAGTAACAGCTATGGTTTAAGCCGCGTTTTGGGTTTGGTAACTACGGGACGGGATAACACCGTAACCGCACCAACAGCGATATTACTCTGAGCTAAGGCTTTAATTGCTTCGGTGATGGTTGCGCCTGTGGTGTAAATATCATCTAGCAAAATGACTGTGGGGCTATGGGGAGATTTAGTTTGATGATGGAGCCGTTGGGCTAAGGCCTGATTGACCGTAAACGCTCCGGCAAGGTTGGCGATCCGTTCGGCTTTGCTGGTGGTTTGCATCTGGGCTTTCGTGTTTTTGATCCGCTCTAACAGTTGGGGCTGATGCTTGAGTCCTGTAATTTCCGCAAAGCCGTCAGCTAAGATGGCCGCTTGATTAAAACCACGACTTTTTAATTTTTCGGGATGCAGGGGAATAGAGATCACCCAAGGCTTGATCTTGGCTTTATCGCTGCCAGTTAGTGGGCTGGGGTGGGTGCGCCAAGTTTCCCCAATGGCTTGCCCTAGAAATTTAGCTATATTAGGATTACCGTCGTATTTACAGGTGGCGATGGCCCGCTTAAGGGGGCCGTCATAGATGCCCCAACTAAATAGGGGAATTTCGGGTGAGATCGGCGCATCGGGCTGGAAAAACTGAGGATCGCGGCAGGCGTTGATTTGCCGTTGGCAGTGACTGCATAAAATTTCGCTCGTAGCCCGTTGACATATAGGGCAATTGGGTGGCCAAATAGCGTTAACTAATGGCATGGTAATACGGCGGAGCCACTGCATATAATAGATGGGAAAGGGGCGTAATTGATTGATCAAATCCTAACAGATTCCTAAAGAACTTCCCAGAATCAGCTTATTTTAGAGTGCTATTGAATCGCGCAAAATGACACAACTTTCGGTTTGGCAAAAGCTCCGGCGGCAGCAAATTACTTCCTGTGAAAGTGCTTTAGCAGAAATGATTGCTACTAATGGTAATTTAAACTTAGATACCCTTGATGATGATTTAAATCGGCGTTTTTTTCGGGAATTTGAAGACCGCGCTAGTTTACCACCCCTAGTGCCCTTATTGCTGTGGCGTAATTGCTTTTACCTTGGTTCGCCCTATACCTTAACTGGATCTCATATCCAATCCCTGGCGGATCGCACTTTGACAGATATTAAGATTCTATCTATTAGTGCTGCGAGTTATGGCCAATGGTTCCGTCGCCAGAATATGCCGGACCCTAATGCCATTCATTCCGCTCCATCGGTCAATCCACTCACAGGGGAAATAGAACAGGTTGATATTACGGAAGTAACGGATTTATACTTATCTCAAGCGGTGGATCAAACGCGCCGGATTAATGCATTAATTTCCGTGGCTTTGCAACATCGCGCTAGTGATATTCACCTAGAACCAACGACAGCGGGATTGCGGGTGCGGTATCGCATTGATGGCATTTTGCGGGATGCGAAGTTATTGCCATTAGAGATTAGTCGGCGCATTATTGTTGCGCTCAAAGTGATGTCTAATATGGATATTGCGGAAAGTCGGCGGCCTCAGGATGGACGGATTGGCAAGGAATATACGAACAATGCCCAATTTGAGCAACAATTGGATATGCGAGTTAGTACTTTACCTTGCGTTGGCGGTGAAAAAGCAGTGATTCGGTTATTACCCACAGTCAATCCGTTCTCGAATCGTTTGGAAACCTTAGGATTTTCCCCTGCGGCTTTACCCACTTACGAAAGTTGGTTACGCCAACCTCAAGGTTTAATTATTATGACTGGCCCCACTGGTTCTGGGAAAACTAGTACGCTGTATACCAGTCTCCAAGCCATTGCCACAGAACACGTTAATGTAGTTACCGTAGAAGATCCGGTGGAATATGTTTTACCTAATATTACCCAAACCCAAGTTCATGAATTAGCGGGGATGACTTTTGCGGCTGGTTTGCGGGCGATTTTGCGTCAAGATCCTGATATTGTGATGGTGGGTGAAGTGCGAGATCCCGAAACAGCAGAAACTGTAGTGAGAGCGGCTCTGACAGGGCATTTGGTACTATCTACAATGCATACCAATGATGCGGTAAGTGCTGTGCCGCGACTCAAGGATTTAGGTCCCGATCCGGGGTTGGTCAGTGATGCCTTATTGGGAATTGTCGCCCAGCGCTTGGTGCGGAAGATTTGTTCTAATTGTGCGGTTCCTTATCAACCTACCGCGACTGAATTAGAGAGTCTCAATTTAAAACCAAATATGGTGGATGTCAGTCAATGGCGACAGGGGAAAGGTTGCTCCCATTGCTTCCAGACGGGTTATATTGGGCGAGAAGCGGTGGTAGAAATTATTGATGTGGATGATGATTTTCGGCAATTAATTTATGAAGGTACGATTACGCAAATTAATCACCATTTGCATACGAAACGCAAAAATGATCGACGATTTATTCCCTTTCGGCGTTCTGCTTTAGAGAAGTTGGTTAAGGGGGTGACAACAACGGCAGAGGTGTTGCGGGTCATTCCTCGCAGCGCTTTGTTACGCAATATTTAAAAGTCCGTAGTAACAGTTTTGCTTCTAGCCCAAAAAGATAATATTGCTGACATTAGAAGTGTTGAATAAGTAAATCAAATCAAGCCAGAAGAGGAAGTCATAATGTCACAAATTCACACCAAAATTGATCCGGCAACCACCAACAAATTCACATATATCGAACCGAGATTTTAATGCATTAACTAATGTTATATGGGACGATTTTGCTGGATAAATGTTTGCTTTATTGTGGAAATGCAAATCATTAGACCTAAGCTCATAAACAAAAATGAATCGTCATGTGATAGAGTAAAAATAAAAAATAATTTGCCTAATATTTGCCTAATAATTTGTATAATTTAGAGAGCCGCTGATGATTCCCGCTGATCCCTTGCCTAATGAACAAGAGCGTTATGCCGAATTATTAAGATATGAGATTCTAGATACAGAAGCAGAATCTGACTTTGATGATATTGTCAAATTAGCGTCTCTATTGTGTAAATCTGAAATATCGCTCATTAGTTTAATTGATGATCACCGACAATGGTTTAAGGCTAAAACAGGCTTAAATGCCACAGAAACACCGAAAGAGCTAGCTTTTTGTGCCCATGCGATCCATCAAGATGATCTATTTGAGATTCCTGATGCTTCTCAAGATGAACGTTTCCATGATAATCCCCTAGTGACCGGGGAGCCAAATATTCGTTTTTATGCAGGACAACCGCTCAATTCAGCCCAAGGATATAAATTGGGAACGCTTTGCATTATTGGTCGTCAACCGCGCCAATTAGGTGATAAGGAAAGGTATATTTTAAAAATATTAGGTAGACAAGT
>JBAXSK010000326.1:0-3813 GCA_037130765.1 Pseudanabaena sp. ELA607
TAAAATTATTTATTATAAAATTAAGGCTAAAATATAACTAACTAGGTAAAATAGTCTTATAGGCCCTCAGCGTTTCTTGCGCCGTTTTTTGCCAAGAAAATTGCTTAGCCCTAGCTAAACTACGATGGGATAAATTATCACTTAATTCCTGATCCCCAATAATTTGCCATAATCCTTCACAAATACTATGAATATCATAAGGATCAATCATAATTCCCGCATCGCCCACCACTTCCGGCAAGGATGAAATATTTGATGTGACCACTGGCGAACCCCAATTCATCGCCTCTAAAACCGGTAAGCCAAAACCTTCATAATACGAAGGATATAAAAAAACGCTGGCTTGACTATAAAAAAGGGCTAGTAATTCATCAGACAAATATTTTAAATGATGAATTTCATGAGTCCAGCGGGAATTAGCCATAGCCGCAAAAATTGGTTCTGATTTCCAGCCATTTTGACCAATTAATACTAATTGATGAGGCACTTGGTATTTATTTTTAAGTAAATTAAATGCGCTAATAATACCAGCAATATTTTTCCGTGGCTCAATGGTACTCACAAATAAAATATAAGGCTGCCGAAAATCATAATGAGTCTGAGATTTTAAAAATTCTGCTTGATTTTGAATTTTCTGCCGCCAAGCATCATCATAACGACTCGCCAGAGGAGTCACATAAACTTTTTGAGGATCAAAGTTTAAATAATTAACAATATCTTGCTTAGAGCTTTCTGATACGGTAATAATTAAATCTGTCCATTTCAGGCAATTTTTAACGCGATTGCGATGAAAATCTAGGGATACTTTGGTTAGATATTCTGGATATTTCATGAAAGCTAAATCATGAATTGTCATGACTTTTAAACTCTGCGGACAAGGATAAACCGCATAGGCTGTACCATGCACAATATCCGGTCTAGAAATGACATTGGCTGATTTTAAATTGTGATTATGGTAATAATATTTTGCAAATTGATTAATTGCTGATTTGAAAGGTAAACTAACTAATAAATCAGTCAATCTAACCGGTAAAGGTAATAGGCTGAGGGACTGTGGCGAATAATTTTTAAAGCTAGCAGGGAAAGCAAAATTAAGTTTTAGCCACTGTTTAAATCTCGGTTGATAAACAATATTTAAATTAAAATTTTCTGTGGATTGTAATGCATATAATTCTTGAATTAAGTTTGCAGCATACAAACCTACTCCTGTGGGTTTAGCAGAAATTGCCGCTGCATCAATCGAGATATTCAGCATATAAAACAACTTGGTTAACTACAAAACTAATGATTTATCTAATTATGATAAACTAGCTCTTGGGTAATCTTTGAAATATTTTATTAAAACAACAATATTAAATTTTAATAATATAAATCATAATAAAATCTTGGGAGATAGACATCTTGCCCATAGTTTACATTATGTAATATGTGAATCAAATAAGCTGTAATGAACCTATGTCAATCATCCGCCAATTAACTCTTTACATTGGTAATAAGTTGAATTATGTTCTAAAAATATATTCTAAAAATTTAAGTGTGTAAATCATATTAAAGAATCTGGCATTTAAAACCTTAATTAATTATTAGAAATAGATTTCAACTATAGTTTATAGTAAATTAATATAAGCTTGCATATCAACGCATCAATTAGAGTGTCAAATCCGATGAATTTATCAGCAATTAATTCAGAACTGGAACGGATCAAAGAGCATTTTGATGAAGTGCCTTATCCCATCATTCCTTTAGAATTTAATCCCCGCAACAATGCTAATCATAGCTTTAGTCATAGCATGGTGGAAGCTTTTTATCGGCGCGATCAAAAAATAATTGATCTTCATGGTAAATCGATTTTAGATGTGGGTTGCGGCACGGGCATCACCACCCAATGCTTAGCTGTGGCTAATCCCCATACAGAAATTGTCGGGATTGATATTTCTCCGAAATCGATTGAAATTGCCCGTCAAAGATTAGAGTTTCACGATTTTAAAAATGTCGAATTTCATGCCATTGGGGTAGAAGAATTAACTACCTTGGGACAAAAATTTGACTACATTAACTGTGACGAAACTCTTTATCTTTTACCCGATCCCTTATTGGGTTTACAAATGATGCGCGATGTCCTAGCGCCCACAGGAATTATTCGCACCAATTTACACGATGCTTTTCAGCGGGCCCATTATTTGCGGGCCCAGGAATTAAGTAAATTCTTGGGTATTTTAGATGATTGTCCCCGGGAAATCGCCGCCGAATCTTTATGTTTGCTGATGAATTCTTTGCGCGATACTGTCAATCTCAAGAGCATTACTTGGTGGGATCCCGATAAAATTTCTGACAATCTATTATTTGCCAATCATCTTTTACGGGGTGATAAAGGTTTTACCATTCCTGAGACTTTTGAATTGCTCGAAGCTGCGAATTTACAATGGTTAGGGATGCGTGCTCCTAAGTTTTGGAATATCAATTTATTATTTAAAGAAGGACAAAATATTCCTGATGAATTAGAACTTCTATTACACACAGCTTCCGAAGCCGAGCTATTATATTTCCATGATTTATTGCATCCCGTCAATCGTTTGATTGATTTTTATTGCTGTCATCCTGATGTGCCAGTTCGCTATGAAGCTCCAGTAAATTGGGATGATCAGACATGGCAACAATCCCAAGTTAGTTTGTCGCCTGTGATTCGCGATCCTGATTTAGAACAGGCAATTAATCACTGTTTGCGCTATCATCAACCCTTGGCTTTACAACCTCATTTCAAAGAAAATACCCCTGAAGAAATCAATCTGTTATTTCCGTCGGTATTTTGTTTGAAGTTACTATGGCGTGGTCCCAAGTCTTTTAGGGATTTAGTACGGCAATATCAACAAGCTTTACCGATGGATTTATTAGATTTTCATCTTAAAACTACGGCTGAAGTTGCTGATATTGTCAAAACTTGTTTGATTGATTTGGAGGAATTACATTTAGTTTTGTTGGGAACTTAATTCTTAATCTTCATCTTCAACTACGCGCTTCCCTTTGACATATAATCCCGCTGTACCACGGCGCGTAGTCTTAATGAAATCACACATCTGTTGCACTGATGCAGAATCGGCAAAAGGTGAATTAGCCCGTAGGTAATCTATAGCACTACTGCGATTCAGATTCGTTTTATAAATTACATCAAAAGCTTTCTGTAATAACCGTCGCTCTTCTGGGGCAAATCCCGCCCGTCGCAAACCCACTCGATTCAATCCCGAAACCGCATTGGTATCCACTGCCATGCAAAAAGGCGGTACATCCATTCCCAATCGGGTTTGGCCGCGCACCATCGCATAGGAGCCAATGCGCGTAAATTGATGTACCACCACATCACCGCCTAAAAATGCCCGATCTTGAATTTCTACATAGCCCGCCAACAAGACGTTATTAATCAACGTGGCGTTATTGCCGATGGTCACATTGTGGGCCACATGAGCGCCAGTAAATAACATATTGTGATCGCCAATGGTGGTGGCTGTACCGGCTTTTGTGCCACGATTTACGGTCACATATTCCCGAAAAATATTGTGATTCCCAATTCGTACATAAGTCTCTTCATTTTTAAAAGAAACATCCTGCGGTTCGGAACCAATAATCGCTCCATAACCCACCTGATTATGATCACCCATTTTCGTATAGCCAGTGATCACCGCCCTAGCCCGAATCTCGCAATTTGCGCCAATTTCTACATATTCATCAATAATCACATCGGGGCCGATAATCGTATTTTCGCCGATTTTGGCATGGGGATGAACTAGGGCGCGGGGGTGGATTTGTGGTTCTGCCATA
>JBAXSK010000327.1:0-3809 GCA_037130765.1 Pseudanabaena sp. ELA607
TTGGGGCTATTGCAAGCCCTTTTTCAAGAATGTCAGCAGAATTTACTAAAATCCAGAGATAATAAGAGAAATTAAAGTTATGATTCAACTGTTTAAGTCTAGAATGGCAGCAAGATTTATCGATATCTGACAAAGAGTGATCGCCCTTCAAGCTTTAAAACTTGTGGCACATCCATATTCAGATGCAAACAGCCACTGAAAAGCTTTTCAGTGGCTGTGTTATTAGGCTTAGCCTGTTTTAGATGAAAAAGCGATCATTTGCGTCATGAAATCATAAATATCTCGGCAAATACTTAAACAAAAGTCCAGTTAGTAAAATACTGCGAAAGCTGTCCAACTGTAAGATCAATGTATCGCAGTTGCAAGCTAGATCCTCCTACGCGAGGATTAAACAACCGAAATTTTTGCGTTTGAGAATTGTAGCTAGTCAAAACATAAGAATGGTTGGGGACAATAGAAGACAGTAAACCAGAACTCTTAGAATTGACAATAATAGGATTCAAACTGTTAATTTGAGAGATAAGAGTTTGAGCATTAAAATCAAAAAAGCTGTTTGCCCGGACTCCAGTAACATTAGTTAGAGCAGCATCTGCAAAGCCCCATTCAATCCCAAAGTAAGAATTAGTGTTGTTTCCCGCACGACCAACTCTGTCATTGACATCTGACTCATTGAATTGAGCATAAGCTTTTTCCGCTAATGCCACCCACAACTCATTATTGATGTCGCTAAATAGACTACCTCGATTAGCATAGACAAATCTATTATTAGCATCAACAGGTAAAAAGCGATCAACAGTCACATAATCCACTGCTCGACTAACAGCGTCATAGAAGCGAACTGCAAACGTGCCATCACCATTGTCTGTAAACATATTCTGAATTACATTAGGCTGACGAAACGCAACAGAAGCCAAACTTGCCAAGAAATAGCAATCATTTAAGTTCACACTCTGAAGTACATCATCCTGAGAAATGCCATCCCGAAATAGGGAGCCACTAGCAGACTTATAGGTATAAGAAGTCGCCGGACGAATAGAGCCATAAAACCATTTATCAATCAACCGATCCATTTGACTAGCCGCGCTTCCTGTCGCCAGATCTCCAATACCCGAACGACTATTAGCAACATTCCCACTCGCGATCTTTTGGGATAAAACCCTCACGGATTCTGGCATAAAGATCCGATCTGTATTATTAACCAAAGTACGCAGATCGCTCAACTCGTTAGAATCGATAGTGTTGCCATCTTTGGCATTCCGAAAAATCGCAATCATATCATTACGATCTAGAGAACCATCAGACATCCGATTACGAACTTCTGAGCGTAGTTCACCATCTTTAATGTTGAGATCAAACCAATCCTCCCTCGGTAAGATTGACGAAGTAAAGCTCAATTTTGCTCCGCCACCTCGCTCATAGTAATCAATGACAACATTAAAAGTTCCACCATTACCCGCATCAAAAATGCCAGTATTAGTAGTGGATTGATCGACCAGCTTATTAATCACGGTGCTGTTGTTGATCGTAATGAGAACCCCATCATCGGAAGTCGATTGAATTTGGTGACGACCAGCCGCAAAATTGCGCTGAGTAGTGACTCTGGCGGAGAAATTATCGGAATTAACTCCCGTGCCAGGTGAGCCAAGTCCCCAATCGCGGAAAAAGTCACTACTTCCACTACCCAAATCTTGAACCAATACAGGAGAACCTGAGCGATCAATGTTATTAAAATACTCAGCTTTCCAGTTGCCACTAGGCACAATCAGCGTATTAGAAGCCGCACTGATATTGTAATTACCAGTTACATTGTCACTGTAGCTCGTGGCGCGTGCGATATAGGAAACACCTGCTTGGGCGGTGAAAGTGATTTGCGAATTTGTGCCGCCGTTGAAATCATCATTTTCGGCAACTACTTGTCCTGTGGCTTCATTAACCAGTTGTAAGTAAGCATCAAAGGATGAAGTCATGTCCAAACGCACTTGCTGACCTGCGGTAATTCCAGTCAAACGGAAATCGTCAGAATATTTGCCAGAGCGGGTTGGATTGTTACGATCGCTTGTACTTAATTGTCCACTTAGGGTTTGATTGAGGGCAAGGTTGCTAATTGGTTGTTGGAGCAATCGGGTTGTGAAGTTCAGATTTGCCGCACCGCCACGTTCGTAGTAGTCCACAATGACGGTGAATGTTCCACCATTGCCTGCATCAAAAACGCCTGTATTGGTAGTAGTAGGCTGATCGACTAGGCGATCAATGATCGTTTGACCTGCAATATTTACCTTTACGCCATCATCGGAAGTTGTCTGGATTTCATGGCGACCAGGGGCAAAATAGCGTTGGGCTGTGGCGCGTAGTGAGAAGTTGTCAGCATTAATTGCATAATGTGGTGATGAACTGCCCCAATTACGCGAGAAATTTTGATTGCCATTACCCCAATCTTCAATTAAGACAGGTTCGCCAGTGCGTGAGGTATTGTTATACAGTTCAACCTTCCAATTGTTTGGCGATACATAGGGAGGGGAAATATAGCTGGATGAGTAACTAAGATTTGCAGCCCCACCACGCTCATAGTAATCAACAATCACCGTGAACATCCCGCCAGAACTGGTATAGAAATTCCCAGTATTTGTAGTTGTGGGTTGATCGACTAGGCGATCGATAATCGTTTGTCCGCCGATGTTTACTTTCACCCCATCATCGGAAGTGGTTTGAATGCGATGCGTACCAGGACCAAAATAGCGTTGGGCGGTTGCACGCAGAGAGAAGTTATCGGAACCGATCGCACCATTAGGCGAGCCATTACCCCAATTACGCGAGAACCCTTGACTGCCATCACCCCAGTCTTGGATAAGAACGGGAGTGCCAGTTCGGGAAATATTGTTGTAGAGTTCCACACGCCAATTGCTACCCGCAAATTCTACTTGTGTCAATTCCCCAGATGACTTCATGACAAAGCCAGTGTCATTTTCCGCCTTGAGATCGGCTAAAGTCGCTAAATCAATGGTTTCGAGATTGGCAAGGCGCACAAAAATGTTACCTTCGTCCCCAGGGGAGTCAATAGGGCTAGCATAGTTATCCAAAGCATGGACAAACTCTTCAACTATCGCTTTGCCTACAGCATTAGGATTAGTGGCATTCTCCGCTAAAAACACATTGTTTAGGAGGAGGGTGTTTGTCTCTTTAGCATATGCAGCAGACCTTCCAAAGAAATCAGCACCAGTGAGAATGTCGATATCGGGTAAAACGCCTCTGTTGCCGCCCAGAATATCTGTACCCAAGGCTTCGGCTTTAGCTACATCAAAACTAGAGCCAAAGGCAATCTGAGCATTCGCAGCAAAGTTTTGATTAAAAATGCTGGCTGCGGCGTAAATCAATGCAGGTGTGGGATCGGTTTGGTTTTGCCAAGCGTTGATGATGGCTTCACCCGCAAGGTTCAAAAGTTGCTGGGAGTTTAGTCCAGTAAAATCTTTAACTAGGGGATTAACAGCGCTCAGTGGTTGACTTGTTTCACCGCTAAATGCTGTTAATGAGGGATTGGATTGAATGACAGAAGAATTAAGCATTTTGATAATCCTCGATTTCTTGGCTTTTAGGCGATAAAGCATGAATGCGATCGCCTGTTTAGAGAAGCATAAGAGATTATCTATCGCTGACTTAGTTGGAATTCTGCTGGGAATCGAATGGGATTATGTAGGGAGCGATCGCTACGACGTTCGTCATTAAGATCTAGGCGATTGCAGGTAGCTCTGCCTATGGGTGTTGTGCCAATGATTCTCGATCCATCAACTGACCAGATGAAATGTTCGCCCCAT
>JBAXSK010000328.1:0-3775 GCA_037130765.1 Pseudanabaena sp. ELA607
TTTGACATCGGCTAACTTTGTCGCTTACCCTTAGACTTAAGGAGCCAAGATAATTTAGGGCTGATGTTGCGCCTAAAAAGATTCTCATATCTGAAGGAAATACATCAGTCCTAGCTAACCCGAACCCGTCATCTTTCCATAAGGTTTTCCCACTTACACAGCGCAAAAAATGATGATCAAAAAAATCTTGCCTGCTACCTGTCTTGCTATTGCTGCACAGTTCTCTTTTATGGCTGCTAGTGAAGCCGCTACTTTTAGCCTCTCTTGGACCGGTACTGGTGGCTATAAGATGACTGGTTACTTCTCATACGCCGGTGATAGTAATTCTGACAATGTAATTACTAAGAATAATGTAATTAATGAAATTACAGATATGTCACTAACATTTCTAGATCCCACTAGTAATCTCTTAGCTAGTTATAACTATTCTCAATTGTTTAGCCCCGGTAATATTGGAGACATTTACTTCAACTTTGACATTGCCACACAAACTGTGAAACAGAGTGGTGGCTATCTCATTGGCGATGGTTTTCAAATCGGTGATGTTGCCAATGGTATTTCCTTGGCTGGTTTACAGGGTGGAGTTATACAGCTTAGCGACGTAAATAATTTTAGTAATACTGACACAAACACCACTGGCACTCTAACCACCCAACAAATCCCCTTCGACTTCAATCCGACGACTGGCATGGTTGCCCTTGGGGTATTGTTTGGCGCAAATCAAGCTCGGAAGCGTTTCCAAAACAAATTATCTAAATCTTCCAAGTCATAATATTTCCAGTGGTTTCTTTTTGAAATGACTCCTCCTTTCATTGTTTGTGTGAGAGGAGGAGTTTTAGTTACACTGCTTTATTTTTGGGATCAAATAACACCGTTACAGTGCGCACAATCAGCTTAAGGTCATACCAAATACTCCAATTTTTGCGATATTCCAAATCAAAATTTACCACCTCCGCAAAAGATTTCACATTAGAACGACCGCTCACCTGCCACACCCCCGTAATCCCCGGACGCACATCCAAGCGATTCCATTCCGTAAATCTTTCATTATGATATTCTACTTCTAATTCATAGGCATTGAGTTCTTCAAAAGTCGGCGGACGAGTGCCCACTAAACTCATCGTCCCTAGCAACACATTCCAAAATTGGGGGAATTCATCCAAACTACTTTTACGCAGGAAATGCCCGATTTTTGTCACACGGGGATCGCGAGCATTTTTAAAGAATTTATCCTGACTGCTATTATTGCCCCCAGATTCTTTGTCCTTGTGGGTTTGGGCCGCGACTTGATTAGCGATTCTTGCTTTGAGGGCTTCGGCATTGACCACCATAGACCGGAATTTAATAATCCGAAAAGGATGGCATAATAAGCCACAACGAGTTTGCCAGAAGAATACCGGACCCGGATCATCCCATAAAATTAAAATTGAGAGCGGCACGATCATCAGCAATAACACAGTCAGCCCCACCAAAGCGCCAATAATATCAATCAACCGTTTTAGAGGATGGCGCACCGATGGATGTAACCGAATCCGTGGATTAATGTCAATGGCAGGATAGAAAAATTTAAGAATATAGTAAAATATTTTTAAAAAGGAATTACGTTTTAAAGGCTTGTGCAGCTTGTAAAGAGCTTCTAAAATTGGGTTGACTTGAGATTCCGTTTCAAAATTTTGCCAGCGATGGGAGCGTGCTGTTTGAGTTTTCATATTAATTAAAAACACATCTCGCAAAGCCGTCATATTCAGCACCGATAAAACCGCATCACTAACACTCCATAACTCTAACTTCGTTCCCCTAGATTTCGCTTCTTGGGCACAGGTTACTAATAGCCCAATGCCAGCGCTATCAATAAAGATGGTACGACTTAAATCTACGATTACTTTAGAGAATACTTCATCATCATTACAAACAAAATGGAAATCCTCTTGAAAGCGCCGCACCGATGAAAAATCGAGCCGTTCTGGTGTACTCAACAGCGCCAAATTATCGAAACATAAAAGCTGCACTACCGACTTATAATCACACCGCGCCTCTCCTTCTGAAATACTTAACGTGGGAATATATTCCGCCTTAGGATAATCTTCTAACAAAGCTTCACTTCGCACTACTAATACATCAATTACCCCTAAAATATGCAATATCTTGGCATAAAAACTGAGTCGTTGCATCCGGGTGCGTAACTCAATAAAAATAATTTTTGCTCTACAAACTAATTTGGCCGCGATTAGAAATGGCACAGCAAGACCGCCCCCCGAAGAAATTACCACATCGGGAATCTCTTTACTGAATACCCGAAATAAAAGCCGCATATATTGCCCCAAATGCACCCAACGACTCGCCGTAGTTGGTCTGGCCCAATAGACTATCTCTTCACTCAGAGCCGCCTTAGTTTGCGGTACATCGAGGGTAACCCAACGCCGATAACTATAATTTCGCCAAAAATCTTTTAAATTATATAGATAAGTAAAATAGCCACCACTGGGCGAAACCATCAGCAAATGCTGGCTCTGCACCATATAAGATAGCCAGTCCGCTAAATTGCTCTCATCAGGAGATAAATGGAACCGCTCCACCCATTGGGATAATTTGAGAAACTTCAACAAGTCTCCCGGGGAACGGGCAATGGCTAAACCTTGTTTCTCTAAGGTATCAGCTAATTCCATTTGCCCTTCATCGGTATATTCTCCTAAACGATTGGTGCGGGGTACAAGCACAAATGGCTTGCCTGATTCTTCTAATAAAAACGTTGTGGCTTCATCACAATTACCAATAACTAAACGGGCTTTGCCAATTAACCGCTTTAATTCTGCTTCGCTAAGGTTGCGGTAACGACGCATAAAGTTGGGTACTGCAATATCAGCCGTACTATATAAAACTATTTCTTCTTCAATAAACCCTAATTCCATTAGCAGCGTTACCCAGTCAAGTAGCGCGTGGAAGGGATAGCGACCCGTACCAATGGCAATTAAAATCATGGCAACAGTGTTTTAACTAGGAGATGGAATTATTTAATCAAATTGCCACAGAATTAAACATTTAAGCTAAGCTTTGTTAGATAAGGAAATCACTTATAGCAATTCTCCTGCTGATGAGTTACAGGCAAGGAGCTTAAGCCCCTTGTTTAGGAAGCTTAGATAGAATCATGTATACTTTACTAGACTGAGAATTACTATAATAAATGGCTAAACTAACTAATAAAGTGAATAAATTCAATTTAACAACAAAATTTATGAGTTGAATATCATATTAATGCATATTTTAGTGCATATGGCATCAACAATGATTAATTCTTAAGTTATGTATTATAGCGTTAATATTAATTCTTGTATATGAAACTCAATCTTTAATCTAAGGGTTGACTGAGACAATATTTACCGCTACTAACCCTCTGAAAAATAGCTAAATTCCCTGAGACAAATTCCTTTAATTCCAGTAAGGACTAGATTAAAGTAAAGATTTAATTCTTCCTTATTCAGAGAAATTATCAAAGAATCAATCTTGATTTAATAAGTGCTGTAACTACTGGTATACAGTTAATTAAAACTCCAATATTTACTAGCTAAATCTCAGCCAAATCATGACTAAATTAAGATGATTTGGCTCAAGAGCGCTACAGAGTTTTATGGTGAGGAATTTGATTGGGTTGGGGTATTGGCTCAGGACATTAATCCAGGAATTTTATTTAGCTACCAAGCGAAAGCCCCGCACTCTATTCGTTTACAAGAATGAGTGACGGGATGTAAGCGCGTCCATCAAGGGGTTCGATGCCCCG
>JBAXSK010000329.1:0-3757 GCA_037130765.1 Pseudanabaena sp. ELA607
GCTCTTGCTCTCCTTCTCCCGCTCTGGGAGAAGGGGCTGGGGGATGAGGGCAGATCTTCTATCTGCGTAAGGTGAGTGAAATAAATCTCATCTAGGAGTAGGGGTAATCAAAAAATAGTTTCCATTAGTTCGCCTTAGCCAAAGTGAATTTGCATCGTCTATAAAATCGAAAAAATCCTCGTATAGTGAAGTTTTTTCTGATTTTATGGACGACTTAGATGACTTACTTAACCGCAGTTAAAGTTGCCTTGATGATAATGTCATTGAAATCGCGATCACCACCGCCTGCAAGATCTTCAAATCCAAAAGTATTGCTACCCAACTGACGAATGTGATCAACTCCATCAGTGTTAGCTCCTAAATATGAGAAGTAAACGGTAGGATCATTCGATGTATTATTATCGGCAAATGAGCTGGTGTTCCCATTTACAATAATAAAGGGAGCAAAAATCGAGTTAGCTTCAAAAGTTTTACCCGCCATCGAAGCACTGCCTTGGTTACTGACAGCAAGATCAATTCCCGCCACACGATTTTGAACTGCGGCTTGGATATATCCACTTTGTCCAGGAGTGAAATCGGCTAGACCATCACCATTAGTATCAATCCCACCATTGGTATCAGTAACTTTGTAAAACCCAACAAAGTTATTGTAGGCAGCTTCGCGGTTGACCACAAAATCAGCATTGACAGATTTTGTATCCGCCGCAAGCCCAGAGGCAAATCGTAAATCAATAACCTCACCGCCACCTTTGCCATTGAAAGAATTGCCTTGCTGTTTAGTCCCGATCGCTAATGGATCATCTGAGCCTTCAACCTTGATTGCTAGAGATTTAAAGCCATTACTGCCAGAACCATCATCCCAAGCGATCGTAAAACTACCGCTACCCAAATCCGTAATCTTGGCTGAATTTGTCGAAAATTGAATGTTGCTAGAGTTACTAGATCTTAAAGCTTCTTCCGTAGTTGTGCCGCTCTTAAGTAAATAAAATCTAAGATTTCCAGTTGCTTCAATGAGACTGGTGTTAGTAGGATCGTAGCCTGATGGTTTATTCGCGATCGCGGAGAAGATCACCTTAGAACGCTCTAACGCAGCCTGAGCATAACCAGCACTGCCGATTGAGAAGGAACCAATTTTTCCTGTGGCATCATCAACACTAAAAAATCCAATTTCATTAACAGAATTAGAACCAGCATCAGTAAATGAAACTTTAAGTTTAGATGTACTTAAACCAGTGAGGTTAAAGATATCATCGCTGCCCTTAGAGAATATAGCTTTAGTCTCAGGTACGGGATCGTCATTAATGATCGTTCCTGTAACTGGAGCAGCGGTATCAATGGTATATCCAGTTCCCGATGCTAACGTGAGAATGACAGTTTCATCTGGCTCAAACGTTGTATCAGCGGTAGGATCGACGGTTACAGTTGCCGTGGTGGCATTAGCCGCAAAGTTGACAGTTCCTGTAGAAGCCGTAAATGTATCAGCTCCAGTTTGGGTATAGTCATTATTGAAGGTTGCAGTACCACCAACATTGTAGTTGACGGTCAGTGCATTGGTTACATCGCCAGTGCGGATGAACGTGTATACAAGATTGGGAACTCCATCTTCGACAACATCTGCGCTAACTGCTAGACTAATGACGGGAATGGAACCTCTGATAACAGGAGTAAATTCTATAGCTTTAGAATTTCCAACTAAAGCATTTGTCTCGTTAAAAGATACTAAAGTGCGATCAAAAATAGAAGTAGTTTGGCTGCCTGGAGCTTTAACTCCCACCGTTGCTGTGGCTCCATTGTTACCCGCAAAATTTTGTTCGATTAAGTCTGGATAGTTAAAGACAATCTTGCCATTGGCACCTGCTGTATTTAGTTGTAAAATGACTTGGAAGGTCAAACCATCAGTAGTTGTACCGCCATCAAAAAAGTGGACATTATTCCACTCAATAATAATTCGATCGCCTTCAATCTTATAGAGGACGGAATCATCTAAACTTGGTTCTGTTGATGCGGTGGAATCAGTTTTCAGGTCAGTCCAGAAAGGGGCAATTATCGCTGGGGCATTAGGATCGTTGCTCGTTAAGTCTGTATTAAGATAGTCACTGCTACTCGTGCCAAAGGTAATCCGACCATTGCTGTCAATGTTTAAACTTGTGTAAACCGTATCATAGAATTTGAAACTGTTTTGACCTAAATTAATTGTCGCCTCTTGGTCATCAGCGCTACTCAAATCTGTGACTGTGACTACATTAGTTGCTCCTGAAACTAAATCCAGATTCTCATAGGTTTTGGCAGTGGCAATATACTGTGTATTACTGACTACTTCATTGACATTGGTAACAGTAATTGCCAGTGCTTGAGAATTACTCAAAGTGCCATTATTCGCAATTACATTAATGTCGTAAATGTTATTAGCACCGCTATCTGTGGGTATCTCAAAGTCAGGGGCAGTTTTGAAGGTGACAATACCAGAATTGATGTCGATGTTAAATAAATTTGCATCAGTGCCAGATAATCCGTAAGTAAGAGTAGCTCCCTGTGGCGCGGTAGCCGTCACGGTATAGACTGTCCCTGTGCCATTTTCTGCAAAGTCAATGGTTGGAGCACTCGTGATAACTGGTGTCGCAGGATCGACTAATGTGGGAGTAAATTCTATGGCTTTAGAATTTCCAACTAAAGCATTTGTCTCGTTAAAAGATACTAAAGTGCGATTAAAAATAGAAGTAGTTTGGTTGCCTGGAGCTTTAACTCCCACCGTTGCTGTGGCTCCATTATTACCCGCAAAATTTTGTTCGATTAAGTCTGGATAGTTAAAGACGATCTTGCCATTTGCACCTGCTGTATTTAGTTGCAAAATCGCTTGAAAAGTCAATCCATCGGTGGTTGTGCCGCCATCATAGAGATGGACATTATTCCACTCAATAATAAGGCGATCGCCTTCAATCTTATAGAGGACGGAATCATCTAAACTTGGTTCTGTTGATGCGGTGGAATCAGTTTTCAGGTCAGTCCAGAAAGGGGCAATTATCGCTGGGGCATTAGGATCGTTGCTCGTTAAGTCTGTATTAAGATAGTCACTGCTACTCGTGCCAAAGGTAATCCGACCATTGCTGTCAATGTTTAAACTTGTGTAAACCGTATCATAGAATTTGAAACTGTTTTGACCTAAATTAATTGTCGCCTCTTGGTCATCAGCGCTACTCAAATCTGTGACTGTGACTACATTAGTTGCTCCTGAAACTAAATCCAGATTCTCATAGGTTTTGGCAGTGGCAATATACTGTGTATTACTGACTACTTCATTGACATTGGTAACAGTAATTGCCAGTGCTTGAGAATTACTCAAAGTGCCATTATTCGCAATTACATTAATGTCGTAAATGTTATTAGCACCGCTATCTGTGGGTATCTCAAAGTCAGGGGCAGTTTTGAAGGTGACAATACCAGAATTGATGTCGATGTTAAATAAATTTGCATCAGTGCCAGATAATCCGTAAGTAAGAGTAGCTCCCTGTGGCGCGGTAGCCGTCACGGTATAGACTGTCCCTGTGCCATTTTCCGCAAAGTCAATGGTTAGAGCACTCGTGATAACTGGTGTGGCAGGATCGACAAAGATGGGAGTAAATTCTATGGCTTTAGAATTGCCAACTAAATCATTTGTCTTGTTAAAAGATACTAAAGTGCGATCAAAACTGGAAAGGAATTGGCTGCCTGGAGCTTTAACTCCCACCGTTGCTGTGGCTCCATTATTACCCGCAAAATT